>NZ_LHVI01000010.1:0-362929 GCF_001269755.1 Pseudomonas sp. Q12-87 | reverse complement strand
TTGCGCGCCATGGCAATTCCTCGCAGGATTGAATGACGCGCGCGGGGTACACGGTGGCGAAAGGATTCACTCTCTTATACGAGGTCACGGCCTGGCCGTGCCATCAACGACTCCACGCCGATACCGTGCAGGTCACTCTCCCTCTCGGGTGCTGACACACCAGTGCTGGTTACGGCCTTTGCCCCGCGCGCGTTCTTCCAATTTACGATGAACTGTTTGCTGCGCGACAGCGCAGCGTCGAAGACGCGGCGGGATCTCCCTCCACAAAAGCAGTTTGGTGGCGTGTTGACTAAGAACTCAGTTGCGTTTGTCAATTTCAGAACTCAGTCTGCGAGCAATATGGCGCAACCATGCCTCACCCGTCTCCCATGCGTTCCAGTAGCTGTAATAACAACTCAGTTCTCTCAATAAATACGTCCTCAACTCCAATTCACCCTTCCTCCTCTCGAGTAGGATATTGACTTCTTGTTGAACAGCCCTCAAATCGTCAACATCAGACTCTGCTAGGAAAGCGTCGAGGACTTCCTCAACCGTTCCATACTCAGCGGGCCAATCTTGATGAAAATAAGCCCCGAAAAAATCATGTAACTCAGGAAATTCTGTATTCATACTTCCGGAAATCCTGTTAGTAAAAAATACCCCAATGGTCTTTGTTGGTCTTTTTTCAAAACTAGTAATACCTTTGAGGCTGGCAGATAGTCAGCTCCCCCATTTAGCAAGCTGACTCCCACTGGCTGGGTGAAAGTGTGCCTAATAGTCGTCTTTTCTTTCGTACTGGCTAAGAATTTTTCGACTTTCGATTCATTTGCCGCCAATGCCCTCGCTGCTGACAACTCAGCAGTAGGCCGATCAGGGAACGTAGAAGCTGCTGGAATACGTGGCTCTACCTCTAGTCTTTGGGCTAGCTGTGCATCTGTTCTACCAATATGCTTTTCAATCAAATGCCCACCTCGAGCCTCATGAGCAGCCAACCCTCCCCCCGGGACAATCTCGCTGAACGGCCCATCAGCCTCGACATCGCCAGGGCACTTGCATGCCAACCCCAACGGATCCACCCACCCCGTCGGGTTCACCGTGTACCGATACCCGTTAAGCCCACCCGCCAACTTGCTCGGGTCAGGCGTCAAGTAACGACCGGTCTCGGGATTGTAGTAGCGGTGCCGGTTGTAGTGCAGGCCGCTTTCCGGGTCGAGGTATTGGCCTTGGAAGCGCAGCGGTTGTTCGAGTTGTTCGCCGCCGCCATGAGTCAGTTCGGTGGTTTTTCCATAGCCGTTGTAGCGCGCCGACCAGACAACCTGGCCACCGTAGTTGGTCAGTTCCTGGGGCGTGCCCAGGTGGTCGAGGTGGTAGTAGAACGGGCAGGCGTTGAGGCCTTTGCCGTCGAGCATGGCCAGCGGGCGGAAGGTGCCGGGTTCGTAGAGGTAGCTGCGGTGGTGGCGTGGGCTGCTTTCGGCGACGACTTGGTCGCCCTGCCAGAAAAATTCGGTGGTCAGGTCGTCCACGGTCTTGCTGATGCGTCGGCCAAAGGCGTCGTAGCGGTAGGACGTTTCGCGACCGTCCGCCGTGGTGACGCCGATCAGCCGGTGCTGGCTGTCGTAGCGGTATTCGGTGACGAGGCTGGGGGCGGTGCCGCGGCGCTCGCGGACCAGATTGCCGTAGGCGTCGTAGTCGTAGTGGCGGTCGCCCTCCCTCAACAGACGGTTGCCCTTGAGGGTGGTCGGGCCGGGGAGATCCTGTATCAGCAGGTTGCCGGCCGGGTCGTGGGCGAAGTGTTCCGGCGGCTCGGTGTGGGAATAGTCGATGCGGATCAGGCGATCCAGCGGGTCGTACCGGTAATTGCGGCGGTTGCGGTTGTCGGAAAGGGTTTCAAGGTTGCCCTTGGCGCTGTAGGCATAATCGCGCCAGAACAATTGCTCCTGGTGCTGCCACACCGTTTGGGCCTTGAGCCGGCCTTGTTCGTCGTAGTCGTACCGGCTGAGCACCAGGCCCTGCTGGCGCTCCAGTTCGCGACCGCCGCGCATCTGGTGCTCGGTGAGCCGTGCGCCGTTCAGGTCGATGGCAGTCAGCGCACCGCCTCGGGCGTGGTGATAGTCGAGCTTGCTGTGGTCCGGCAGGCGCAGGTGGTTGAGCCGTCCGCAGGCGTCGTAGCCATAGCGCAGGGTGCCCCAGCCCTGGTGCTCGGTGATCAGTCGGTCCTGGGCGTCGTACTCGAAGGCCAGCGGATGGTCCGTGCCGTCATCGACATGCACCAGCCGGCCGAGCCGGTCGTAGCGGTACTCGATCGCCTGGCCGTCGGGCAGGGTCTTGAGCAGCAGTCGCCCGGTTGCGTCGCGCTGGTAGTGCGTGGCGCGCAGGGAACCGTCTTCGCCGTGCTCGGTTTTTTCCAGCAAATGGCCGTTGAGGTCATAGGCGTAGGCGGTGCGTTGGCCGTCGAAGCCGATCTGCTGTCGGATCAAACCGTTGGGCGTGTAGTCCAGCCGGTATTTTTCGCCGGATTCGTTTTCGATCTCGGTCAGCAACAGCCTTGCCGAGTCGTAGCGATACTTCAGCTCAGTGCCGTCGGGGTTGAGGCGGCGGCTGATCAGGTGCAGGTCGTCGGCGTATTCGTAACGGGTGACGCGCCCCAGTTCGTCGCGCTCGCTGGTGACCTTGCCGTAGGCGTTGTAGCTCCAGGCCCGGGTCGCGCCGGTCGGCAAGGTCACCTGAAGCATTCGCCCTACCGCGTCCCATCGGTAATGGGTAAGGGCACCGTGTTCGTCCTGGCGGGTCAGCAGCCGTCCCAGGGCGTCGTAGGAAAAACACCAGCGTCCGCCATCGGGCAGGATTTCTTCCGTCAGCTGGCCCAGGCGATTCCTGATGAAGCGGTGTTCGCCGCCGTCGGGGTAACGGATAAACAGCAATTGCCCATGGGCGTCGTAGCCATAAGCGGTACGTTGCCCATCAGGATCGACGGTTGCGGTCACATCGCCTTGGGCGTTGCGCCGGTAGGTCCACACGGCTTTGCCGCGTGAACGGCTGTGCAGGAAACCGTTGCGGTATTCGTAGGACGTGGGCTCATCGATGGGCGGAATCAGCGCCACCAGTCGCCCGACTTCGTCGTAGCGGTATTCGGTGACGGCGCCCAGCGGATCCTGCTCGGCAATCAACCGGCCCTGTTCGTCGTACGCCTTGAGGTGCTCGCCGCCATCGGGTTCGACCTGGCGCACCAGCCGCGCCCGGTCGTCGTGGACATACACTTGCTGGCTGCCGTCGAGGTGCTGGACCGTGACACGACCGTCCTCGCCCCAGGTGTAGCGGCTGTCCATCTGCGCGAACGAGGCCCAGTGCCGCACGCAACGAGCCGCCCGCCCGGCGCCCTGCCATTCCCAGTAGAAGCTGGCCCCGCCGGCCAGTTGCCGCTGGAGGATGACGTGCTGGTCGTCGTAGTCGTAGCGCTCGCTTTCACCGACGGCGTTGGTCGCTTCGATCAGTCGGGAACGTCCGTCGTAGCGGTAGGACGCCAGGGTCTGTTCGGTACGCCAGGCTTCATCCAGGCTGGCGGCTGGGTGGAAGGATTGATAATCCACGGCGATCAGCTGACGCTGCTCGTAACGCAGCCGCAGGGCGCGTCCGGCACCGTTGTCGAGGCGGCTGATGTCGCCGTGGAGGTTGCGCTGGATCGTCAGGCGGTTGTCGTACCGATCACTGAGGGCGGTCAGACGACCGTCGCGAAAATGTAGGAAAGGTGCCTGCTCGCCGGGCTGGGCGATGATCAGCTCGTCCGGCTCGGCCCCTAAGTAAATCGCGGCGCGGGCCAGGCTGTTGTGGATCGCCGGACGCCGGGTATCGGGCAGTGGAAACGGGGTGCGGCGGTTTTCCTGGTCGACCCAGATGACCTGCTCGCCCTCCAGCTCCAAGCGATGGGCCA
This sequence comes from Pseudomonas sp. Q12-87, assembly GCF_001269755.1. Classification (NCBI taxonomy): domain Bacteria; kingdom Pseudomonadati; phylum Pseudomonadota; class Gammaproteobacteria; order Pseudomonadales; family Pseudomonadaceae; genus Pseudomonas; species Pseudomonas sp. Q12-87. The sequence goes on along the minus strand of NZ_LHVI01000010.1, from coordinate 359,022 downwards.
GGGCATGGCTCCAGCCGCGTCCGAGCCCAACGTCCAGGTCCACGGCGCTGGTGCGGTACAGGCGGGTGAAGACAAACGGCAGCCGACCATCGAGCGTGCCGTCCTCGAGGGTCAGCAGTTCTTCGCCGGTGACCATCGACACCGGGCAACCGCTGGTTTGGGTCCGGGCTGCGATGTCGGCGCTGTCGCCGTTGGGGTTTTTCGATTGTTTGGGCGCGTCGACGTAGGATTCGTCTTTTTTCAGTGTGGTATTGCGCTGCGCGTCCCAGCGAAGCTGCATACGCCCCTTTTTAACTCCGGCCGCGATCCCCCGGGCCGCTACGGTCTTGTAGCGATCCACATAGGTCATGAAGCCGTTGACCACCGCGAACATCGCGCTGATAAAACGCTGCATGGCGTTCAGCAGCCGCACGCCCACATGCCCCAAGCGCATCGACAAATACGCCACGCCGGTAGCCGCCCCGGTGAAGGTCAAGACCACACCGATCAACAGATCGATCAGCAGCTGCACCGCCACAGTCGATAAGGCTTCGGCCGCTTCGCCGGCCACCTCGCTAGGCGGCAACATGTCCAGCCAGAGACTGGCGGTGCGCACCAGCAGGCATAACGCGGCTTCGTCACTGGCCAGCAATTGCAGCTTCGCCATGACCAGTGGCGTGTCCAGCGCGAGCTTTTGCAACTGAGCAGCGCTGGCGCCCAAACGCTCAATAAATTGACCAGGGTCCTTGAGGATGTCCGACAGCAGGCCAATGCTGTCCCACACCCCTTCGATCGCTGCCCAACTGCCGGCGAGCAGCCCGTTGCCCACCGCTGCCGCCGAGGTCGCTAATGATTGCTGCGCCCACTGCGGCTTGAAGCCCTGCCACTCACCACGTAACCAGTCCGTCAGCTCAATGCTCAGGCCATCGTAGGAAGAAAACAGGCTGTTGATTTGTGCGGATGAAACTTCGCCCTGGACATGAACCTGATAGAACCGGCCCGCTTCCCCCTCGAAAGTCCCGATGCCCTGGGCATCGAGCTTGACTGGCGTGATCTCGCCGCTGTCCACCGCGACGACATCCACCACGATGTCGCCCAGCGGAATGTCATACACCGACTCGAATTTGCTCTCGATGGTCATCACCCCGCCTTGCGGGCAGCGAACGACGGTAGAGAGGAAATCATCATCACCGGTGCTGACGGCGGTGCTGCTGTCGCCGAAACGGATCAACCGTTCCATGCCCATCAGCGAGGGCAAGTCGACTAGATGGCTGGCCCGGTCCGCGGCCTGGCTATACCAGCGTTCGAGCTGCTCGCGGTAGATCGACAAGGTGCCTGGGAAACTGTCGAGTTCCTGCTCGATACGGCTTATCGGGTCCATTGGGACACGGCTCGATCAAGGGCCAGCAGGAAAAAACGGTCGGACATGGGCAGACGTCTCGCAGCGCTCAGGAAGCGCGAGACTGTGCCGGGGATCGATGAGGAAAAAAGTCAGCGAAAGAAGCAGCGGGCGTAGGGCGATTCGCTAATTGCCCTACGGGTTACGGGCATCGAGCGACTTGAGCTTGATTTCAGCCAGCGGATGCCCGGCCTTCGCTGCCAAGGTCCACCAGCGTGCCGCTTCGACCGGATCCGGCGCCTTGCTGGCCGTACCGGCCAGGCTGATCACACCGACCTGGTAAGCGGCCTTGCCGTCGCCCGCCAGTGCCGCCAGCCGCAGCAGGCGAACCCCTTCTTCGCGGGCGCCCAGCCCCTGGCCACGAAACGTCAGGATGTGCCCGTAAAAACTTTGCGCACCGACGTCGCCCAGGTTCGCCATGCGCGAGAACTGGCCCTCGAGCCAGGCCCAGCCGCGAGGTTGGCGGACAAACCATTGCCAATGAAACAACCGTCGCGCCAGCCAGTAGCCGAGCCGAGCCTTGATCCGCCAGAGCACTCAGGCCTCCGCCGACTCGGGGTATTCGTATTCAAATACCCGGACCACTTCAGAAGCGTGCCAGGAAGCGGCGGCCACGCCATCGGAAGGCCCGGAAAAACGACCGAGGCGCTCAACGCACTCGAAGAACCCGGTGCGCGGTAAACGGCTGGCGCCCTGGCTGATGACCAGTGAGCTGCGTAGCGGTTGTTCCGCCCGGGCATCCAGCGCCGCCAGGTGTTCAAGGGCCGCAGTCAAGGTCTGCATGGCAGGGCTGGGAAGCTGCAAGCGTTCCAGCAACGCGCGGTACGTCAATAGGTGGCGCTGGCGGCGCGCCTGGTCCAACTCCCCCAGTAACCCATCCCAATGCTGCCGACTGATGCGTACGCTCACGATTCTTCCCTCCAACCCGGCACCGTCAGTTCCCAGGCCAGACTGCGCCGAATCGCGGCATCGGGCTGTCGCTCGCCGCTCTCGATCAAGGCCAGATATGACGGGCTGATACCTACCGTGCGGGCCAGCGCCTCGATGGCGATGCCCTTCCCTTCGCGCAAACTGCGTAATTGATCCAGGCCAGGGAGAACCTGACCCGGGGCCGCCGCGTGACGGACTGTCGCTTCACGCGGTGGGGCTTGTTCGATGCCTGCTGCCTTCAACAACGACTGGTACTGCTCCCACGGCAAAACCGCGTATTCGGGCTCTCCGTCGCGGGTGATTATCTGAATATCCATGTCTACCCCGTAGGACAAAAACACTTAGCGAGTCAGCCTTTTTCCTTGGAAGTGTAATCCTAATACCGGCTAAGGTCGCGGGTGATGAATTGTCTGGGGCAAGAGGCGCAGGATCAGGGCTTTTCCCGACCTTGGTGTTGGAGTTGTTCCGGGGTATCGGGAAGTCGTTCAACCCGGGCAAGCTTCTCGGGGGATTGACGATAACGCCAGGCGCGAAACGCGTCGAGTTCGACGTCGAGGGTCTTCATGACCCATGCCAGCACTGCGATGTCATCGAACATGCCGAACATCGGCAGGATGTCCGGAATCGCATCCAGGGGACTGAGGAAATACATGAGCCCCGCCACCACCGAAAGCATCGACTTGGCACTCACCGCCCGGTATTCGCCGCGCCAGTAGGCCAGGCACAGGGCCTGCAACAAACGCAGGTCCTCCTTGAGCTTACCCAGCCGACCGCCTTCCCGGGCCCCCTTGCTGGCGACGGCAAACAACAACGTCGGCAATCGACCGCGGGCCAGCAGACGCCCTGCCAAGGGCAGGAATCGCGCAAAATTCCACGGTGCGTTCATTTTTTCTCCCACTGAAATGTTATCCACACAAATTGTGGATAACCTTGTGAACAGAGCTGCGTTTCAGCGCTGTAGCCCCCGTTCCATAAGGGCCAGGCTTAAATCGGGCGTTTTTTACTCACATAAAAAAACCCAACATTTCATTGACTTGATCGGCTGACTGCGTCTAGCACAGCGCCTGTATTGCCTATGACTGCCGCCTGCGTTGTGCGTTCGGTTTTTTTGATATTTCCACCGCCCGGATGCAACAACGCCCCGCATAAGCGAGGCGTTGTCGTTATAGCAGACGCAATTACTTGGCTGCGTCTTCTTTTGCCGGATCCTTGATGGCCAGCAGCTCCAGGTCGAATACCAGAACCGAGTTGGCGGGGATGGCCGGGCTCGGGCTCTGGGCGCCGTAGGCCAGGTCGCTCGGGATGTACAGCTTGTACTTCTCACCGACGTGCATCAGTTGCAGACCTTCGACCCAACCCGGAATCACGCCGCTGACCGGCAGATCGATCGGGCTGCCACGTTCAACGGAGCTGTCGAACACGGTGCCGTTGGTCAGCTTGCCGGTGTAGTGAACAGTCACGACATCGGTCGGCTTAGGCTGTGGGCCGTCGGCTTTCTTGACCACTTCGTACTGCAGGCCGGAAGCGGTGGTGGTGACACCGGCTTTCTTGCCGTTTTCCTCGAGGAATTTCTTGCCGGCAGCTGCCGACTCTTCGCTCATCTTGGCCATGCGCTCTTCGGCACGTTTTTGCAGTGCGGCAAAGGCCTCGACCAGTTCGTCGTCTTTCAGCTTCTGTTCCTTCTTGCCGACGGCATCTTCGATGCCCTGGGCGACTGCCTTGGAGTCCAGGTCATCCATACCTTCCTGAGCCAGGCTTTTGCCCATGTTCAGGCCGATACCGTAGGAAGCTTTCTGCGCCGGGGTTTTCAGCTCTACGCTGGTCTGCGAGTCGCAACCCGCGAGTACCAGGCCAACCAGGGCTACCGCCGCCGCCAACCGATGCTGTTTCATGCTATTTCCTTGTTCATGCGCCTAAAGGGCAATCGAGTAAAGCCGCGAGCTTATCAGGCGGCCACGACCAATGGCTACCGGCATGTGAGCCACAAAGTGAGGATAAGTTCAGGTCCGCAAACGCTTTTTACGGCTGGGCGGATGAAGCATCTGTCATCCGTTACGTACAGGGACAAATTGCCGCTGCCCTCCAAGCCGCAGGTAATGGCCACTTGCCCGCCGCGCGGCACTGAGGCATAAGTGCATATCAACAAAACAAGGACGTTACCGTGCGCCTTCTCTCTCGCATTCTTTTGCTGCTCCTCGCGCTGCTGATCGTTGTCGTGGCCGTGGTGCTTTATTACATCGCCAATCCGCGATTGCCGTTCTATACCCCCGTCGAACAGGTGCATTACCTGGATCAATGGAGCGCCGCCGAGCGCCAGACGTATTACTTCACGCCCCAGGGCACACAGGTCAAAGGCCTGCGCTACGAATGGTTCACGGCCCTCGAACTGCCGTTTTCGCAACAGCGCTTCGCTGCGCCTGAGTACCTGGCGCGTTTCGGTTTCCTGGTCGACCCGGCGCAGAAAGCTTCGCCCGGCAATCCCGGCAATTTGCCGGTAGGTTTCGCACGGCACCAGAACCCGGGCAGCAACGACCAATTCCTGGATATCACTTGCGCCGCTTGCCACACCGGCGAATTGCGCTTCAAGGGCCAGGCGATACGAATCGATGGCGGGTCGGCTCAACACGTTCTGCCTTCCAGTGTTCCTACATTGCGCGGAGGCAGTTTCGGACAGGCACTGGTCGCCAGCCTGGCGTCCACTTACTACAACCCCTGGAAATTCGAACGTTTCGCCCGCCAGGTACTGGGCAAGGATTACGACAGCGGCCACGAGGCGTTGCGCACAGCTTTCAAGGCCTCTCTGGATACGTTCCTGCGGGTGGCCTGGAATGATACCCACCGCGGCCTATACCCCACGCAAGAAGGCCCTGGCCGTACTGACGCCTTCGGCCGCATTGCCAACGCCAGTTTTGGCGACGCCATTTCGGCAGAAAACTACCGGGTCGCCAACGCACCGGTGGATTACCCGCAATTGTGGGAAATCTGGACATTCGACTGGGTGCAATGGAATGGCTCGGCGCAGCAGCCGATGGCGCGCAACGTGGGCGAGGCACTCGGTGTCGGCGCCACGCTGAATTTCTTCGATGCCCAGGGCAAACCGTTGCGGGGCGACGCGCGTTATCCTTCCAGCGTGCGCGTGCGCGACCTGAACAAGATCGAAGAAACCCTGCAACTGCTCAAGCCGCCCGTATGGCCGGAAGCACTTTTGGGCTCGATCGATAAACCCCTGGCCGCCAAGGGCCGCGCCTTGTTCACCGAAAACTGCGCCGGCTGCCACGTGCCGAAGGTGGTCCAGGGGCCTGACAGGCCCGTCCAGCAATTGCACATGCTGCCCGTGCAATTGATCGGCACCGACCCGGGCGCCGCCAACAACATCGCTGACCATCGCTTCGACCTGACCAGCCTGCAATGGGATCCGGCCGAGTTGGCGAAGCTGGAAGTGCAACTGCATCCGACGCCGACGCAACCGCTGGACATGAGCCAGCTCTCGGTCGCCAAAGCCCTGGCCTACGTCACCGCATTCGTTGAAAACCGCGCTTACCGCGACGCCGGCGTCACCCCGGCAGAGCGCCCGGCCTTGGACGGTTTCGGCCTGCCCATCGGCGTGCGCGAACTGCGCGCCTACAAGGCCAGGCCGCTGGCGGGCGTCTGGGCCACGCCGCCGTTCCTGCATAACGGCTCGGTGCCGACGATCTATCAATTGCTCTCACCCCAGGACGAGCGAGCGACCACTTTCTATAAAGGAAGCTTCGAATACGATCCACGCCACTTGGGCTACCGTACCGAAGCCTTTACCAACGGTTTTCTCTTCGATACCCGGATCACCGGCAACCACAACAGTGGACATGAATTCCGCGCCGGTGAACGCGGCAACGGCGTGATTGGCCGCCTGCTGCAACCGCAGGAACGCTGGGCCCTGCTGGAATATTTAAAAGTGCTGGGCGGGCCGCTGGAATCGCAACTTTGATGATCACCCCCACAGGTAAAAGGATGTTTGCATGCTGATCACGCTCTGGCTGCGCCTCGGCGCTTTTTTGGCCAAGACATTCCTGTGGCTGCTGGGCCTCGGGCTACTGGGCTGGGCGCTGGCCGCGGCATGGTTCGCCTGGCAACACAGCGGCCCGGTCCCGGACAAAGAACAAGTACCTCCCGGCGAAGCAACCATGACCCGGGACATCATCCAGACCGCCATTCGCATCGTCGACCAACACCGCGAAGGGACCCGCTATCTGCGGGACGCCCATGCCAAGGCGCACGGTTGCGTCATCGCCGAGGTCACAGTGCCGAACGACTTGCCGGCGCCGTTGCGCCAAGGGGTTTTCGCCGAGCCGGGCAAGGTCTGGCAAGCGACCATACGTCTGTCCAACGGCAATGCTTATCCACAGTTCGACAGCCTGCGCGATGCCCGCGGAATGGCCATCAAACTGCTGAACTTGCCGGGCAAGCAATTGCTGGAAGAGCGCCAGTCGCAAGGCGAACAGGACTTCGTGATGTTCAATCATCCGAACTTCTTCGTCAGCGATGTCGCCGAATATCGTCAGAATGTGGCCGCGCAAGCCGATGGAAAAAAAGCACTGGCTTTCTTTCCGAGCGTGGATCCGCGCAGCTGGCAGATCCGCCATTTGTTCATCGCCCTGGCGACCCTCTCGCCGCCACCGGCCAGTCCGACCCAGACCACGTACTTTTCCGTATCGCCCTACAAGTTCGGTGAAGCCAACGCCAAGTTCCGTGTCGCGCCAGACCCGGACAGCTGCCCGGCCTATACCCTGCCGGCGCAAAACCAGGACCTGCCAAATTTCTTGCGCAGCGCCCTGGCCCAACAGTTATCCACAGATCGGGTGCCGGCATGTTTTGTTCTGCAGATCCAGCGCCAGGATCCGAGCAAGTACATGCCCATCGAAGACACCAGCATTGAATGGCAAGAAAGCGACGCCCCGTTCGAGACGGTAGCGCGCGTCAAGGTGCCGCCTCAGGACTTCGATACGCCCAAGCTGAACCTGGCTTGCGACAACCAGTCCTTCAACCCTTGGTTCGGCATTGAGGCCCATCGCCCCATCGGCGGCATCAACCGTTTGCGCAAAGCGGTGTATGAAGCGGTCAGCGATTACCGTCACAGCCGTAACGCCGAGCAGTAGGTAAACGGCAAACGCCAGACAGCAAAAAGCCCGCTCGATTGAGCGGGCTTTTTGTTGGCAACCTGGCGTTCAGTGTTCCAGGTCATCGAAGATGGCGCAGCGGACGGGACTCGAACCCGCGACCCCCGGCGTGACAGGCCGGTATTCTAACCGACTGAACTACCGCTGCGCGTAACATTGAAAGCTTGGTGGGTGATGACGGGATCGAACCGCCGACATTCTGCTTGTAAGGCAGACGCTCTCCCAGCTGAGCTAATCACCCTTCACTTTCGATGCGGGGCGCATTCTCTCACAGTTTTTCGTAACGTGCTGATTTAATTAAAAATTCAGCAAAAAAAGAATGAAGAGCTGCGCACCGCAGGAACTGCAAACAGCAAAAAGCCCGCATTAGCGGGCTTTCCGTGGTCACCTGGCGTTCAGCGTTCCAGATAACCGAATATGGCGCAGCGGACGGGACTCGAACCCGCGACCCCCGGCGTGACAGGCCGGTATTCTAACCGACTGAACTACCGCTGCGCGTAACACTGTTAACGAATGGTGGGTGATGACGGGATCGAACCGCCGACATTCTGCTTGTAAGGCAGACGCTCTCCCAGCTGAGCTAATCACCCTTCGCTTTCGGTGTGGCGCGCATTCTACGGAGCAGCCTTTAAGCTGGCAAGCACTTTTTAAATTAATTTTTTCAGGCCTTCCAAAGGCTTAGCGAAGGGTTGGCCTATCGCGCCGCGAAGAGAATAATGCCCCCCTTTGTATAAAGGAGAGACTCACCCCATGTGGTTCAAAAACCTGCTTATCTATCGCCTGACCCAAGATCTGCCTTTTGATGCCGAGGCGTTGGAAACTGCACTGGCCAGCAAACTGGCGCGTCCATGTGCAAGCCAGGAGTTGACCACTTACGGTTTCGTCGCGCCGTTTGGCAAAGGCGAAGACGCGCCATTGGTGCATATCAGCCAGGATTTCCTGCTGATCGCCGCTCGCAAGGAAGAACGCATCCTGCCTGGCAGCGTCGTGCGCGACGCCTTGAAGGAAAAGGTCGAAGAGATCGAGGCCGAGCAAATGCGCAAGGTCTATAAAAAGGAACGGGACCAGCTCAAGGATGAAATCATCCAGGCGTTCCTGCCACGTGCATTCATTCGCCGCTCGTCCACCTTCGCCGCCATCGCGCCGAAACAGGGCCTGATCCTGGTGAATTCGGCCAGCCCGAAACGCGCCGAAGACCTGCTGTCGACCCTGCGCGAAGTCATCGGCTCGCTGCCGGTGCGCCCGCTCACGGTGAAAATGGCCCCGACCGCCACCATGACCGACTGGGTCAAGACCCAGAAAGCCGCCGACGACTTCTTCGTGCTGGACGAATGCGAACTGCGCGACACCCACGAAGACGGCGGCATTGTGCGCTGCAAGCGTCAAGACCTGACCAGCGACGAAATCCAGCTGCACTTGAACACCGGCAAGGTGGTGACCCAGTTGTCGCTGGCCTGGCAGGACAAGCTGTCCTTCGTGCTCGACGACAAGATGGTGGTCAAGCGCCTGAAGTTCGAAGACCTGCTGCAAGACCAGGCAGAGCAGGACGGCGGCGACGAAGCCCTCGGCCAGTTGGACGCCAGCTTCACGTTGATGATGTTGACGTTCGGCGAATTCTTGCCGGCGCTGGTTGAAGCGTTGGGCGGGGAAGAGATTCCGCAGGGGATCTAAAGGTTGGTGATTAACCTGTGGGAGCGGGCTTGCTCGCGAAGGCGGTGTGTCAGTCAGTTGATAGTTGACTGATGCCCCGCTTTCGCGAGCAAGCCCGCTCCCACATTTATATTTGTGGTTTATCAATAATAAGGATCAGGTCATGCGCGCATTGGCTGCATTGAGCCGCTTTGTCGGCAATACCTTCGCTTACTGGGTTCTGATTTTCGCCATCGTGGCGTTTCTGCAACCGGCCTGGTTCATCGGTTTGAAAAGCGCCATTGTGCCGTTGCTAGGGCTGGTGATGTTTGGCATGGGCCTGACCCTCAAGCTCGATGATTTCGCCGAAGTCGCGCGTCACCCATGGCGCGTGGCCTTGGGCGTGGTCGCTCATTTCGTGATCATGCCAGGCGTGGCGTGGTTGCTCTGCCAAGTTTTCCATTTGCCGCCGGAAATCGCCGTCGGCGTGATCCTGGTGGGCTGCTGCCCGAGCGGCACCTCGTCGAACGTCATGACCTGGCTGGCCCGCGGCGACCTGGCCTTGTCGGTGGCCATCGCCGCCGTCACCACCTTGCTCGCACCACTGCTGACCCCGGCGCTGATCTGGCTGCTGGCCTCGGCCTGGCTGCCGGTGTCGTTCATGGAGTTGTTCTGGTCGATCCTGCAAGTGGTGCTGCTGCCCATCGTGCTGGGCGTGGTGGCGCAACGGCTGCTGGGGAACAAGGTCCGTCATGCTGTGGAGGTGTTGCCACTGGTGTCGGTGGTGAGCATCGTCATCATCGTGACCGCCGTCGTTGCCGCCAGCCAGGCGAAGATTGCCGAATCGGGGCTGCTGATCATGGCCGTGGTGATGTTACACAATAGCTTCGGCTTTTTGCTGGGCTATTTCACTGGGCATCTGTTCAAGCTGCCGCTGGCCCAGCGTAAATCCCTGGCACTGGAAGTGGGCATGCAGAACTCCGGCCTGGGCGCGGCGTTGGCCAGTGCACACTTTTCCCCGCTGGCGGCAGTGCCCAGCGCGCTGTTCAGCGTCTGGCACAACATTTCCGGGGCCCTGCTCTCGACCTATTTCCGCCGCATGAGCGAAAAACAGGACCGCGACGCCCTCGCCGCCCGGCAAACCGCCGAGTAAGCAGACTTGATCGAGTGGTCAATAATGGGCACTCTATCAATCGAGCGCGGGGACGGCCCCGCCACTCGATCATGCCTGTCGATCAAGTGTTAATCCGGGGACGACCCCATCCATCGATGGAGGTACGTGATGTCCTGGATCATTCTGTTTTTTGCCGGCCTGTTCGAAGTCGGCTGGGCCGTCGGCCTGAAGTACACCGACGGTTTCAGCCGCCCTCTTCCCACTGCACTGACGATTGCCGCCATGGTGATCAGCCTGGGCCTGCTCGGCCTGGCAGTGAAGCAATTGCCCCTGGGCACAGCCTATGCGATCTGGACCGGAGTCGGGGCCGTGGGCACTGTGATTGCCGGGATCATTCTGTTTGGTGAATCGATGGCGCCGGTTCGGTTGGCGAGCGTGGCGTTGATCGTTGCCGGGCTGATCGGGCTCAAGATCAGCGCTTAAGGCCACTATCGCTATCGCGAGCAGGCTCGCTCCCACATTTTGACCGAGTTCGACGCGGTCCACTGTGCGAGCGAGCCAGCTCGCGATTAGTCTATAGCTCGCAGGCTATCTAACTGCCCCGCGCAACTCTCCCACCACCGCCTGCAACTTCGAAGGTGTCGCCCCCTCCACCGCAACCGCCGAACCCGCCACCAGGGTAATCCGCGACCAGAACCGGCGGAACACGCCCTTGCGTGGATCACGGCTGAAGAAACTCCCCCACAGCCCCTGCAACGCCAGGGGAATCACCGGCACCGGGGTTTCCTGGAGGATGCGTGTCAGCCCGCTCTTGAACTCATTGATCTCACCGTCAGCGGTCAATTTTCCTTCAGGGAAGATGCACACCAGCTCACCGTCCTTCAGGTACTGAGCGATTCGGGTGAAAGCCTTTTCGTAGATATGAATGTCTTCCTGGCGCCCGGCGATGGGGATCGTTCCGGCGGTGCGGAAAATGAAATTCAGCACCGGCAGGTTGTAGATCTTGTAGTACATCACGAAGCGAATCGGCCGACGCACCGCACCGCCAATCAGCAAGGCATCGACAAAGGACACGTGATTGCACACCAACAGCGCCGCACCTTCATCCGGAATCGCTTCCAGGTTGCGATGCTCGACGCGGTACATGGAATGGCTCAGCAGCCAGATCATGAAACGCATGCTGAACTCTGGAACGATCTTGAAGATGTAGGCGTTGACGCCGATGTTCAACAGCGACACCACCAGGAACAGTTGCGGGATCGACAGTTTGGCCAGGCTCAGCAATACGATGGAGACAATGGCCGAAACCACCATGAACAACGCATTGAGGATGTTGTTGGCGGCGATCACCCGCGCCCGTTCGTTTTCGACGGTGCGCGACTGGATCAACGCGTACAGCGGCACGATGTAGAAACCGCCAAACACACCCAGGCCGAGGATGTCGATCAACACCAGCCAGGCGTGACCGAAGCCGAGCACCTGCAGCCAACCATGGCCATCGACACTGTCAGGAATTGCGCCGGAATGCCACCACAGCAACAGCCCGAACACCGTCAAACCGAACGAACCGAACGGCACCAGGCCGATCTCCACTTTGCGCCCGGACAACTTCTCGCAGAGCATCGAACCCAGGGCGATCCCCACCGAAAAAACCGTCAGGATCAAGGTCACCACGGTTTCATCGCCGTGCATCCATTCCTTGGCGTAGGCCGGGATCTGCGTCAGGTAAATCGCCCCGACGAACCAGAACCAGGAGTTGCCGACAATCGAACGAGACACCGCCGGGGTTTGTCCCAGCCCCAGCTTCAGGGTCGCCCAGGACTGGCTGAAAATATTCCAGTTCAGGCGCATTTGCGGCGAGGCCGCCGCGGCTCGCGGTATGCTGCGGCTGGCCAGGTAACCGAGCACGGCGACGCCGATGATCGCGGTCGACACCACGGGGGCGTAATGGGCCGAGGACATCATGATCCCGGCACCGATGGTACCGGCAAGAATGGCCAGGAACGTGCCCATTTCCACCAGGCCGTTGCCGCCAACCAACTCGTCCTCGCGCAACGCTTGCGGCAGGATCGAATACTTCACGGGGCCGAACAGCGCCGAATGCGTGCCCATGGCGAACAGCGCCAGCAGCATCAGCGACAGATGATCGGATACGAAGCCCACCGCGCCGACCGTCATGATGACGATTTCGCCGAGTTTGATCAGGCGAATCAACGCATCCTTGGCGAACTTTTCCCCAAACTGCCCCGCCAGCGCCGAGAACAGAAAAAACGGCAGGATGAACAGCAGTGCACAGAGGTTGACCCAGATCGAGCGATCGCCTTCGATGGTCAATTTGTAGAGGATGGCGAGGATCAGCGACTGCTTGAAAATGTTGTCGTTGAACGCGCCCAGGGACTGCGTGATGAAGAACGGCAGGAAACGCCGCGTGCGAAGCAAGGTGAACTGCGAAGGGTGACTCATCTTCCATGTTCCTGAGTGGCGTGGACGCTTATTGGAATTACGTTTTTTGATCCAGGCCACACATTACCTGTCTTTAGCGATTATTTCGCCAGCCCCGCAATGCACGGCGACACAAACAACTCGCCGTGCCAGGCGCCCAGCACGGTACGCCGTCCGACGATCAGCCACATCACCACCAGCATCGCCACCAACACGCCTCCAAACAGGCTGAAAAAACCCAGGTGCAACACCTCCGCCAGCTTCAGCGTGGTCAGCGCATACACACCCAAGGGAAAGGTAAAACCCCACCAGCCAAGGTTGAAGGGAATCCCGGCCCGTAGATAGCGCGCGGTGATCAGCAGCGCCATCAGCATCCACCAGAATCCCAAGCCCCACAGTGTGATACCGGCGACCAAGCCCAGGCCGGCGGCGATTTCGCCCACGCCGGGCAGGCCGTTTGCGGTAAAGATCAGCGGTGCATCACTGCCCAGCAAAAGCATGCCCAGGGCGCCGGTGCCAATGGGGCCAAGGGCTAGCCAGCTCGAGGCGGCCATGTTTTCGTGGGGCAATTTATGCAGGGCCATGCGCAACAGCAGGATCGTCAGGATGCTGAACGCTACCGGTAGGGAAAATGCCCAGAGTACGTAGCTCGTCACCAGCATCACCAGTTGCGCATGAACGTCTGCCAGATGCGGTGCCAACAGCCCGCCACTGGCGGCGGCAACTTCGGCGGCCACCACCGGCAACAGCCATACCGCAGTCATCTGGTCGATCCGATGCACTTGACGGGTGAACATCAGGAATGGAATCAGCACGCCACAAGCCAGCGACATTGCCACGTCGATCCACCATAACGCCTCGGCCAACGGCACCACACCGTCGCCCCAACGCGGCAGCCCATACACGAGGAAGCCATTGATGATCGTGGCCAGGCCCATGGGAATGGTGCCAAAAAACATCGACACGGTTGAATGGCCAAAGATCCGTCGCGCCTCATCGAAGAACAACAGCCAACGGGCCGTGTACATTCCGGAGAACACGACGAACAAAACCATGTTGAACAACCACAAGCCTTCGCCCACGGCACGCAGGCCGGGCATGTTCGCCGGCCACTGCGCCAGGGCCAAGGCCAATACGCCAGTACCCATTACCACGGCAAACCAGTTCGGCGTGAATTGGCGGATAGCCTCCAGCGGCCTGGGCAAATGGCTCAATGGACGCAAACGGCTTTTAGCAGCACAGCATGTCATGGCGAACTCCTTCCCCGGATGAGGTGGAGCCATGCTAGAGCCGAATCGAATATCTATATAACGGGTAATTTCTCTATCTGTTATCGGTTTTGCAAATAAGTCAGACGCTGCCTTCGGTCTCGATCACCAGGACTCTCGCTTCGCCCAACGGCTTGGCCACGTGCTCGGCACCCACCGAGGCGTAGAAAATATCTCCCACTCCCAGCAGGACCTCTTTTACGACGCCCTCTTCCCGATAGCACATCTGCACTTGCCCATCGAGCACCACGAAGACTTCCTGCCCGTCATTGATGTGCCACTTGTACGGCTGATCGGTCCAGTGCAGGCGCGTGGTGATGCCGTTCATGTTGGCGATATCCAGCGCGGCCCACGCGCGCTCGCCGGTGAAGGATTTGCTGCGGATGATTTTCAAAGGGATCGGTCCATGAAAATTGAGACGCCAAGGCTAGCGCAAATCAACCGACAGCGGCGCCTGCAATCCAAGCCTTCAAGGCCGAACGCCAACGTCTGCTCTTTTCCCAGGCTGGCGCAACAAACCCAACAACGCAGCAGCCGACAACACGATCAGCACAGCGCCATAACCATCCGTGGTGGGGATCAACCCGAACACCCGCGTCAGGTTCCCGGCCAGCAGCGACGGCAAGCTGAACGCCAGATAGCTGAGGACGTAGAATGCCGACATCAAACCGGCTCGCTCATGGGGCAATGCCAGGGGCATGATGCTGCGCAAGGCTCCAAGGAACCCGGCGCCGAAACCGCTGCCGGTGACCAGCGTGCCGACGAAGAACAACGGCAAGCTGCCCCCGTGCACCGCGACCAGCACCAGCGTCAGGCCGATGACCAGGAGACTTGCGGACAGGCGCAACATCTTGTCTGCGCCCTGGTTGCGCAGCGTGTAGATGGACAACGCACCGCTGAGCGTCAACACCGCCACTAGCGCGCCGCCGATCAGGTTGGAGGTCGATCCCGTCGCAGCCCGCACCAGCGAAGGCGCCAGCGACAAATAGAAGCCGCCCACCGCCCACGCCGCAAGGTTCAATGGCAATATCAGCCACAAGGCGCCTCGCGCCTGGACCGGCACATGCAAGGTCGGGCGCAAGGACTGCCAGGCGCCGGCTTGTGGGCTGACGCTCTCCGCCAGCCGCCAGAGGTAAAGGGCCTGGGCGAGGAACAACCCCAGCAAAATCCAATACGTCAGTTGCAGGGGCAACGGTGCGTACTCAGCCAACAGGCCACAACCCAGCGCCCCGCATGCCATGCCCAACAGCGGTGCGATGCTGGTGATCAACGGACCCTGCCGACGATCGAAATCCAGCAACGCCGCACCCAGCACACTGGTGGCCATGCCCGTGGCAAAGCCTTGGATCAACCGCGCGCTGATCAACCAGGCGACACTGTCAGCATTGATAAACAGCAGCATCGCCAGCATGTTGAGCAACAACGCGACGAAAATAACCGGTTTGCGGCCCAGGTAATCCGACAGCGAACCCACAGTCAGCAGGGCTGCCAACAGACTGAACGCATACACACCGAAAATCAGCGTCAGCACTGCCGGGGAAAAGTGCAACTGATCCTGATAGAGGTGATACAACGGCGTCGGCGCACTGGAGGCGGCGAGAAAACCGAGCAAGGTAAGCGCCAGGAAGATCAGGCTGGCACCGGTCGAAGCTGGACGAGACATGGGCACACTCCAAAGGCAAAAGCACAAAAGCTAATTTTTTGCTTTTGCCGAGTGTGCTACCGCTGTGCGCTTAAAGCAAATTCTTTGTGTTAAGGTCCGACCCATGGCTATTAAAGAAGGTTTACGCCCCGGCGGCAGAAGCGCCCGGGTACAGGAATCGATTCATTCGGCGGTCCGCGCCCTGCTTCAGGAGCAGGACCGCGCCACCTTGACCGTGCCGCAAATCGCCGCGCGCGCGGGGGTAACGCCGTCCACGATCTATCGGCGCTGGGGCGATCTGCCGGCGTTGCTGGCGGACGTCGCCATCGCCCGCATGCGCCCCGACAGCGAACCGGCCAACACCGGCAGCCTGCGCGGCGACCTGTTGGCCTGGGCCGAACAGTACCTGGACGAAATGAGCTCCGAGCCCGGGCGCAACATGATGCGCGACATCCAGGCCTGCGCTACGCCGGGGTATTGCGTGGGAATCATCAGCGCCCAGTTGCAGACGATTCTGGATCGTTATCCCGACGAGCCCAATCCAGGCATCGAACGCCTGGTCAACGTGGTGGTGGCACCGACGGTGTTTCGCATCCTGTTCGCCACCGCGCCGCTGGACGCCGAGGAGTTGTATCGGTTGGTGGATATCGCGCTGGGTCAGTAAGACCGCATTCGCGAGCAAGCCCGCTCCCACATTTGATCTGGGTGAACCATGGATCTGTATTCGCCCCAAGTCCCTTGTGGGAGCGAGCTTGCTCGCGATGAGGCCCGCACAAACATTACAAACCCAAAAAGCCCCAACACCCCGCCACGCCCCGACCTTGGTCGACACTGACGAACCCGGACGGGCATGCGAGACTGTCTTGCCGGGCTCGAGTCCCGGTGTCTTTGTCCGGGAGTTTCCATGTCGTTGTCCAGCGGGTTGATCGCCGTTGTTGCCCTGGCCTATATGGCCATCATGTTCGCCATCGCCTTCTACGGCGACCGGCGCAGCACGCCGTTGCCGCCTCGGGTGCGGGCCTGGGTTTACAGCCTGTCGCTGGCGGTGTATTGCACCAGCTGGACGTTCTTTGGCGCCGTGGGCCAGGCCGCCGAACAGCTCTGGTCATTCCTGCCAATCTACCTCGGGCCGATCCTGCTGATGGTGCTGGCGCCGTGGGTGCTGCAAAAAATGGTGATGATCAGCAAGCAGGAGAACATCACCTCCATCGCCGACTTCATCGCCGCCCGCTACGGCAAGTCCCAATCCCTGGCGGTGGTGGTGGCGTTGATCTGCCTGGTGGGCGTGTTGCCGTACATTGCCTTGCAGCTCAAGGGCATCGTGCTCGGCGTGAACCTGCTGATCGGCGCTGGCGCCGATGCGATGGGTACCCGCGCTCAGGACACCGCGCTGATTGTCTCGCTGATCCTGGCGCTGTTCACCATCGTGTTCGGCACCCGCAACCTTGACGCCACCGAGCACCACCGTGGCATGGTGTTGGCGATTGCCTTCGAATCCCTGGTCAAGCTGTTCGCCTTCCTCGCGGTCGGCGCCTTCGTGACGTTCGGTCTTTATGACGGCTTCGATGATTTGTTCGACCAGGCGATGCTTGCGCCGCGGCTGGAGCAGTACTGGAAGGAAACCATCAACTGGCCGTCCATGGTGGTGCAGACCGGTGTGGCAATGATGGCGATCATCTGCCTGCCGCGGCAGTTTCACGTAACCGTAGTGGAAAACATCGAGCCCCAGGACCTGCGCCTGGCCAAGTGGGTATTCCCCGCATACCTGGCCCTGGCCGCGCTGTTTGTCGTGCCCATCGCCCTTGCCGGGCAAATGATGCTGCCCAGCTCGGTACTGCCGGATTCGTTCGTCATCAGCCTGCCTCTCGCCCAGGCCCACCCGGCCCTGGCTGTGCTGGCGTTCATCGGCGGCGCCTCGGCGGCCACCGGCATGGTGATTGTCGCGAGCGTGGCGCTGTCCACCATGGTCTCCAACGACATGCTGCTGCCCTGGCTGTTGCGCCGCAACAACGCCGAGCGGCCGTTCGAAGTGTTCCGCCAGTGGATGCTTTCGGTACGGCGGGTGAGCATTGTGGTGATCCTGCTGCTGGCCTATGTCAGCTACCGCTTGCTGGGTTCGACGGCGAGCCTGGCAACCATCGGCCAGATTGCCTTCGCGGCCGTGACCCAACTGGCCCCCGCCATGCTGGGCGCGCTGTACTGGAAGCAGGCCAACCGTCGCGGTGTATTCGCCGGCCTCGCCACGGGGATTTTCCTATGGTTCTACACCCTGGTGCTGCCGATCGCCGCCCACAGCCTGGGCTGGTCGCTGGGCAGTTTCCCGGGTTTGGCCTGGCTGCACGGCAACCCATTGAACCTGCCAATTACTCCGCTAACCCAAGGGGTGGTGCTGTCACTGGCCGGTAATTTCACTCTGTTTGCCTGGGTGTCGGTGCTGTCACGCACGCGCGTATCGGAGCACTGGCAGGCCGGACGCTTCATCGGCCAGGAAATCAGCGCCCGTCCCAGCGCCCGCTCGATGCTCGCGGTGCACATCGACGACCTGTTGCAGTTGGCCGCACGCTTCGTCGGAGAAGAACGGGCGCGGCAGAGCTTCATCCGCTTTGCCTACCGCCAGGGCAAGGGCTTCAATCCCAGCCAGAACGCTGACAGCGAATGGATCGCCCACACCGAACGCCTGTTGGCCGGTGTACTGGGGGCGTCCTCGACACGGGCGGTGGTAAAAGCCGCGATTGAAGGCCGGGAGATGCAACTCGAAGACGTCGTGCGGATCGCGGACGAAGCATCGGAAGTGCTGCAGTTCAACCGGGCACTGCTGCAAGGCGCCATCGAGAACATCACCCAAGGCATCAGCGTGGTCGATCAGTCCCTTAGGTTGGTGGCGTGGAACCGGCGCTACCTGGAGTTGTTCAAGTACCCGGACGGGTTGATCAGCGTCGGCCGGCCCATTGCCGACATCATCCGCTACAACGCCGAACGCGGCCTGTGCGGCCCCGGCGAGGCGGAAGTCCATGTTGCCCGGCGCCTGCACTGGATGCGCCAGGGCCGCGCCCATACCTCCGAGCGACTGTTTCCCAATGGCCGGGTGATCGAGCTGATCGGCAACCCGATGCCCGGCGGCGGGTTCGTCATGAGCTTCACCGACATCACCGCGTTCCGCGAGGCCGAATATGCCCTGACGGAAGCCAACGAAGGGTTGGAGCAACGGGTGGCTGAGCGCACCCGGGAATTGTCGCAACTGAACCTGGCCCTGACCGATGCCAAAAGCACCGCCGAAGCGGCCTATCAATCCAAGACCCGTTTCCTGGCGGCGGTCAGCCACGACTTGATGCAGCCGCTCAACGCCGCACGACTGTTTTCCGCTGCGCTGTCCCACCAGCACGAAGACCTGCCGCAGGAAGCCCGGCAACTGGTGCAACACCTGGACAGTTCGCTGCGTTCGGCCGAAGACTTGATCACCGATCTGCTGGACATTTCCCGCCTGGAAAACGGCAAGATCAACCCCGACCGCAAGCCCTTCGCCCTTAATGAGCTGTTCGATATCCTCGGCGCCGAGTTCACCGCGCTGGCCCAGGAGCAGGGCCTGAAGTTTCGCGTGCGAGGCTCACACCTGCGGGTGGACAGCGACATCAAGCTGCTGCGACGGGTCTTGCAGAATTTCCTTACCAACGCCTTTCGCTATGCCAAGGGACCGGTGTTGCTGGGCGTGCGCCGACGCAGCGGCGAGTTGTGCCTGGAAGTCTGGGATCGCGGCCCGGGTATTGCCGAGGATAAGCAGCAGGTGATCTTCGAAGAATTCAAACGCCTGGACAGCCACCAGACCCGCGCTGAAAAAGGCCTGGGGCTGGGACTGGCAATCGCCGATGGGCTGTGCCGCGTGCTGGGCCACACCTTGCGCGTGCGCTCTTGGCCGGGGCGCGGCAGCGTGTTCAGCGTCAGCGTTCCCCTGGCCCACGCACCGGCAGTCGTACCCGCCGCCGTAGCCGAACCCAACGGCCATTTGCCCAGCGGCGCGCAGGTGCTGTGCGTGGACAACGAAGACAGCATCCTGATCGGCATGAACAGCCTGCTGACACGCTGGGGCTGCCAGGTGTGGACGGCGCGCAACCGCGATGAATGCGAGCGTTGGCTTGCCGAGGGGGGACGGCCGCAATTGGCCCTGGTGGACTTCCATCTGGACGACGGCGAGACCGGTACCGAGTTGATGGCCTGGTTGCGCACGCGCATGGGTGAGCCGATCCCGGGTGTGGTGATCAGCGCCGACGGTCGCCCCGAGATGATCGCCCAGGTGCACGCGGCGGGACTGGATTACCTGGCCAAACCGGTGAAGCCAGCGGCGTTGCGGGCGTTGTTAAGTCGGCATTTGCCGTTGTAGGGAACTCGGGGGATGTAGGGTGGCCTCTGTGGCGAGGGAGCTTGCTCCCGCTTGAGTGCGCAGCTTTCACAAAAAGGGGCTGCTGCGCAGCCCAGTGGGAGCAAGCTCCCTCGCCACAGGGTTTTGCATCAAGCCTAAGGGTTTCATTAATCCTGGGCTTTTGCCGTTTCTTCCGGTAACTCAGGCAACCCATCCGCATCCGTCATCGCCCGTTCGAGCAATTCGGCAGGCAAGCTCTTGCTGGCCCGGGCCCCGAGCAGCTTGAGCTGTTCGCTGCGGCTGATCAGGTTGCCACGCCCTTCTGTCAGCTTGTTGCGTGCGGCGCTGTAGGCTTTGTCCAGTTGCTGCAAGCGACCACCAATCTCGTCCAGGTCCTGGATGAACAGCACGAACTTGTCGTACAGCCACCCCGCCCGCTCGGCGATTTCCCGGGCGTTCTGGCTCTGGCGTTCCTGTTTCCACAAGCTGTCGATCACCCGTAAAGTCGCCAACAGCGTGGTCGGGCTGACGATCACGATGTTGCGGTCGAAGGCTTCCTGGAACAGGTTCGGCTCGGCTTGCAGGGCGGCGGAGAACGCCGCTTCGATCGGCACGAACAACAACACGAAATCCAGGCTGTGCAACCCGTCCAGACGCTTGTAATCCTTGCCGGCCAAGCCTTTGACGTGGGCTCGCAATGACGCCACATGTTGCTTGATAGCATGCTGGCCGATGGCGTCATCTTCGGCGGCCACGTACTGCTGATACGCGGTAAGACTGACCTTGGAATCGACCACTACTTGTTTGTCGCCGGGCAGATAAATCAACACGTCAGGCTGGAAACGCTCGCCGTCCGGGCCCTTGAGACTGACCTGGGTCTGATATTCGCGCCCCTTCTCCAGGCCCGCGTGTTCGAGCACCCGCTCCAGGATCAATTCGCCCCAGTTACCCTGGGTTTTCTGGCCCTTGAGTGCCCGGGTAAGGTTGGTGGCCTCATCGCTCAGGCGCAGGTTCAGCTGTTGCAGCCGCTCCAGTTCCTTGCCCAGGGAGAAACGCTCGCGCGCCTCGGCCTGATAGCTTTCCTCGACGCGTTTTTCGAAAGATTGGATGCGCTCTTTCAGTGGATCGAGCAACTGGCCCAGGCGCTGCTGGCTGGTTTCGGCGAAGCGCTGCTCACGCTCGTCGAAGATTTTGCCGGCCAGTTCGGCAAACTGCGCCCGCAGTTCGTCTCGTGAACCTTGCAAGTCCTCCAGGCGCTGTTGATGGCTGTCCTGTTGCTCGCGCAGCTCGGCCTGCAACGACGCCGCCTGGGCGTCGAGCCGCCGCAGCTCGGCTTCTTTGTTGGCGCGCTCAAGATTCCAGGCGTGGGCCGCGTCCCGGGCGTTGTCGCGCTCGATCTGCAACAACTCGACTTCGCGACAGGCGGCGGCGAGTTCAGCTTGCTTGGCGGCGTTGGCCTGGCTCAGGTCGCTGATTTCATCGCGGCAAGCGTCGAGCTGGGCGTTCAGGCCGTCGTGGGCCATGTGGGCAGTGGCGAGGCGCTCTTCCTGCAGCGCCAGCTCGGTCCGCGCGGCACTGGCCTGGCGTTGCAGGTGCCATGACAGTGCGAGCAACGGCAACGCTGCCCCCGCCAGGCCCAGCAACAAGCTGGTCAAATCCATAGCCATGACATTTCCTGCCGATGAGATAAAGCCCGAAGGTTAACCAAGCGGCTGGGGGTTGCCCAGCTCGGACTGCGGTTTCAGTCTTCGATTTCGCCGAGGGCCTGACGAGCCCGGTGATCGCCGGCCCGTGCAGCCTGGCGCAGCAGGTCGTGGCCGATACGCCGGTCCCGGGCATTACCGCATTCGCGGCACATCAATTGCCCGAGGCGACTTTGCGCGGCCACCACGCCTTCACGGGCTGGCTGCTTGAGCAGGCGACCGGCCAGGTGTTTGACGCTGGGGCTTTCTCCCAGGCGCGGACTGTCGAGCAACCACTCAGCCACTCGCATCGAAATGCGCTTGGGTGGGGTAACACTGGCGGGCGTGGAAGTAACAGAATTTGATACTGAGCGAAACTTCATAAAGCACTGTGAGACAGATCGGAAGGCGCGCCACTCTACTCTTTTTTTCGCGCGGGTAAAGCCGAAAAAAACCGGCACGCCCGTGCTAGAGCAAGCGCTTGGGACAATCCACAGAAGCTGTGGATAACTCAGTGGACAACCTACCCTGAACTCGCCGCAAGCCCTGTGGAACGGGGCCTGCGCTTAAACTGACGATTTTTTCACCAGTAAAAAAAAGCGATGTTTTTCATTGACTTAAATTTTGGATACAGGCACCCACCCTCAATTGTTCCCACATGACAGTACGGTGACAAGCGGCGTGGCGAGTGTGCACAAGTAACATGCGAACGGGTTATAACGCTGCTATTTTTCTGGCGCATCGGGTCGCGAAACCCGAGCTTGAAGGTGGTGAGGGCATCGGCTTGCGACCCGCTTGAATATTTTTTGACCAATGCCCTTCCCTTCAGGGATTCGATCCGTTAGTATCCGCGACGTTAGTACCAAGCTGAAAGTCAATTCCGGGTCGAACACATCTCTGCGGTCAGCCATCCCTCAAGGGACGCAGCACCGATAAAAAGAGACCGGCCCCCTCGATGGTTTCCAGGTAAACCTTGCGCCAACACAGCCTTTGATCGAATGCAAAGGGTGTTGCCAGGCTCATTACTCTGACCGAACCAACCTGCAAATTGATCAGGATCTTCACCCCGGGCCCAGAACCTTTGCCCTTGATGTGTTGCCTGCCCTCCTAAGTACCTACCTGCCAGCCCAAGCGCGCACTTTTTATAGCGCTCAAACTGGCTGCTTTGTTCCAGTCGGGTTCTTCGTTCGACCAATGGTGGTCGACGTTACTGGAACGTTTTAACGTTGCACGGTTCTTAACCGTGTCATTTGTAGGAACACCCATAACATGTCTAATCAAATCCATACACAGGATGCCATCCGCACCCTAACCAACGCTTTTGCTCCAATGAACTGCCTGATCATGGCCGCTCGCAAAGGCTGCTTCAGCTTTACCCTGGTCAACGAACATGGCATCGCTCGTCACAGCGAACGCCTGTACCCCGATCAATACTCCAGCGCCGAACCGCTGCAGGCCGTGATCGAGCGTACTCGCCAGGCACTGGTTGCCTGATACGCCAGAAAGGCTGAAACCCCAAAGGCCCCGCCCAGAAAGCGGGGCTTTTTATTGCCTGGAATTTCTCGATAAAGCGCAACGGCGTAAGCACCAAGGGATATAACGGTTATAACCGTTCGCTGAAGATGTTTTAAAAACAGCCCTTTACAGCAGGAATATGACACTACACTTCAACTCAAGCGGCATGATCCGCTTTCGGCGGGGCCTGAACCGATCCACCGCTGCCAAGCCCACACCTTCAGGCTCCGCCCATCTCGCATTCCGAGGGCTTTATGGGTATCGCTGCCAGCGAACTGTGTCGATATGTGATCCGCCCGACGCTCCTTTACCTGGGGCGTCATAGCGCAACCGCGGAATCCTTGTTGCTGGGCATAGCCGCCAGCCAGTCGGCGCTGGGTTCGGCCCTCCATGACCGGCGCGGGCATGGCCTGTATCGCATCACCGAACCTCGACACCAAGCGCTTTGGGATCATTACCTCGCGCTGGACCCGGAGCGCGCCAGCCTGGTTCGCGGCCTGGCCAGCCAACACGCCTTTCTCAGCGGCCCGCACCTGGAATTGACCGTCAACCTGCGCTATGCCACTGCCATCGCCTGGCTGCTGGTGGAGGAACAGAACACCACGCTTCCCGAAGCCAATGATCTGCTCGGGATGGCCCGCATCTGGCGGCAAGCATTCCACCCTCAGGGACGCCTGCGAGATTTCACTTGTGCCTGGCAGAGCTGTGTTTCACCACTGAATCAGGTCGCTTGCTGATGGGAAATTCGGAAAGTTCCTACAACGGTCGCGATTCTGGTCGGATTGTCCTACAAAACCCCTCTAAATCAAGCCATACAAGCTATAGCGCTTGAACGAAAATGTTGGTAATTTTCGCCCCGGTGACCATCAGGAGTTCTAACAATGAAAAAAATCATGCTCAAAACCACCCTTGGCCTTGCCGTTACCTTGGCATCCACACAACTTTTCGCCAGTGGCTTTGCCTTGAACGAACAAAGCATCAGTGGCATGGGCACTGGTTTTGCGGGCCGTTCTTCCGCTGCCGATGACGCAAGCACCGTGTTTGGCAACCCTGCCGGGATGTCGCGCCTCAAGCGCCAACAGGTCACCGGTGGCTTTGCCGCCATCGATGCTTCCACCGATATCAACGATGCCAGCGGCACCAAGTCCGGTACCAACAAGGGCGACATGGTCCCGCTCACGGGCGTTCCGATGGGCTATTACGTTAAGCCCATCGATGACCAATGGGCCTTCGGCCTGGGTGTCTACGCCCCGTTCGGCCTGATCACCGATTATGAAAACGGCTTCCAGGGCGGCAACTTCGGCAGCAAGAGCGAAGTGAAGGTCGTCACCTTCCAACCCACCGTCAGCTATGCCTTCAATGACAAGGTATCGATCGGTTTTGGCCCGACCATCAACCGTATCTCCGGTGCACTGGAATCGACCCTGAACACTCCGCTGTCGCCAAACGACGGTGACGTGAAGATCAAGGGCGACGACATCGGCTACGGCTATAACATCGGCGTGCTGGTCCAGGCGACCGACACCACCCGTGTCGGCCTGACTTACCACTCCAAGGTCAAGTACAAGCTCGAAGGCCACACCGAAGTGAGCCCGGGCGCGGGTACACCGGCGTTCCTGCTCAACGGCGCGCGCTATGACGCGTCGCTGGACATCACCACACCGGAGTCGGTGGACTTTTCCGTCACCCAGCAGCTCAATGATGCCTGGACCGTCTATGCAGGCAGCACCTGGACACGCTGGAGCCGCCTGAAGGAAATCACCGTCAACAACGAAGGCGTGACCCCGGCCGCCGGTGGCGCGCTGGCCCCTGCGTTTCTCGGCACCATCACTGAAGAACAGAACTGGCATGACACCTGGGCCTACGCCATCGGTACGTCGTATCAGTTGAACAAGCAGTGGGTGTTGCGTACCGGCCTGTCCTTCGACCAGTCGCCGACCAACAACACCGACCGCTCACCACGCATCCCTACCGGTGACCGGACCATCTTCAGCTTGGGCGCAGGCTGGAGCCCAACCGACGACCTGACCATCGATGTGGCTTATTCCTACCTCAAGGAAGAAAAAGTCAACATCAATCGAACCAATGCCCTGGGCCAGTCCTACAACGCTGAATACGAAAACAGCGCCAACGGTTTTGGTGTCGGTGCGACCTACCGCTTCTGATGCTGCAAGGCGAATCTGAACCACTCGTCACCTGAAGCGAAAAAAAGCCCCGCTCTCTACACAGAGGCGGGGCTTTTTCGTGGCTGGCGCTCAGGGCTTGGAGGCGATAGCCGCTTCTACCGCCTTGATGAATTCGGGATCGTCGGGTTTGATCCGGCTGGAAAAACTGCCGACAACCTTGCCCTGGCGGTCCACCACGTATTTGTAGAAATTCCATTTCGGCGCGCCGGATTGTTCGGCCAGATGCTTGAACAACGGAATGGCATCAGAACCGCGCACCGGTTGCGGCTCGGTCATGGTGAAGGTCACGCCATAATTGACGTAGCAGACCTTGGCCGTTTCCGCGCCGTCCTTGGCTTCCTGCTTGAAATCATTGGACGGCACGCCAAGTACTTGCAGCCCTTCGTCCTTGTAGCGCTGGTTAAGCGCCTCCAGACCTTTGAATTGCGGGGCGAACCCACAAAAACTGGCGGTGTTGACCACGACCAATGGCTTGCCGGCGAAACGTTGGCACAGATCGATAGTTTCCTTGGCCCGCAACTTGGGCAGCGAGCCCTCCAGCAACGGCGGGCAGTCGGCCGCCAAGACCGGTCCAGCCACAGCCAATAACAGAGCAGGAACAGCAAACCAGCGCATCAACATGTCGGAATTCCCTTAAACGCACGTCAGACCACGACGTTACTCCGCCGCGCCCGACGTCGTCCACCGCTCAACAATTACCCATGCCCAGTTGCATCAAGGCCAACCCGCCCTGATGCCAACCCCACCAGGCGAACGCCAGCAGCAGACCAGCGCCGACGGCAATCAACCATGGGCCGACGCGACTCATGCTGTACCGGCCTGGGCTTGCAGGCGCGCCACCGGGCGTTCGCGTACTGGCCAGTTCAGTGCTGCGGCCAACAGGCTGAGCAGGATCGACACTTGCCAGATCAGGTCGTAACTGCCGGTGCGGTCGTACACCACCCCGCCCAGCCAGCCCCCGAGGAACGAACCCAATTGGTGGAACAGGAACACAATCCCACCGAGCATCGAAAGATTTCGTACACCAAACAGCGTCGCTACCGTGCCGTTGGTCAAAGGCACGGTCGACAGCCACAGCAAGCCCATCGCCATACCGAACAGATAAGCCGTGGTAGTCGTCACCGGCGCCCACAGGAACAATCCGATCACCACCGCCCGCACCAGGTACAGCCCGGTCAACAGCCGTGGCTTGGACATGCGCCCGCCCAGCCAGCCGGCGGTATAGGTGCCGAAGATATTGAAGAGCCCGACCAGGGCCAGCACGGTGGTGCCGACACTGGCCGGCAGGTGTTGGTCCACCAGGTAGGCCGGTAAATGCACGCCGATGAACACCACCTGAAAACCACAGACAAAAAAACCAACCGCCAGCAGCCAGAACCCCGAATGGCTGCACGCCTCGCGCAACGCCTCGGACAAGGTTTGCTCATGGCCCAGCAGCGGCGCCGGCACGTCCTTGAGCATGCTCACCAACGGCACGATCAACGCCACCAGCAAACCCAGCACCAACAAGGCCGCCGACCAACCGAGCCAGCCGATCAGCCCCAGCGTGCCGGGCAACATGGCGAACTGGCCGAAGGAGCCGGCGGCACTGGCGATGCCCATGCCCATGCTGCGTTTCTCCGGAGGCACGGCACGTCCGACCACGCCGAGGATCACCGAGAACGATGTACCCGAGAGACCAATACCGATCAAAAGCCCCGCGCTCAACGACAACGACCATGGCGAGTCGGCCATGCCCATGAATACCAGGCCAACGGCATAAAGAACGCCGCCGATGAGCACGACTTTCGCCGCACCGAAGCGGTCAGCCAACGCGCCGGTGAACGGCTGCGCCAGGCCCCAGATCAAGTTCTGCAAGGCAATGGCGAAGGCGAACACCTCCCGGCCCCAGCCGAACTCGGCGCTCATGGGGGCCAGAAACAGGCCGAAGCCATGCCGCACGCCCAAGGACAACGCCAGGATCAGCGCACTCCCCACCAGGACCCAACCACAGGTACGCCACATCGATGTCATTCTTATTCTCCGCTCGCGGGTATATACCCGCTTGTCATCGAACGAACCGGCGTTACGCCAACTCATCCAGCAAGGCCAGCAAGGCTGTGCGCTTCTCGGCACCCAGTTTATCGATCAATCGTTGTTGCGCCGCTTCCCAAGCCGGCAACGCTGCCGCCAACCGCGCATGCCCGGCTTCGGTCAGCTCGACGATGCGGTTGCGCAGGTCTTCACCTTCGGCCAGCGCCACCAACCCCTCGCCTTCCAGCACCCGCAGGTTACGCCCCAGGGTGCTGCGATCCAGGCCCATGGCCTCGGCCAGGGACGAAATACTCGGCTGGTCCAGGCGCGCCAGGTTGCTCAGCAAAGAATACTGGGCAACGTTGATCCCGAAGCCGTCGAGGGCGCCGTCGTAATACCTGCTGACGCCACGCGCGGCACGACGCAGGTTGATGCACAAGCATTGGGAAGGAAGCATGGTGCGTGTATATACCCGGGATTGAGGGAATGCAAATTTAAAAGGCAATTTTCACTTATGCCATGTTCCCTAGCCTCGCTTTCTCCTGGTTTTTTGCTTGGTCAGGACAAACGGAATCGTCAACCAGACGGAAATAAATCCCACAAAATCAGGCGCTTTGGCTGACAGCCTTTTCAACCATTACTCATTAGAGTCCCCCACCTGTAATGTCTGACAGGTTTCAGGTGCTTTGAATCAAGCTATAAACGAAACCGTGCTTTCAGCCCTGCCTGCGGGCTTGAAGACGGGTTGTGCGAACCATGCCATCAAGAAGTGGGAAGATTCCGCCATCCCCACGCCATCAAATAATGATGATGAATGGGAGTTTCAGTCATGTACCACAGCACCGCGATTTCTGGACGTTCGGCGCCATACCAGGACCATTACCACTCCACGGAAAAAACCCCTGCTCAAACGATCCGACTCACTAAGCGGGAGAAGGAATTTCTGCAATGGAGCGAGGCTGGCAAATCTTCTTGGGAGATTGCCGTCATCGTTGATTGCAGCGAGGCCAACGTTAATTATCACTTCAACAACATTCGCCGAAAATTCGGCGTCAGTTCGCGTCATCTCGCGGGAAAAATCGCGCGCGAACGAGGCTTGATCTGAGCGCTCCGATGGCTTGTCAGCAGCGGTCGGGATGTACTTGGCCCCTGTAGAGGCAGCAATGAATCTGAACCACACGCCCGAATGCCGCGACATTTTCGGCCTCAGCACCTGTGACGATACGCGAGTGTCGCACAGGCCTCCTTCGGACAACCCTATACGCGTCATCCTTGCCGATGATCACCCCGTCGTGCTGACGGGTATCGAAATGGTCCTGGCGGGGGCTGGATTTTCAGTGGTTGCCAAGGCTCGCAACGCCGATGAACTGCTCCAGCACTTAGAGCGCACCCCCTGCGACCTGGTCATCAGCGACTATTCGATGCCCGATGGGCAGTTCCCGGACGGCCTGGCCCTGATGGGCTATTTGAAACGCCACTACCGCGCCTGCCCCCTGATCGTGATCACCATGCTACGCAATCCGTCCGTGTTGCAGGCCTTGCTCAATACCGGCGTGAACGGCTTGTTCGATAAACGCAGTCCTTTGATGGAACTGAAACAGGCCATCCTCGGTGTAACCCAGGGGCGGCAGTATGCATGCCCGGCTTTTCTTGAGCTTCTGCGAGGGCAATCCTTGGCCGCCACGCGCTCGGACGCCAACCGGGTGAGCCTTTCCGAACGGGAGCTGGAGGTGGTGAGGCTGTTCGTGCACGGGATGTCGGGCAGACAGATTGCAGCCCAGCTCAATCGCAGTGAAAAAACTATCAGCCGACAAAAACGCACCGCCATGGACAAATTGGGGCTTGGGCATGACGGTGGATTGATGGAGTTTGCTCGGATGAGTGGGTTAAAGGGTTGACCCCTCAGATCCCGAAACGGCCCACCATCGCGTTCCCGTCAACTCAGACCCACCCCAACCCCACCAACACCGCTATTTCAAGCAACTCCAGCAACGCCCCGGCGGTATCCCCGGTGCAGCCCCCGAGCCTGCGCAGCATCATCCGCCGCAAGCCAACGAACACCGCGAAGGCAACGGCCAATGCACAAACGCCGTGCCACCCCGCCACCAGCACACAGCCCAACGCACACACCAACAACACCCATCCACCCGCGCGCCGGGGCAGATGATCGGCAAGCGCTTGGCCCAACCCGCCGGCGCGCACGTAAGGTGTGCTGAGAAACAGGCCAAGCAACGCCGCACGCCCCAGCACCGGCACGATGATCAAGGCCAACGCTTGCCCCTGCTCGATCAATGCCAGCAGCGCGGCGAACTTGAGCAACAACACCAACACCAGGGTGATCACCGCAATCGGCCCGCTGCGCGGATCCTTCATGATCAGCAGCGTGCGTTCGCGGTCACCAAAACCGCCCAGCCAGGCGTCGGCGCTGTCGGCCAGGCCGTCGAGGTGCAGGCCTCCGCTGAGCATCACCCAGGCCGTCAGCAACAGCGCGGCGTGGAGTAGCGACGGTGCACCCATCAGCAGTGCATTGAGCAGCCACAGCAAAGCACCGAACACCAGCCCCACCAATGGATAGAACAGCAGCGAACGCCCCAGTTGTTCGGGCTCGGGCATGCCAGGCAGGCGCACCGGCAGGCTGCTGAGAAATTGCAGGGCGATCCAGAACGGCAACATGGTCAATCCGTCTCTTCGAGCACTGAACCTGCCGACACGGTCAGGGAGAACAGTGCGCCATGGGCGACTTCGACGTTGAGCAATTGCTCCCGTGGCAAGCCGCGGGCCTGGGCCAGCAGCAGCCGCATCACGCCGCCGTGACTGACCAGCAAGACCCGCTGACCGGCATAGGCCGCGTGCAAGCGGTTGACCGCTGCCAGGACGCGGTTGGAAAACGCCAGCACTGGCTCGCCTTCGGGGGGCGTAAAGGCATAGGGATCGGCCCAAAACCGGCCCAGTGCTTCGGCGTCAGTCTCCATCAACGCCGCCGCGCTGCGGCCTTCCCAGGCGCCGAAATGCAGCTCTTGCAGATCCTTGTCCAGATGCACCGGCACACCGAGTCGGGCGCCAAGTAGCTCGGCGAAACGCGCGCAACGTTGCAACGGCGAACTCACCAGCCGATCCCAGGGCCCGCCCGCCACCACCGCTGCGTGCATCTGTTCCCAGCCCTTGGTGGTCAAGGCGTCGTCGAGGCTGCCGCGCAGTCCGCCGCCCAGCTCGGTTTCGCCGTGACGCAGCAGGTCCAGGCGCAAGGTCATGCCGGGCGATCCGCCACGGCGGCCTCGGCAAACGTCGCCATCTGCCCGTGAAGGTCACAGGCCAGGCGCAACAACGGCACCGCCAGCGCCGCGCCACTGCCCTCGCCCAGGCGCAGGCCGAGGTCCAGCAGCGGTTCGGCGCCGAGGGTTTCGAGCACGTGGCGATGGCCCGGTTCGGCACCGCGATGGCCGAACAGCAACCATGGCCGGCATTCAGGATTCAACCGCACCGCCAACAGGGCCGCGACGCTGCAGATGAAGCCATCCACCAGCACGGCGATGCCCTGCTGGGCACACGCCAGGTACGCACCGCCCAACGCGGCGATTTCAAAACCGCCGAGGTTGAACAAGGTCTGCAACGGGTCATCGCGCTGGGCATTGTGCCGCGCCAGGGCCCGCTCGATCACTTGGGCCTTGTGGCTGACACCCGCCGCGTCCAGCCCAGTGCCCGGCCCGACCAGATGCGCCACTGGGCAATCGAGCAAGGCACAGGCCAGGGCGCTGGCGGCCGTGGTGTTGCCGATGCCCATTTCGCCGCCGATGAACAAATGCGTTCCCGCCGCGACGGCGCGCGTCACGCTGTCGCGTCCGGCCTGCAAGGCTTGTTCGCCCTGGGCCGCGGTCATCGCCGGGCCGTGGACGAAATTCGCCGTGCCCGGCCCGACATGCAAATGCCGCACACCGGGCAGGTCAAGCGCAGGCGTCACGGTGCCCAGGTCCACCACTTCCAGAGACACGCCCAATTGCCGCGCCAGGACGCTGATGGCCGCTCCGCCGCTGACGAAGTTGAGCAGCATCTGCCCGGTCACTTCCTGGGGAAAGGCTGATACGCCCTCGGCCACCACGCCATGGTCGCCAGCGAAAATCGCGATCCAGACTTGATCCAGGCGCGGCTTGACCTGCCCTTGCAGCCCCGCCAGTTGCACCGCCACCGACTCCAACCGTCCTAGCGAGCCGGCCGGTTTGGTCAGTTGTTGCTGACGGGCCGTGGCCTGTTTCAGGGCCTGGGTGTCGAGGGGCTTGCATGGGTCCAGCCACCAGCGGTGAGTCATAACGCAGTACCTTTGAGAGTCAGGGGCAGGCCGGCGACGGTCAGCACGACGCGCTGACACCGTTCGGCCAAGGCTTGATGCAGCCAACCGGCTTCATCGACATAACGGCGAGTCAACTCGCCCAGCGGCACGACACCCATTCCGGTCTCGTTGCTGACAAAAATGATGTTCCCGGGCAGCGCGGCCAGGCAGTCCAGCAGTGCATCGCGTTCTGTGCCCAGTTGATCGGGGTCGTCGAGCATCAGCAGGTTGGTCAGCCAGAGGGTCAGACAATCCACCAGCAGGCATTGTCCAGGCGCGGCGTTCTCCCGCAGCACACGGGCCAGGGCCAACGGTTCTTCCACCAGCGCCCAGTCGGCCGGGCGGCGAGCGCGGTGTTGGGCGACACGGGCGTTCATCTCGCCGTCCAGGGGTTGGCTGGTGGCGATATAGGTCACTGGCAGGCCTGTTTCGGCCGCAAGTTTTTCCGCCAGGCGACTTTTGCCGGAGCGGGCGCCGCCGAGGATGAGTTGGAGCATGAGTCATTACCTTTTATTGGCGGTGTGGCGACCGGCCTCTTCGTGAGCAAGCCCGCTCCCACAGTTTGAAATGCATTCCCCTGTGGGAGCGGGCTTGCCCGCGAAGAGGCCAGTCAGCCACCCTAAATCCCACAAAGCTGACGCAACAACCCAATGTCCAAATGCCGTTCCACCAGATCCGCCAGCCGCTCGATATCGCGCTCGCGCAAGCCGTGGTAATCCACCGCCTGCACATCCTGCAACCCGGCCCAACGCAACAACGCGCTGCTGGCCTGGGGCGACTCGAACAGCCCGTGGAGATAGGTGCCGAAAATCTGCCCATCGAGGCTTTGCGCGCCGTCGCAACGACCGTCGTCCAAATGAACCGCCGCCTGCTCTAATGCCGGGCCCGAGGTCACGCCCGCGTGAATTTCGTAGCCGCTGACCTCGGCGTTTTCCAAGGCCAGGCGCCCGCGGACATTACGCAGTTGTTTCTCATGTTCCAGCGTCGTTTCGAAATCCAGCAGAGCCAGGCCAGCACTGGAACCCGCCGCGCCTTCCAGCCCCAGAGGGTCGTGGACCTGCTGGCCGAGCATCTGCAAACCACCGCAGATGCCCAGCAACTTGCCGCCGTAGCGCAGGTGCCGTTGGATCGTGGTTTCCCAGCCGTTGGCGCGCAGGTAGGTCAGGTCGCTGCGCACGCTTTTCGAACCGGGCAGGATGATCAGGTCGGCCGGCGGGATGGGCTGGCCGGGGCCGATGAATTGCAGGTCGACCTGTGGGTGCAACCGCAACGGATCGAAATCGGTGTGGTTGCTGATGCGCGGCAGCACCGGAACCACCACCTTGAGTACCTGCTCGGCCTTGTCGGCCTGGCGCTGGTCGAGGCCGTCCTCGGCTTCCAGGTGCAGGTCCATCACGTAGGGCAACACGCCCACCACCGGTTTGCCGGTGCGCGCTTCCAACCAATCCAGGCCCGGTTGCAGCAAGGCGATGTCACCGCGAAAACGGTTGATGATGAAGCCCTTGACCCGCGCTTGCTCGCTGGGCGACAGCAACTCCAAGGTGCCGACCAGATGGGCGAATACCCCGCCGCGATTGATGTCGGCGATCAGCAGCACCGGGCAATCCACTGCCTCGGCAAAGCCCATGTTGGCAATGTCACCGGCACGCAGGTTGATCTCCGCCGGCGAGCCGGCGCCCTCCACCATCACCACCGGATAGGCCGCACTCAGGCGTTGATGGGAAGCGAGTACCGCTTGCATCGCGATGGCTTTGTAATCGTGATAGGCCACGGCGTTCATGGTGGTGACGGCGCGGCCATGGATGATCACTTGGGCGCCCGTGTCGCTGTTGGGCTTGAGCAGCACCGGGTTCATGTCGGTATGCGGTTCAAGGCCGGCGGCCTGGGCCTGCACGGCCTGGGCGCGACCGATTTCGCCGCCGTCGGCTGTCACGGCGCTGTTGAGCGCCATGTTCTGCGGTTTGAACGGCACCACGCTGACACCCTGGCGCCGAACCCAGCGGCACAACGCCGTAACCAGGGTACTTTTGCCGGCATCGGACGTGGTGCCTTGCACCATCACTGTGGTCATTGGATGTCCTTGGTGTAGGCCTCGAGCGCCTGTTCGAGACGCAGGAACTCGGCGTCATCAGCCGGCAGCCCGAAGCGCAGGCTGCTGTTGTGGACGAACAAGCGCAGGAGAATGCCGCGCTGGGCCATGAAATCGTGAAGCTCCTGGGCCTGATCCGTGACCAGCCATTGGAACAGGCCGCAGCCGCCCTGGGGTTTGAAACCGTAGCGTTCGAGGATCAGCGCCAGGCGTTGACTGCTGGCTTCGCAGCGTTGTCGCTGGCGGACTTGGGCAGCGGTATCCAGCAGGCAGGCCTGGCCCAGCACCCGGGTCGGCCCGCTGACAACCCACGGCCCGACCTGTTCGGCGAGTAACTTGAGCAAGCGACGCTCGGCCAATACAAACCCTAGGCGCACCCCGGCCAAGCCAAAGAACTTGCCAAACGACCGCAACACGATCAGCCCGACCTGATGGGTTTGGTCCGCCAGGCTGAGGTGCGGCGTAACGTCCATAAAGGCCTCGTCCACCACCAACCAGCCGCCGCGTTGGGCCAAACGGGCGTGCCAGTCCAGCAAACGCTCGGGAGTCAGGCTCAGGCCGGTGGGATTGTTCGGGTTGACCACCACCAGTACGTCGAGGCTGTCGAGAAAGAAATCCACCTCCGCTTCCAGCACTTCACGCACGATGTAGCCGGCGCGGCGCCAGGCTTCGGCGTGCTCGGCGTAGCACGGTGACAAGACGCCAACCTTGCCCGCCCGGCGCAGGCGCGGCAGCAATTGGATCGCCATCTGCGAACCGGCCACCGGCAATACCTGCGCCGCGCCGTAATAATCGCAGGCGGCGTGCTCCAGTCCGTCATCGGTTTCCGGCAGGCGTGCCCAGGCGCGCAACGGTATCGTCGGGACATCGAACGGCCAGGGTGCCAGGCCGCTGGACAGATCCAGCCAATCGGCTTCGGCAATGCCGTATTGCAAGGCCGCGTTGCGCAAGCGTCCGCCGTGCTCAAGCATAAAACTCAGCTCCCAGGCAGAGAATCAGCAACCACAACCATACGCCGCGCTGGACCAATTGCCAGCCGCGATCAATGGAGTCCGCGCTCGCCGGCACGCCTTCGCCCAGCGGCGGACGTTGGTGCAGTTCACCGTGGTAAACCGCCGCCCCGCCCAACTCGACACCCAACGCACCAGCACCGGCGGCCATGACCGGCCCGGCATTGGGGCTGTCCCAGGTCGGACCCTGGGTGCGCCAGCACTTGAACGCCAGGCGGGTTTTGCCGAGCAACGCGTAGGTCAACGCCACCAGGCGCGCAGGGATGTAATTGAGCACATCGTCGATCTTGGCCGCCGCCCAGCCGAAGCGTTCGAAACGTTCGTTGCGGTAACCCCACATGGCGTCGAGGGTATTGCTCAAGCGATACAGCACCACGCCAGGCGCGCCGGCCACCGCAAACCAGAACAGCGCGGCGAACACCGCATCGCTGCCGTTCTCCAGCACCGATTCGGTGGCGGCGCGAGCCACGGCGGTTTCGTCCAGTTCCGCGGTTTCGCGGCTGACCAGGTAACCGACACGCTTGCGTGCTTCGTCCAGATCCCCGCCGCGCAGCGCCCGTGCCACCGGCTCGACGTGTTCGCCGAGGCTGCGCAGGCCGAGGGCGCAGTACAGTGCGAGAATCTCCACCAACCACCCAACCATCGGCGCCCAGGATAAGGCTGTGGCGAGCAAGGTCAGCGGCAGCACGGTGATGATCCATGCCGTCACGCCATGACTGCGCCAGCCACGTCCGCCGGCGTTGAAGCGTTGTTCGATGCGTTCGGCAAAACCGCCGAATGCTACCAATGGATGCCAACGCCGGGGCTCGCCCAGCAACGCATCCAGCGCCACCGCAGCGACACTGAGCAACGCGACGCTCATGGGCGCACTCCCCAATGGTTTTCATAGAGCAACTCATTCAGCGAACGCGGCTGCGCCCAGCCTTCCAACGCGAGCATTGGCGCCGGATAAAAACCTTCGACCGGGCCGAGGCACAATATCGCCAGCGGCTTGGCGCCGGCGGGCAGGCCCAGCAGGTCAGCCAGGGCCTGGGGTTCGAACAGAGACACCCAGCCCATTCCCAGCCCTTCAACGCGGGCGGCCAGCCATAGGTTCTGGATCGCACAGGACAGCGAGGCCAGGTCCATTTCCGGCAACGTCCGGCGACCGAAGATGTGCCGCTCGCGGTCATCCATCAACGCCGCCACCAGCACTTCGGCGCAGTCGTTGATGCCTTCGACCTTGAGCTTCATGAACTCATCGCTGCGCTCGCCCAAGGCCTCGGCGGTGCGGATGCGTTCTTCTTCCACCAACTGCTGGATGTTTGCGCGTAAAACCCGGTCGCTGATGCGGATAAACCGCCACGGTTGCATCAGCCCTACGCTGGGTGCCTGGTGCGCGGCCTCCAGCAATCGGCGCAGCAAGGCCGGTTCAACCGTGCCGCCGGTGAAGTGGCGCATGTCACGGCGTTCGGCGATGGCGCGGTAGACCGCGTCGCGTTCGGCCTGGGGGAAGGCGTTGTCGGTCATGGCCGCTTCGCGAGCAAGCTCGCTCCCACACTGGATTGCGTTGCACTTGAGATCACAGGGTCCCTTGTGGGAGCGAGCCTGCTCGCGAAGGCGGCCTCGAGGTCAGGCGCAAACAGCGCGGCAATCGCCCTGGGATTGGATGGAAAATAAAAATGCACATAAGAAGCCGTCATTCGCCCTTGCCGGAAAACCGCCTCTGCGCCACGCCCGCCATTAGGGCTATGGCCACGGGCAATCGGCTCAAGCTCGGTGCTGGTCAGCGAATGATGATAAGTGTGCCCACGCAAGGTGCCTTCCGGCAGATCCACTGCTTGCAGGGCCAGGGCCGCCAGACGCTTTTGCATCTGCGCATCGCCGGCGAGCAAGCCCAGCAGTTCGGCGCGGGTGCCCTCGACGTCGGTCAGGGAATCGAGCAGATACAACATGCCGCCACATTCGGCGAGCAAGGGTTTATCCGCTGCATGATGGGCACGGATCGCCGCCAGCATCGGTGCGTTACCGGCCAGCGCCACGTGGTGCAGTTCTGGGTAGCCGCCAGGCAGATACAGGCTATCGGCTTCGGGTAATGCGCTGTCATGGATCGGCGAGAAAAAGCTCAACTGCGCGCCCATCGCCCGCAGCAGATCCAGGCTCGCGCCATAGGTGAAGGCAAACGCTTCGTCCCGGGCCACGGCGATGCGCACACCGTCGAGCCATGGCTGCGCGGTGATCACTTCGGGGGCGGCGAATTCGACCGCGGGCGGCAGCGCCACTTCGCAACTGCCGGCCAACGCATCGGCTGCCGCGTCGAGGCGCAGGTCGAGGTCGTTCAACTCGCTGGCCTGCACCAACCCGAGATGACGGCTGGGCAATTCGATGCCGGTTTCCCGGGACAACGCGCCGTACCAGCGCAAGCCTTCGGTCAGGCTGCCTTCGAGCAACTGTGCATGGCGCAAGGTGCCGACCCGGTTGGCCAAGACCCCGGCGAATGGCAAGTCAGCTTGATAACGCGCCAGGCCCAAAGCCAGGGCGCCGAAGGTTTGGGCCATGGCCGTGCCATCGATCACCGCCAGCACCGGGACGCCAAAATGTCGCGCCAGATCAGCGCTGGACGGAGTGCCGTCGAACAGCCCCATCACCCCTTCGATCAGGATCAGGTCCGCTTCGCCGGCGGCTTCCCACAATAGTCGGCGACTTTCCTGCTCGCCAACCATCCACATGTCCAATTGATAGACCGGCGCGCCGCTGGCCCGCTCCAGAATCATCGGGTCGAGGAAATCCGGGCCGCACTTGAAGACACGCACCTTGCGTCCCTGTTTGCGGTGCAAGCGGGCCAGTGCGGCGGTGACGGTGGTCTTGCCTTGCCCCGAGGCAGGCGCCGCGATCAGCACCGCCGGGCATTGGCGGTTCGCCAGGGAAGCATCACTCACAATTCGACGCCTTTCTGCGCCTTGATTCCGGCCTGGAACGCATGCTTGATCATGCCCATTTCAGTCACCGTGTCGGCCAATTCGATCATTTCCACCTTGGCACCGCGCCCAGTCACCACCACGTGCTGCATCGGCGGACGGGCCTGCAAGTCGCTCAAGACCTGATCGAGGTCGAGGTAACCGTGCTTGAGGGCGATGTTGAGTTCGTCGAGCACCACCAGGCCGATGCTTGGGTCGCTCAGCAATTGCCGCGATACCGCCCAGGCCGCTTCGGCGGCGGCGATGTCACGCTGGCGGTCCTGGGTTTCCCAGGTGAAGCCTTCACCCATGACATGAAAATGCACCTGTTCCGGGAAGCGCCGGAAAAACAACTCCTCACCGGTGCTGTTGCGCCCCTTGATGAACTGCACCACGCCGCATTGCATGCCATGCCCCATGGACCGCGCCAGCATGCCGAACGCCGAGCTGCTCTTGCCCTTGCCGTTACCGGTCAGCACCAGCAACAGGCCGCATTCGTTCGGCGAATTGGCGATGCGCTCGTCGATCACGGCTTTTTTGCGCAGCATGCGCGCCAGGTGGCGTTCGTCGCGATCAGACGTATCGGTCATGGGGGAGCTCTCCGTTGGGATTGGATAACGGCGGGCGGGCACAAAAAAAGACGGCAGCAAGCCTGGCATCGCCCACCGTGATGCCGTTGGATGAGTCAGGCCGGTCTCCGGGCTCATGAGCGGCGGGATGCCGAGCTGCGCGCCTTCCCATGTCCGCGACACAGTGGCGTAGGCGCAGCGTTGACTCATTTACCGTTGCGGGGGCAGCGCCGGGTTCGTGTGCACTCACCGGCTTCCCTGTTTCACTCTGTCGACCGAGGCCACAGAGCACCTGAAACAAGCCGCGAAGGTTAGAGGGTTGGGGGTGGAGCGTCAATTAAAGCTGCCACAGGCCCAGCGCCGATTATTGGCCGGGATCAATGGAATGACGCCAATCTTGTGTCACGCTGGCGGAAGTGATATCAAAGAGACACTACGACCCGATATCACAAGAACAAGAGGGCAAGGTTATGCAAGGCATGATCATCAGCAACCCAAAACTGGAATTCCTGCGTCCAGTGCTGGAACGCTGGTTTGACTGTATCGACCGCTACAACGCCGTGCGCGGCGATAACGACACGCCCTACTGGTTCGATGAAAGGACCAACCTCGGCCTGTTGTCGGCCGCCGCCTGGATGGCCGAGATGGTCACGTTGCAAAGCGCCCCGACCCGCAAGCAGAACGAGGAAGGCGAACGCAACGTCAGCGCCGACCTGGTCATCGCCAGCACGGAGGAACGCGCCTTTATCCAGGCCACCCAGCGCTGGCCCAAGGTCAACCAACTGAACCTGACCCAGCCTTTGCTGGAAGTCACCAGCGATGCCAAGCGCATCAGCTATGCCAGCGACTTGAAACTGGGTTGCCTGTTCGTCGCGCCGCAAAAAGTCCAGCAGAGCGCCACGCCAGAGGAACTGCAGGACATGGTCGACGACCTGCAGAAGGAAACCACCTGTGCCGTGGCCTGGTACTTTCCCTATGCCTACCGGAAATTGCGCAACGAGGCCGGCCACTATCACCCAGGCGTCGCCGTGCTGTTCAAACAGGCCCACGGCTGACTCGCTCCCACAAGGTTTTGCCTGGCAAACTGGCCTACCCGCAGTTGAACCATCGCGCGTCTACGCTTCTCTATGAATAACCACATGCATTCATAGGGAAGCCAGCATGCTCAAGCCATCCCATCTCTTGATCGTCACCCTTGCCGCAGGACTTGTCGCTTGCGGCGAGTCTTCCCGCCTGAAAGTGTCCGATGGCACCGGCCCCTCGCCGAAACTGCCCGAACCGAACAAGACCCTGATCCCCACGGTGAATATTGCCGAAGCCGTCGGTTGGCCCCAAGGCGCCAAGCCAACCCCGGCCCAGGGCCTCCAAGTGGAGGCATTCGCCGAAGGGCTGGATCATCCACGCTGGCTCTACGTACTACCCAATGGCGATGTGCTGGTGGCCGAGACCAACGCCCCGCCCAAACCGGACGATTCCAAGGGCATTCGTGGCTGGGTCATGAAGAAAGTCATGGGCCGCGCCGGCGCCGGCGTGCCCAGCCCCAATCGCATCACGCTGTTGCGCGATGCCAATCACGACGGCATTGCCGAAACCCGCACCGTGTTCCTGGAAAACCTCAACTCACCGTTCGGCATGACCCTGGTGGGCAATGACCTGTACGTGGCCGACACCGATCGGCTGATCCGCTTTCCCTACAAAGACGGTGAAACGCAGATCAAGGCGCAACCGACCAAGGTCGTCGATTTGCCGGGCGGGACTATCAACCACCATTGGACCAAGAATGTCATCGCCAGCCGCGATGGCAGCAAGCTTTATGTCACCACCGGCTCGAACAGCAACGTCGCGGAAAACGGCATCGAGGCTGAAGAAGGTCGCGCGGCCATTTGGGAAGTGGACCGTGCCAGCGGCAGCCACCGCATCTTTGCCTCGGGCCTGCGCAACCCCAACGGCCTGGCCTGGGAACCCAGCAGCGGCGCGTTGTGGACGGCCGTGAACGAGCGGGATGAGATCGGCAGCGACCTGGTGCCGGACTACATCACCTCGGTCAAGGACGGGGCTTTCTATGGCTGGCCCTATAGCTATTATGGGCAAAACGTCGATGTCCGGGTCGAGCCGCAAAACCCGGCCCTGGTGGCCAAGGCCATCGCCCCGGATTACGCAGTTGGGCCCCACACGGCCTCACTGGGCCTGACCTTCGCCGAAGGCAGCCACTTGCCGGCACCGTTTACCGAAGGGGCTTTCATCGGCCAGCACGGCTCCTGGAACCGTAAGCCCCACAGTGGTTATAAGGTAATTTTCGTGCCCTTTAGCGGTGGCAAACCCGCAGGTGAACCGGTGGATGTGCTCACTGGATTTCTGAACGCCGACGAGAAAGCCCAGGGCCGGCCGGTGGGCGTGGTGATCGATAAACAGGGTGGGTTATTGGTGGCCGATGACGTGGGGAACAAGATTTGGCGGGTGTCGGGAAAATAACCCACCCTTGAAGACTCGAGGATGAGCCCGGTGGCGAGGGAGCTCGCTCCCGCTGGGCTGCGAAGCGGCCCCAAGCATCTGGCGATTGCTGCGCAACCGAGCGGGAGCAAGCTCCCTCGCCACTTCAGCCTCTGTAGCGGCTTTTTCAGGGATTGCGCGCCAGATGCTCCGGCTGCAACACCCGCTTGGCGCTCAGATAGGCTTTCTGCCAGTAAGCCTTGGACAAGCTGTCGAGCTTGACCGTGCCACCGGTGGCTGGCGCATGGACAAAACGGCCTTCACCGACATAGATCCCCGCGTGGCTGACCTGGGAACCGCCGTTGGTGGCAAAGAAGATCAGGTCCCCGGTCTGCAGCGCTTCCTTACCCACATCCGGGGCGCGCATGCCGATCATCTCGCGGGTGGACCTCGGCAAGGTAATACCTGCCGCATCACGGTAGACATAGCCGATCAGGCCACTGCAATCGAAACCCGAATCCGGCGTGTTACCGCCCCAGCGATACGGCGTCCCCACCAGGCCCAGCGCTCGGAAAAGCACATCTTCGGCAGCAGGAGAAAAAGGTTGCGAGGGGGCAAAGACCACCGGAGCCCGCACCGGCGCAGGCGGCGGGGTGCGGCTGGCACAGGCGCTGAGTAGCGCGGCGAGGAACACAAGAGCGAGGCGGGCCGACGTCGACATATGCAGAACAATCCTGATCTGGATGCGGCTTTTTTGCCGTGGAGATGGAAACAAATCCGCCCGCGTAATACGCAGGCGGATTGCCATCAATCAATGATCATGGATTCTAGCGGCTATGTCGCAAACTTCAAGTAAGACTTTAAGTTTGCCTTACAAACTGTGGGCTTACTTGCGAGCCGTCATCACAGTCGGTGCCATCGCGAGGGCGCGCTTGGCTTCGATGAAGGTCTTGTTCCAGTAGGTGTCGCCCAGGCTGTCGATTCGCACGCCACCGCTGCGGCGGCTGCTGGAATGGATGAACTGGTTGTCACCCAGGTAGATCCCGGCATGGCTGACGCGACCGCGACGACCATTGGTGCTGAAGAACAGCAGGTCACCGGGTTCCAGTTGGTTGCGCGCAACCAGCGGAGCGTTAACGTTGATCATTTCGCGAGTCGAGCGCGGCAGGTTCATGCCGGCCTCTTCGCGAAACAGATAACCGATGAAACCACTGCAATCGAAACCGGCTTCAGATGTACCGCCAAAACGATAACGGGTACCGATCAACGACATGCCCCGCTCCAGAATGCTGTCGGCCAGCACTGGAAGCTGATAAGGCTTGCTGCCGGCGAAGGCGGCCAGTTCTTTGTCGGAGGCCATTTCTTCCTGGAACGCAACGGAGGAAGACTGGGCGGTAACGGAGTTCTTGACCTGTGGTTGTTGCTCTTGCTGGGACACTGGGGAGTGGGCAGCGCAACCGAACAACAGGGTAACGAGTGCGAGAGGCACGAGGGGTGCGAAGCGATTTAGCATGGGCACGACCGTGGCTGAAGTAGTAAAGATGGCGAGACTATGCCTTCTATCAACCTCATTTGCAAATTCAATCGATGCAAATGTGACTTCTCGGTTTTACGTTGCCATCTAAGCGCTTAAACCCGTTTTGAAGATCACGCAGCCTGCAGCCCAGCAGGACCGCGGCTTTTGCCGTGTCCGGAGCAGGCTAAGAGCCACTATCTATTACTGTTCTACCAGCCCAGGGTTTCTTTCAAAAAAGGAATAGTCAGCTTGCGCTGGGCCTGAAGCGAGGCCTGATCGAGGCGTTCGAGCAACTCGAACAGAGCGCTCATGCTGCGGGTGCCACGGGTGAGGATGAAATGCCCGACTTCATCGGTCAGGTGCAGGCCACGTCGGGAAGCGCGCAACTGCAATGCGCGGAGTTTGTCTTCATCGGATAACGGGCGCATCTGGAATATCAGCGCCAGGGTGAGCCGGGACTTGAGATCCGCCAGCTTCACCGGTAACTCCCGCGGCGACGTCGAGGCAGCAATCAGCAGCCGCCGACCGCTGTCGCGCAGCCGGTTGAACAGGTGAAACAGTGCTTCTTCCCAATCAGCCTTGCCGGCCACCGCCTGGAGATCGTCCAGGCAGACCAGTTCGTACTGTTCGAGGTTGTCGAGGATTTCAACGCCACGATCCAGCAATTCGG
The DNA here is from genome assembly GCF_001269755.1 of Pseudomonas sp. Q12-87. Classification (NCBI taxonomy): domain Bacteria; kingdom Pseudomonadati; phylum Pseudomonadota; class Gammaproteobacteria; order Pseudomonadales; family Pseudomonadaceae; genus Pseudomonas; species Pseudomonas sp. Q12-87. Next base: position 316,169 of record NZ_LHVI01000010.1, on the reverse strand, counting down.
CCAATGGCAGGTACACCGCCGGTTCGCCCAGTTGCTCGAACCGCAGGCAAGCGGCCTGCAACAGGTGCGTGCGCCCTACCCCGTCCTTGCCCCATAGATAGATCAGGCTCTCGGTCCAGCCGGCGTCGGCTTCGCAAAGCCGCTCGACATAGCCGAGTGCAGCGGCATTGGCGCCTGGGTAGTAATTGATAAAGGTAGCGTCATCACGCAGACGCACACCTAGGGGCAGCTGAATCGGTTTCATGCTGACTGAACAGTTCCAAAGGAACCGTTAGTGGCCTCTGTGTAAAGTTCGCAAAGTTTATACCCGTGACACGGACCGCACAATGCGCCGGACCACGAGTAAAATCAAAGGTTTGCAGCAGCAAGCGAACGGAACGTCGGTTTCCCTGACGCCCCGCCGGCGATTTGCCCTACAAGTCAGGGTCTTCGGCGCCACTATAAATGTCCGAATCCTTGTACAGATCGTGCATATGGCGCACCAGTACCATGATGACCGCCGCCACCGGCAGCGCCAGCAGGATCCCGGTGAAACCGAACAACTCGCCGCCCGCCAGGATCGCAAAGATTACCGCCACAGGGTGCAGGCCAATCCGATCACCCACCAGCAACGGCGTCAGCACCATGCCTTCCAAGGCTTGGCCGACCATGAACACCGCGACGATTCCGATCATTGGATACAAGTCGCCGCCAAACTGGAACAACCCGGCGATCAACGCCGCGCCGATGCCAATCACAAAACCCATGTACGGCACGATGGCCGCCAGCCCGGCGATCAGGCCTATCAACAGCCCCAACTCCAGCCCCACCAGCATCAGCCCCGCCGCATAGATGAAGCCCAGCGCCAGCATCACCAGCAACTGCCCGCGCACGAACGCCCCCAGCACCTCGTGGCACTCGCCGGTCAGGGTCATGATCCGTTCTTCGCGATTGCGCGGCAGCAGACTGCGGATCTTGGCCATCATCAGGTCCCAGTCTCGGAGCAGATAAAAGGCTACCACCGGGATCAGTACCAGGTTGGCCAGCCAGCCGATCAGCGCCAGGCTCGACGCCGTGGCCTGGCTCAAGACCACGCCAACGATGTCCGTGGTCTGGCCCATGTGCTCGCTGATGGCGGCCTTGACCTTGTCGAACTTCCAGAAGCCGTCCGACAGCCCCAGCTTCGACTGCACCCACGGCACCGCGCTGTGCTGCAACCAATCGAGCATCTGCGGCGCCAATTCATACAGGCGCAACAGTTGCTTGGCGAGCATCGGTATCAACACCAGCAACAGGGCGCCTACGATCAAGGTGAATAGCGCGAAGACCGTCACCACGCCCCAGGTCCGCGACAAGCCGAGTTTTTCCAGGCGATCCACCACCGGGTCGAACAGATAGGCCAACAGCAACGCAACCAGAAATGGCGTCAGGATCGGATGCAACAAATAGATGAAGGCGAACAGCAGGGCGAACCCACCCAACCAGAACCAACGCCGCGTATCGCCCATGAACCACTCCTGGCTATATAAAGAAAGAAACTACCAGTGGAACCGCAAATTGGCGGTCGGCGCCGGTGTCGCCGGGACCGAGCCATCGGCGGCCGGCTGAGGCGCTGGCGTCGGCGCAACGGCCTCGCCGGCAGGGATTTCCTGCAGCTTCGCCAGGGCCAGTTGCGCCTTCAATTGCTCGGCGCTGCCGTTGACCCGATAGAAGACCCGGTCACCCTCAACCTGTTGCAACTGCCCCGAAAACGGCTCGAGCAATCGACCCAGCGCCGCGTAACGCTCGAAATTCATGCCCTGCACCTCCAGCGTCTGCTCCGTGGCCACGCCCGGCTTGGCGACAAAGCGCGGTGCCAACCGTTGACTCACCGCCAGCATCACCGCATCGGCCAGGGCTGCAGCATTGGCGCCCTGGGCATTGCCTTGCTCGCGCTGGTCGCCCAGCCACAGGCGCCAGGTGCCTCGCCACTGGCCGCCCTCTTCCTTGGCATGGACCGCCAGCAAGGCATCCGCCGCGTATCGCTCCGAGGCATCGCGCAATGGCGCCGGGTCGCTGCCTTCAAGGTTGGGCGCGGTGGCGACGATCTGTTCGCTCAAGTCGGCCAGCGGCAGGTGCAGCGCCAGGCCCCGGTGCTGCGCGGCGCGGCGCAATGGCGTGGCGCTGGCCTGGCCGTCACCCACCAGGCTGGAGCCTTCGGTCGAGTCGTTCAGCCACCAGCCCAGGATCGATGGCCGGTTCGCGCTCCACAGCGACAACCCCGCCGACCGCAAGGCCCGGTCGGTGCTGGCCGGATCGAAGTCCACCTTGAGGCTTTCCGGGGGGCCGGCGTCGTAGCCGTATTGAAGAATGATCTGCTGCGGATCCTTGCGGATCGCCGCCAGGCCGGGATTCTGGGCGGCCTTGGCATCGCCGGTCAGGCGCAGCACCAACGTGTCCAGGGCGCGCAGCGTCGCCTGGTTACGCTCCTCCGGGGTCTGGTTACTGACCGGTTCGAGTACCTGATAAAGCCCATTGAGGGTTTCGGCATGGCTCGCCAGGCTGATCAGCGCCAGGCAGCCCACAGACAAGAATTTGAACAGACGCATGGAAGATTCCCGGACATAACGGCTGGAACAGGCCGTGTGAAGAAAATTGAGCATGGCTGTGACCACGGCACCCGGCAAAACATTCACACGCCCGGTGCAAGTTTCGCACTGTCATCACCATAGTCGCTTACCGCTACACCTTATACAGACGCGCTGCGCAGTACCAATATAAGAAATATCGTTTTTTTTCCGAGGATATGTCCCTGCCCGTCGGCGCGAGGATGGCCGCTGCCCCTCAAGCCTGATAAAATCGCGCGCCTTCGCAGACCGGCAACGGCTGGGCACCCGGAATAATCCGTACAACGGCTATTCGACGGTTCCGGCGGTCGGTCGTTACCCAGAAATCCCCCCTAAAGGCCTGGATCATGAGCAAGCAACCCTCCCTGAGCTACAAGGACGCCGGTGTAGACATCGACGCCGGTGAAGCATTGGTCGAACGCATCAAGAGCGTCGCCAAGCGCACTGCGCGCCCGGAAGTCATGGGCGGCCTGGGCGGTTTCGGCGCCCTCTGCGAGATCCCGGCCGGCTACAAACAACCCGTGCTGGTCTCCGGCACCGACGGCGTCGGCACCAAGCTGCGCCTGGCCCTGAACCTGAACAAGCACGACAGCATCGGCATCGACCTGGTGGCCATGTGCGTGAACGACCTGGTGGTCTGCGGCGCCGAGCCGCTGTTCTTCCTTGACTACTACGCCACCGGCAAGCTGAACGTCGACACCGCCGCCCAGGTCGTGACCGGCATCGGCGCTGGCTGTGAACTGTCCGGCTGCTCCCTGGTTGGCGGCGAAACCGCAGAAATGCCCGGCATGTACGAAGGTGAAGACTACGACTTGGCCGGCTTCTGCGTCGGCGTCGTGGAAAAAGCCGAGATCATCGACGGCTCGAAAGTCGCCGCCGGCGATGCCCTGCTCGCCCTGCCGTCTTCCGGCCCGCACTCCAACGGCTATTCGCTGATCCGCAAGATCATCGAAGTCTCGGGTGCCGACATCGAGAACACCCAGCTCGACGGCAAGCCACTGGCCGACCTGCTGATGGCCCCGACCCGCATCTACGTCAAGCCACTGCTCAAACTGATCAAGGACACCGGCGCCGTCAAGGCCATGGCCCACATCACCGGCGGTGGCCTGCTGGACAACATCCCGCGCGTACTGCCAAAAGGCGCCCAGGCCGTGGTCGACGTGGCGAGCTGGACCCGCCCGGCGGTGTTCGACTGGCTGCAAGAGCAAGGCAACGTCGATGAAACCGAGATGCACCGCGTGCTGAACTGCGGCGTGGGCATGGTGATCTGCGTGGCCCAGGAGCATGTCGAGACCGCCCTGAACGTACTGCGTGAAGCCGGCGAGCAACCTTGGGTCATCGGCCAGATCGCCACCGCCGCCGAAGGCGCTGCCCAGGTCGAGCTGAAAAACCTTAAGGCGCACTGATGTCCGCAACCTGTGACGTCGTGGTGCTGCTGTCCGGCACCGGCAGTAACTTGCAGGCCCTGATCGACAGCACCCGGACCGGCGACAGCCCGGTCCGTATCCGCGCGGTGATCTCCAACCGCGCCGATGCCTACGGCCTGCAACGCGCCCGGGAGGCGGGTATCGACACCCGCGTCCTGGATCACAAGCTGTTCGATGGCCGCGAAGCCTTCGACGCCGCGCTGATGGAACAGATCGACACTTTCAATCCGCAACTGGTGGTACTGGCCGGCTTCATGCGCATCCTCAGCGCCGGCTTCGTGCGTCACTACCAGGGCCGCCTGTTCAATATCCATCCCTCGCTGCTGCCCAAATACAAAGGGTTACACACTCATCAGCGGGCCCTGGAGGCCGGAGACACGGAGCACGGCTGCTCCGTGCACTTCGTCACCGAGGAACTCGATGGCGGACCACTGGTCGTACAGGCAGTAATACCGGTAGAGTTGCACGACACGCCGCAAAGCCTGGCGCAACGGGTTCACGCCCGCGAGCACCAGATCTACCCGATGGCCGTGCGTTGGTTTGCCGAAGGACGGCTGACCCTCGACGATCGCGGAGCCTCACTGGACGGCCAGTTACTCGCCGCCAGCGGCCATTTGATTCGATACTAGGAGATTTTATGCGTCGCGCCCTGCTCTTCGCTTGCGCTCTGCTTGCCTTGCCCCTGGCACAGGCTTCGGAACTTCAACCGTTCTCCGCCAGCTACACCGCCGACTGGAAACAGTTGCCCATGAGCGGCACCGCCGAACGCAGCCTGACCAAGGAAGCCAACGGCACCTGGAAGCTGAGCTTCAAGGCTTCGATGATGATCGCCAGCCTGACCGAAGAAAGCACCCTGACCCTGGACAAGGACACCTTGCTGCCACAGTCCTACCACTTCGAGCGCGGTGGCCTGGGCAAGGCCAAGAAGGCCGACCTGGACTTCGACTGGAACACCAAGATGGTCACCGGCACCGATCGTGGTGACGCGGTCAAGCTGCCCCTGAACCGTGGCATGGTTGATAAATCCACCTATCAACTGGCCCTGCAGCATGACGTGGCGGCTGGCAAGAAAAGCATGAGCTACCAGGTCGTCGATGACGGTGAAGTCGATACCTATGACTTCCGCGTGCTGGGCTCGGAAAAGGTCGACACCAAGGCCGGCCAGATCGAGGCCATCAAGGTCGAACGCGTGCGCGATCCGACACAAAGCAAGCGCATCACCGTGCTCTGGTTCGCCAAGGACTGGGATTATCTGCTGGTGCGCCTGCAACAGGTCGAGACCGACGGCAAGGAGTACAACATCATGCTCCAGGACGGTACGGTCAACGGCAAGGCTGTGAAAGGCAGCTGACCGACGCTGTTTATCAAGAAGCCCCGCAGATGCGGGGCTTTTTTATGCCCGGATCTTCAAGCCCTCCCACAGGGTTTTGCATGAATTCAAGGGTTGCCTACAAACCATGAAATTTTCTTCACAAACCACACCTGCGACCAAACGCCGCGCATAGCCTGACCTGCAGGATTGCTGCGATTTTCATGAAAACTTCTTAACGGGCCCAGGCATTTACTTAGCACGCTATCCAAATCTATAACAAAGGCCTGCACACGCCTTGCTGCAGATTAAAAGATTGGAGAGTTTGCAAGATGACTGTGAAAGTAACTGAACGCGACGACTCCCATATGTCCCACGAAGGCATTGCCGCCGGTATCCGGATCTGGGATGTGCATCAACAGGATTTGCTGGTAGGGATGTTCCACTCCGAGACGGATGCCCAAAGCTACAAGGCTGAGCTGGAGCGCGAAGAGAGGTTGCGCTCGCGAGAAATGGCGGAGTCCTGAATGACACGAGGACCCTGTGGCGAGGGAGCTTGCTCCCGCTGGGCTGCATAGCAGCCCATTTTTGTGAGCGCTTCGCACTCAAGCGGGAGCAAGCTCCCTCGCCACGGGTTGTTTCAGGTTGTTGGCTTACCACATCAAATCATCAGGAATCTGATACGCCGCGTACGGATCATCAGCATCCACTTCTTCAGTCTGTGTGTTGAGCTGGACGATGCGCTGAGGGTCGCGCTCCTGGATCTTCAGGGCCGCCTCCCGGGGGATCACCTCGTAACCACCGGCGTGGTGGACGATCGCCAGCGAGCCGCTGCTGAGCTTGTTGCGCATCAGCGTGTTGACCGAGATGCGCTTGACCTTCTTGTCGTCGACAAAGTTGTAGTAATCCTCAGTCGTCAGCTTTGGCAAGCGCGAGACTTCGATCAATTGCTTGACCTGCGCGGCCCGGGCCTTCTGTTCGGCCTTTTCCTGCTGCTGACGGTTGAGTTCCTGGTCGCGCTTGACCTTCTCAGCCATAGCTTCCTGGGCCGCGCGTTGCTGGGAGTCATCCAGTTCGACTTGGCCTTTGTGGGCCAGGCGCTGCTGCTTCTGTTTCTCTTTGCCGACCTGCTTGGCCTGCTTTTGGTTGACCAACCCTGCCTTGAGCAGTTGATCGCGAAGGGAAAGGCTCATGGTGCTTACTCACTTAGGCAACGGCCTCAGCCACAGCTGGGCAAATTCTTTTCCTGACGTTTGGCTTCGCCCCACAAGGCGTCCAACTCTTCGAGGGTGCAATCTTCCATGGGACGGTGGGTGTCGCGCAATGCCTGTTCGATAAATCGGAACCGTCGCTCGAACTTTGCGTTGGCGCCACGCAGGGCCGTCTCGGGGTCGACTTTCAGATGGCGAGCCAGGTTCACCACGCTGAACAGCAGGTCGCCCACTTCGTCATTGATGGCCGCCACGTCGTTGTCCGCCATGGCTTCGAGCACTTCGTCCAACTCCTCGCGGACTTTATCGAGCACCGGCAGCGGACCTGGCCAATCGAAACCAACCTGCCCCGCACGCTTTTGCAACTTCGCCGAACGAGACAACGCCGGCAGCGCGCCGGGCACATCGTCGAGCAATGACAACTGTTCGGGCGCCGAAGCTTTCTCGGCCCGCTCCTGCGCCTTGATCTCCTCCCAGCGCTGCTTGACCTGCTCTTCGCTCAGGCGCGGGATATCCACAGGCGCATACAGGTCACCGGTAGGAAACACATGGGGATGACGACGGATCAGCTTGCGGGTGATGCTATCGACCACGCCGGCGAATTCGAAGCGGTTTTCTTCCCGGGCCAACTGGCTGTAATACACCACCTGGAACAACAGGTCGCCCAATTCACCCTGCAAGTGATCGAAATCGCCGCGCTCTATGGCATCGGCCACTTCGTAGGCTTCTTCGAGGGTATGGGGGACGATGGTCGCGTAGGTTTGCTTGATGTCCCACGGGCAGCCGTACTGCGGGTCTCGCAGGCGGTTCATCAAATGAAGCAGGTCTTCGAGGCTATACATCAAATCCGTCTCATCACACAAAACCCTGTGGGAGCGGGCTTGCTCGCGAAAGTGGCGTATCAGACAACATTAATGTCGACTGACACATTGTCTTCGCGAGCAAGCCCGCTCCCACACTTAGTCATGGGATCACCCTGGCGTCCGGTTACGCCGGGTCTCGATGATGTTCGGCAACTGGGAAATCCGCCCCAGCAACCGCCCCAGTGCATCCAGGCCCGGAATCTCGATGGTCAGGGACATCAGTGCGGTGTTGTCTTCCTTGTTCGAGCGGGTGTTGACCGCCAGTACGTTGATCCGCTCGTTCAGCAGCACCTGGGACACGTCACGCAGCAGGCCGGAGCGGTCGTAGGCACGAATGATGATGTCCACCGGGTAAGTGAGCACCGGCACCGGGCCCCAGCTGACCTGGATGATCCGCTCCGGTTCACGACCGGCCAACTGCAGCACCGAGGCGCAATCCTGGCGGTGAATGCTCACGCCACGGCCCTGGGTGATGTAGCCGACGATCGCATCCCCTGGTAACGGCTGGCAGCAGCCGGCCATCTGGGTCATCAGGTTGCCCACGCCCTGGATCTGGATATCGCCGCGCTTGCCCGGCTTGTAGCCAGTGGCCTTGCGTGGGATCAGCTCCAGTTGCTCGTTGCCACGCTCCGGCTCCACCAGTTGCTGGGCCAGGTTGACCAACTGCGCCAGGCGCAAATCGCCGGCACCGAGGGCGGCGAACATGTCCTCGGCGGTCTTCATGTTGGCTTTTTCGGCCAACTTGTCGAAATCCACCTGCGGCAGGCCCAGGCGGCCGAGTTCGCGTTCGAGCAGGGTCTTGCCGGCGGCGACGTTCTGGTCGCGGGCCTGCAGCTTGAACCAGTGGACGATTTTCGCCCGCGCCCGCGACGTGGTGATGTAGCCCAGGTTCGGGTTCAGCCAGTCGCGGCTTGGCGTACCGTGCTTGCTGGTGATGATCTCGACCTGCTCACCGGTCTGCAGGCTGTAGTTGAGCGGCACGATCCGCCCGTTGATCTTCGCGCCACGGCAGTTGTGGCCGATCTCGGTGTGGACCCGATAGGCAAAGTCCAGCGGCGTCGCGCCCTTGGGCAGGTCGATGGCGTGGCCGTCGGGGGTGAAGATGTAGACCCGGTCCGGCTCGATATCGACCCGCAGCTGTTCGGCCAGGCCGCCGATATCGCCCAGCTCCTCATGCCACTCCAAGACCTGGCGCAACCAGGAGATCTTCTCTTCGTAGTGGTTGGAGCCGGACTTGACGTCAGTGCCTTTGTATTTCCAGTGGGCGCAAACCCCCAGCTCGGCTTCCTCGTGCATGGCGTGGGTGCGGATCTGCACTTCCAGCACCTTGCCTTCCGGGCCGATCACGGCGGTGTGCAGCGAGCGGTAGCCGTTTTCCTTGGGGTTGGCGATGTAGTCGTCGAATTCCTTGGGAATGTGCCGCCACAAGGTATGGACGATCCCCAGCGCGGTGTAGCAATCGCGCATTTCCGGAACCAGCACGCGAACGGCACGAACGTCGTAGATCTGGCTGAACTCCAGGCCCTTGCGCTGCATTTTGCGCCAGATCGAATAGATGTGCTTGGCCCGGCCACTGATGTCGGCTTCAACGCCGGTGGCCTGTAATTCTTCACGCAACTGGGTCATTACGTCGGTGATGAAACGCTCGCGGTCCAGGCGTCGCTCATGCAACAGCTTGGCGATCTGCTTGTACTGGTCGGGCTCCAGGTAGCGGAAGGACAAGTCCTCCAGCTCCCATTTGATGTGACCGATGCCGAGTCGGTGGGCCAACGGGGCATAGATGTCGAAGACTTCCCGGGCGACGCGATTGCGCTTCTCGTCATCGGCGGATTTCACCGCCCGGATCGCGCAGGTCCGCTCGGCCAGCTTGATCAGGGCGACGCGCACGTCGTCGACCATCGCCACAAGCATCTTGCGCAGGTTTTCCACCTGGCCCTGGGTGCCCAGGACCATGGATTGGCGCGGGCTGAGGCTGGCACTGATGGCGGCCATGCGCAGCACACCGTCGATCAGCTTGGCGACCACGGTGCCGAAGCGCTGGCTGACCACCGGGAGCTGGATCTGGCCTTCGCGTACGCCACGGTATAGCACCGCCGCCACGAGCGAGTCCTGATCGAGCTTGAGGTCGGCGAGGATTTCGGCGATTTCCAGGCCCGTCTGGAAACTCGAGGTGCCTTCGGACCAGAGGTTCTTCGCCGCGTTGTGTTGCTGCTCCGCCTCGCGAGCGAATTCGCAGGCCTGCTTCAAGGCTTCGCGATCCAGTGCCAGGTCGATACTGACGGCGTGATCGAGCCAAGCCTCGAGATTGATACTGCCGTCGGTGTTGATCGGCTGGTGTGCTCTCACCTGTACCATCGTTACTTACCTTCCCTACGACGCAGATTCAATGCGTCAACATCGCTGACCTTCATTGTCCGTACCTTCGCCCAGGACTGTGGCGGGTATGCACGAACGGGTCAGTCGGACAAGCCATCCTGGCTCGCTTCAAATAACGCCATGGCCTCGACATGTGCCGTCTGAGGAAACATATCGAGAATCCCGGCACGTTTTAACCGGTAGCCCTGCTTGATCAATTCGACCGTGTCCCGGGCCAAAGTTGCCGGGTTGCACGATACATAAACCACCCGTTTGGCGCCCAGGGACGCCAGCTTGCGCACCACCTCGAAAGCACCGTCACGGGGTGGGTCCAAGAGTACCGCAGAAAAGCCTTCGCCGATCCATTCGGCACCCGCCAGAGGCTGGGATAAATCGGCCTGAAAAAAGGCAGTGTTATTCAAATTGTTGCTGAGCGCATTGGCGGCCGCACGATCCACCATGGTTTGCACGCCTTCCACGGCCACCACTTGGCGCACGCGCTTGGCCAGCGGCAAGGCAAAATTGCCCAGGCCGCAGAACAGGTCCAGCACCCGCTCCTCGGATCGGGGTGCAAGCCACTGCAAAGCCTGGGCGATCATCGCCTCGTTAACGCCGGCATTTACCTGGATGAAATCCCCTGGCCGGTAAGCCAGCGCCAGATCCCAAGTGTCCAAGCGATAACCCAAGGGTTGCTGCGGATCGACCGGTTGCGGCTCGCCTTCGCCATGGAGCCACAACTGGGCTTCGTGGAAAGTGCAGAAGTCCTTGAGGATGCTCAGGTCGGCCTCCGACAACGGCGCCATGTGTCGCAGCAATACCGCCAGGGACGAGCCGGCGAACAACTCCACATGCCCCAGCGCCTGGGGTTTGCTCAAGCGGCGCAGCATGTCCGGCAAGCGGCTCATGATCGGCTGCAAGGGCTGTACCAGCACCGGGCAATCGCCGATGGCGACGATGTCCTGGCTGCCGACGGCACGGAACCCTACTTCAAGCGTCTTCGTCTTCTGGTCCCAGCGCACCGCCACGCGGGCGCGACGCCGGTATCCCAATTCCGGACCGCTCAACGGCGCGGCCCATTCGTCAGGCTCAACACCGGCCACTCGCGACAGTTGCTCGGCCAGCATGCGCTGTTTCAGGGCGAGTTGTTCGTCGTGGGGCAAATGCTGGACGCTGCAGCCACCGCAGCGACCGGCGTGGATGCACGGCGCCGGACGCCGCAGCTCACTGGGCAGGAATACCCGTTCGGTACGCGCCTCGACCACTTTGCCATGGGCACCCAGCACCCGCGCCTCGACTTCTTCACCGGCCAGGGCGCCGATGACGAACCAGGTCCGGCCTTCGACAAACGCAATGCCCCGGCCATCGTTGGCCAGGCGCTCGATGGTCAGGCGTTGCTTTTTACCAGTGGGCACTTGCGGGGCCCGGCTTCCGCCGCTGGGCTGGAAGCGCAGGCCTTTCTCTTGCTTGGCCATCAGTTGGGCGCGTCGAAGATGCCGGTCGACAGGTAGCGGTCGCCTCGGTCGCAGATGATCGCGACGATCACCGCGTTTTCAACTTCCTTGGACAGGCGCAACATGCCCGCCACGGCTCCGCCCGAAGACACGCCACAGAAAATCCCTTCTTCACGCGCCAGGCGACGGGTGATGTCCTCGGCTTCGTGCTGGGCCATGTCGATGATCCGGTCCACGCGGTCGGCCTGGTAGATCTTCGGCAGATACTCCTCGGGCCAACGACGAATGCCAGGAATGGCCGCACCTTCCATCGGTTGCAGGCCAATGATCTGCACGTTCGGATTCTGTTCTTTCAAATAGCGCGAGGTGCCCATGATCGTGCCCGTGGTGCCCATCGAGCTGACGAAATGGGTGATGGTGCCGTCGGTCTGGCGCCAGATCTCAGGACCAGTGCTGGTGTAGTGCGCCTCTGGGTTGTCGCCGTTGGCAAACTGATCCAGCACCTTGCCGCGCCCTTCGGCTTGCATGCGCTCGGCCAGGTCCCGGGCACCTTCCATACCCTCCTCCTGAGTCACCAGGATCAGCTCGGCACCGTAGGCAGTCATCGCCGCCTTGCGCTCGGCGCTGGAGTTGTCGGGCATGATCAGGATCATTTTGTAGCCCTTGATCGCCGCAGCCATGGCCAAGGCGATGCCGGTGTTGCCGGAGGTCGCTTCGATCAGCGTGTCGCCAGGCTGGATCAGCCCGCGCAATTCGCCACGGGTGATCATCGACAGCGCTGGCCGATCCTTGACCGAGCCCGCGGGATTGTTCCCTTCGAGCTTGAGCAAAAGCGTATTGCTGGTGACGCCAGGCAGGCGCTGCAAACGGACCAGCGGAGTGTTGCCGACGCAATCGGCGATGGTTGGGTACTGCAAAGTCATGGCGTATTCGCAATCCGGACTGCGGGGGCGCCTATCATACCGGCAAACCTGGCGCGGCCATATCACGCAAAGTAAGGAGGTTATGGCTTATAGGAATAAGCAGGGCCCGTGGCGAGTCAGCTTGCTCCCGCCGCGCAGCGCACAGCCCAAAACCTGAGCCGGCGGCGTGCCAGATCCGCGACACGATTTTTACGAAGATCGCCCGCCCGCAAATCGCTACACTGCGCAGGTATTGCGTGCCGGATGCACGCGAGCTCAATCAGACCGCTGGATGCAGGAGACACGTGTGCTCAAGAAACTGGGAATCAAAGGCCGAGTGCTGTTGCTGACCCTGTTGCCGACCAGCCTGATGGCGTTGGTCCTGGGCGGCTATTTCACCTGGATGCAGCAATCGGACCTGCACGCCCAGTTGTTGCAACGCGGCGAGATGATCGCCGAACAGCTTGCCCCGCTGGTCGCGCCGGCCATGAGCCGCCAGGACACCGATCTGCTGGAGCGCATCGCCACCCAGTCCCTCGAACAAACGGACGTACGCGCCGTGACGTTCCTCGCGCCCGATCGCTCGCCGCTGGCCCATGCCGGCCCGACCATGCTCAACCGGGCACCGGAGGGCAACAGCACCCAACTGTTGCAACGCACCGGCAACGACGCCACCCGCTACCTGCTGCCGGTATTCGGCAAGCACCGCAACCTGGCAGGCGAACTGATTCCCGAGGAAGCCGACCGCCTGCTGGGCTGGGTCGAGCTGGAGTTGTCCCACAGTGGCATGCTGCTGCGGGGTTATCGCAGCCTGTTCGCCAGCCTGTTGTTGATTGCCGCCGGCTTGGGCCTGACCGCGCTGCTGGCCCTGCGCATGGGGCGCACGATCAATCGCCCGCTGAGCCAGATCAAGCTCGCAGTGGCGCAACTCAAGGACGGTCACCTGGAAACCCGCTTGCCTGCGCTGGGCAGCCAGGAATTGGATGAGCTGGCTTCAGGCATCAATCGCATGGCCAGCACCTTGCAGAATGCCCAGGAAGAGTTGCAGCACAGCATCGACCAGGCCACCGAAGACGTGCGCCAGAATCTGGAAACCATCGAGATCCAGAACATCGAGCTGGACCTGGCCCGCAAGGAGGCCCTGGAGGCCAGCCGGATCAAGTCCGAATTCCTGGCGAACATGAGCCATGAAATCCGCACGCCGCTCAACGGCATCCTTGGCTTCACCCATTTATTGCAGAAAAGCGAACTGACCCCGCGCCAGCTCGACTACCTGGGCACCATTGAAAAATCCGCCGACAGCCTGCTGGGCATCATCAACGAGATCCTCGACTTTTCGAAGATCGAGGCCGGCAAGCTGGTGCTCGACAATATCCCGTTCAACCTGCGCGACCTGTTGCAGGACACCCTGACCATCCTCGCGCCCGCAGCCCACGCCAAACAGCTGGAGCTGGTGAGCCTGGTGTACCGGGACACGCCGCTGTCGTTGGTGGGCGATCCGTTGCGCCTCAAGCAGATCCTCACCAACCTGGTGAGCAATGCCATCAAGTTCACCCGCGAGGGCACCATCGTCGCCCGGGCCATGCTTGAAGACGAACACGAAGACAGCGTGCAGTTGCGCATCAGCATCCAGGACACCGGCATTGGCTTATCCAGCCAGGACGTGCGGGCGCTGTTCCAGGCATTCAGCCAGGCCGATAATTCGCTGTCCCGGCAACCGGGCGGCACCGGGTTGGGCCTGGTGATTTCCAAACGTCTGGTGGAGCAGATGGGTGGCGAGATCGGCGTCGACAGCACGCCGGGCGAAGGCTCGGAATTCTGGATCAGCCTGCGCCTGCCCAAGACCCGCGACGACGCCGAGGACCTGCCCGGTCCACCGCTGCTGGGACGGCGCGTGGCGGTGCTGGAGAACCACGAACTGGCGCGCCAGGCCTTGCAGCACCAGCTCGAAGACTGCGGCCTGCAAGTGACGCCGTTCAACACCCTGGAAACCCTGACCAACGGCGTGACCATCGCCCACCAGACCGACCAGGCGATCGATCTGGCCGTGCTCGGCATCACCAGCAACGATATGCCGCCGGAGCGCCTCAACCAACATATCTGGGACCTTGAGCATCTGGGCTGCAAAGTCCTCGTGCTATGCCCCACCACTGAACAGACGCTGTATCACCTCTCGGTGCCCAACCCCCACAGTCAGTTGCAGGCCAAGCCGGCCTGCACCCGCAAGTTGCGCCGTTCGCTTTCCGACCTGGTCAACCCGCGCCCGACCCGCAGCGAACCCAACGAGCCCGTGGCCAGCCGCGCGCCAAAAGTGCTGTGCGTGGACGACAACCCGGCCAACCTGCTGCTGGTACAGACACTGCTCGAAGACATGGGGGCCAAGGTGCTGGCGGTGGAAAGTGGTTACGCCGCCGTCAAGGCCGTGCAAAAGGAGACCTTCGATCTGGTGCTGATGGACGTGCAGATGCCCGGTATGGATGGTCGCCAGAGTACCGAGGCGATCCGCCAATGGGAAAGCGAGCGGCACTGCACGCCGTTGCCGATCGTCGCCCTCACCGCTCATGCCATGGCCAACGAAAAACGCGCCTTGCTGCAAAGCGGCATGGACGATTACCTGACCAAACCCATCAGCGAACGGCAACTGGCCCAGGTGGTGTTGAAATGGACCGGCCTGGCCCTGCGCAACCAGTCGCCGGAGCGCAACGGCGACGCCCCGGCCGGCAGCGAACTCTTGGTGCTCGATCACGAGGAAGGCCTGCGCCTGGCCGCCGGCAAAGCCGACCTGGCGGCAGACATGCTGGCGATGCTGCTGGCGTCCCTGGAAGCCGACCGCGAAGCGATCCGCCAGGCCAACGAGGCCAACGATCACAATGCGCTGATCGAACGGGTGCATCGTCTGCACGGCGCCACCCGCTATTGCGGCGTACCGCAATTGCGTGCCGCCTGCCAGCGCAGCGAAACCCTGCTCAAGCAACAGGACCCTAAAGCCACCGCAGCCCTGGAAGAACTGGAGCGCGCCATCAATCGCCTGGCCAGCGAGGCACGCATCAGCGCCTGATCCAGGGCAATGGCGGCAGGGACGATGGCGGTTATGCTGAGTCCATCCCAGAGCCAGGAGGCCGCCATGCGCGCTATTCTTTTCAGCAGCCAGACCTACGACCGTGACAGTTTCAGCAAAGCCCCGCCGCCCGCCGGCCTGGAGTTGCAGTTCCAGCCGGCTCGCTTGAGCCTGGACACCGTGTCCCTGGCCGAACGGCATGAAGTGGTCTGTGCGTTCATCAATGATGACCTCAGCGCCCCGGTACTGGAACGACTGGCCCACGGCGGCACCCGGTTGATCGCGCTGCGCTCGGCCGGCTACAACCATGTCGACTTGCCCGCCGCAAAGCGCCTGGGGTTGAGCATCGTGCGGGTGCCCGCCTACTCGCCCCATGCAGTGGCCGAACATGCCGTGGCGCTGATCATGGCGCTCAATCGCTGCCTGCACCGTGCCTACAACCGCACCCGCGACGGTAATTTCAGTCTTCATGGGCTGACCGGCTTCGACCTGGTGGGCAAGACCGTCGGCGTGATCGGCACTGGGCAGATCGGCGCGACATTTGCGCGGATCATGGCCGGTTTCGGCTGCCAGTTGCTGGCATACGACCCCTACCCCAACCCTCAGGTCGAAGCCTTGGGGGCTCGCTACTTGCCCCTGGCCGATCTGCTGGCGCAAGCGCAGATCATCAGTCTGCATTGCCCGCTCAACGAACAGAGTCGACACCTGATCAATGCCCGATCGCTGGCGACGATGCAGCGCGGCGCCATGCTGATCAACACCGGGCGCGGCGGCCTGGTGAATACACCGGCGCTGATCGAGGCGTTGAAAAGCGGCCAGCTGGGTTACCTGGGGCTGGACGTGTATGAGGAAGAGGCCGATCTGTTTTTCAAGGACCGCTCCGACCAGCCCTTGCAGGACGACGTGCTGGCACGGCTGTTGACCTTTCCCAACGTAATCATTACCGCCCACCAGGCATTCCTGACCCACGAGGCCCTGGCTGCGATTGCCATGACCACTCTGGATAACATCGCTGCCTGGGCCGCCGGCGCACCGAGGAACCTGGTGGACCACTAAGCCTGAGCCCCCCCGTGGGAGCGGGCTTGCTCGCGAAGGCGGTGTGTCAGAACCACATTCATGAACTGACACGCCGCTTTCGCGAGCAAGCCCGCTCCCACAGAGATGGAGTTTCGTCGGTCAGCTCTATGGTTGGCCGGCATCAAGACCATCCCCAGCCATGCCCCGTGCTAGCATGTCGCGCCTATTTGGAGGACCCATGGCCGAACACGATTTCCGCTACACCCTGATGAACCCCCAGCACACCCTGACCGAAGTCCGCGCCCTGGCGCCGGGCCGCTATCAGGTCACCGGTAATGGCGGTTCGATCCAGGCCAACGATGTATTGCTCGTTACCCTCAAGGGCAGCAAGGATTTGTCCATGCGCCTGACCGTGGACACCGTCCGGCACTTGCTCAAACCCATGGGCCAGTGGACCGCCATGACCACCGGTCCGGTATTTGGCGAACTGGCGATCCATACCTGGGAGGTCAACTGTGACGGTTGCGCCAAGGCACTGAGCTTCGAATTCGCCGTCGATGCCAAGCTCGGCGTCAAGGCCCAGAAGCCGGCGGCCAGCGCGCGCATCGCCGAACTGGGTTGGACCACCGTCGGCGAAAAGCACCTGTGCCCCAAATGCCAGGAAGCGGCCTGATGAAACGTTTGGCCCTGGCGGCGCTGATCAGCGCCGGTCTGATGGGTTGCGCTGCCGAACCGGTGCAACTGCAGCACAACCGCAGCTACATCCTGGAATGGATCGGTGAACGGCCATTGATGGACTACAGCCACCTGACCATTACGCTTGGCGATGACGGCCGGGCCTATGGCAACGGCGGCTGCAACCACTGGTTCGCCCCCTATACCCTGGAAGGCCATCGCTTGAGCTTCGGCAAGGTCGGCAGCACCCGCAAGCTGTGTGCCCCGGCGGTGATGGAGCAAGAGACGCGCTTCTTGCAGGCGTTGGAAAAGGTCGAACGCTGGGACGTCTCGCCCATCGAGCAAATGCGCTTCTGGCCAGCCCAGGGCAAGCCGCTGCGCTGGTGGTTGGAGGAAGGCTGAGACTGCCCCCTGTGGCGAGGGAGCTTGCTCCCGCTGGGCTGCGAAGCAGCCCCAAAATGTATCTGTCACCCCAGTGTCGGAAAGGACGCAGGGGCCTGCTGCGCAGTCCAGCGGGAGCAAGCTCCCTCGCCACATAAAGCCATCTGCCGAAACCGGGGTTATTCAAGCGCCTGCAACGCCTCTAGCTTCGCCATCACCCCCGCTGCGGTCTGCTCCCCCAGCAACTGCTCGCGCACCTTGCCCTGGTTATCGATGATGTACGTCACCGGCAGCCCTTCGCTGCGAGGCAGGTCGAAGATTTCCGCGGGATCGCGGGCCAGCACCGTGAAGCCAATCCCCATCTTGTCACTGGCACTCTTGAGTTCTTCGCCCTGCACCTGGTCGAAATTGACCCCGAACACGCCGACGTTGCGCCCCTTGAGCTGCTCAGCCAGGGCATTGAACTCCGGGATTTCGGTGCGACATGGCGCGCACCACTCTGCCCAGTAATTGAGCACTACCCATTGCTTGTCCAGCCGTTGCGAGGCGATCGCCTGGCCGTTCTGGTCCACGCCGTAGTCGTTCCCGCAGCCGGCGAGCAACAAGATGCCCATGAATGTCAGTGCCGCCGTCAATCGCCTTGCCATGTGCCAGTCCTTGTCTGAATGTGAACGCTGCCGCGACCGATCGCCTCTCGATGTGCTCAAGGCCTCGCGGCACAGTAGAATAGCCGCCACCTTACGCAAGATGCGACCCGCTCATGACCGATCTGACGCTTTATCACAACCCGCGCTGCTCGAAATCCCGCGGTGCGCTGGAACTGCTGGAGGCCCGCGGCCTGACGCCCACGGTGGTCCGCTACTTGGAAACCCCGCTCGACGCCACGCAGCTCGAACGTCTCCTGGGCAAGCTCGGCATCACCGCCCGGCAATTGCTGCGTACCGGCGAAGAGGAGTACGCAACGCTGAACCTGGCCGACCAAAGCCTGAGCCAGGCCCAGTTGATCGCCGCTATCGCCGCCCACCCGAAGCTCATGGAGCGACCGATTCTCGAATCCGGTGAAAAGGCCATGATCGGTCGTCCACCGGAGAAGATCCTGGAGATCCTGCCGTGACCACGCCGTACATCCTGGTGTTGTATTACAGCCGCAGCGGCTCCACCAATGAGATGGCCAGGCAGATCGCCCGCGGCATCGAGCAGGCCGGGCTGGAAGCCAGGCTGCGCACGGTGCCGGCGATTTCCACCGAGTGCGAAGCAGTGTCACCGGACATTCCTGAGCAAGGCCCGCTGTACGCCAGCCTCGACGACCTGAAAAACTGCGCCGGACTTGCGCTGGGCAGCCCGACCCGTTTCGGCAATATGGCCGCGCCGCTGAAATACTTTCTCGACGGTACCAGCAATCTCTGGCTGACCGGCGCCCTGGTGGGCAAGCCCGCCGGGGTGTTCACTTCCACCGCCAGCCTTCACGGCGGCCAGGAAACCACCCTGCTGTCGATGATGCTGCCGCTGTTGCATCACGGCATGCTGATCACCGGCCTGCCCTACAGCGAATCGGCCTTGATCGATACCGTGGGTGGCGGTACGCCGTATGGCCCGAGCCATCACGCCGGTGCCGACGGCAAAAGCGGCCTGAACGAGCACGAGATCGCCCTGTGCCGGGCCCTGGGCTCGCGCTTGGCGAAAACCGCGCATCTGCTGGAGAACGGCCGTGGCTAAGAAGCCGAAAATCCTGCCGCCCTTGGAGTGGCTGGAGCCGCGCGTACGCATCGCCCGCGTCGTCAGCCTGCTGTGCTTTCTCGGGCTGGTGGGTTTGCTCAGTGCTTATTACCTGTTGGTCGCCGACCTGCACGGCGCAAGGCCCTGGGTCATTCTGCTGATTGAACTGGTGCCGTTGCTGATCCTGGCGCCAGGCATGCTCATCGGCAGCGCTCGCGGGCATTCGTGGATGTGCTTTGTGGTGAACCTGTATTTCATCAAGGGCGCGCTGGCGGCCTATGACCCGAACCGGCAGTGGTTCGGCGTGCTTGAAATGATGGCGAGCGTGGCGGTGTTCTGCTCGGCCTTGCTGTATGTGCGCTGGCGGTTTCAGTTGAACCGGCGGCTGGCGGGGGAAGGCGAGATTTCTGTCGCCTGATACACCGCTATCGCGAGCAGGCTCGCTCCCACATTTGAAATGCACGCCTCTGTGGGAGCGAGCCTGCTCGCGAAGGGCGCGACGCGGCCTCAATGATTGACGGTATACGCCAGCATCATCGATATCTGGCTCATGGGCCTTCCCCCACTCTCTTCATGCCACTGGTTGAAAGCATTCTGCATCACCGCCAGGTCCCGCTGGCTGGTGGGGACTTTGTCGATGATGTCCTGGGCATTGAGCGCTGCCACTACGTCATAACTGGACGTAAAGGTGTCCTTGCCCATCATCCGCAAGTAGCGCGGCGCCGAGTGACCGCCCATCTGATGGCCGTGTTTTTTCAGATAGGTCCACAGGCCCACGATATCAGTCACCGGCCAGTCAGCCACCAGCGCGCCGAAACTGCCCTTTTCATGGGCCACATCCAATATCAGTTGCGCGTTGCGCGGCACGCTCTTGAGCTTGCCCAGGTGGCGGATGATCCGCGCATCTTGCATCAGTCGCTCCAAGTGTTCGGCGCTCATGAGCACGACCTTTTCCGGATCGAATTTGAAGAACACTTCTTCGAATGCCGGCCACTTGGCGTCCACCAGGCTGTGCTTGAGACCCGCGCGGAACACCCTCAGCGCCATGGTCGAGAGATAGCGGTCGTCGCTGATCTTGCGCAATTGCGCCGGGGTCTTGGGCACCGGCAGGTGGGCTTCCAGTTCAGCCGCCGAACCGAAACGGTTCAGACAATACTCGTGCAGCCACTTGTAATCGCGCATGCCCTCTCCTGGGGTTCAAAATGAAAACGGCGCTCGCAAGCGCCGTGTATGGAAGCTGTCGCAAGCGTCAGAGGTTCACCACGTTGACGAACCGCGGCGTGGCGTTTTCGTCGATGCGCAGGTTGGTAAAGTCGAACAGGTTGCGGTCCGCCAGTTGCGACGGGATGACGTTCTGCAAGCCACGGAAGATGCTCTCGGTACGTCCTGGGGTCTTGCGCTCCCACTCCTGGAGCATTTCCTTGACCACCTGGCGCTGCAAGTTCTCTTGGGAGCCGCACAAGTTGCAGGGGATGATCGGGAATTGCTTGAAGTCCGAATACGCCTGGATATCTTTTTCGTTGCAATACGCCAGCGGGCGGATCACCACGTTGCGCCCGTCATCGGCACGCAGCTTGGGCGGCATGGCCTTGAGCGAGCCGTTGTAGAACATGTTCAGGAAGAACGTCTCGACGATGTCATCGCGGTGGTGACCCAGGGCCATCTTGGTCGCCCCGATCTCATCGGCGAAGGTATAGAGGGTTCCGCGCCGCAGGCGCGAACACAGCGAACAGGTGGTCTTGCCTTCGGGGATCAGTTCCTTGACCACCGAATAGGTGTCTTTTTCGACGATGTGATATTCCACGCCGAGCGATTCGAGGTACGCCGGCAGCACATGCTCGGGAAACCCGGGCTGCTTCTGGTCCATGTTCACCGCGACGATGTCGAACTTGATCGGCGCCACCTTCTGCAGGTGCATCAGCACATCAAGCAAGGTGTAGCTGTCCTTGCCGCCGGACAGGCAGACCATGACCTTGTCGCCGTCCTCGATCATATTGAAATCGGCGACCGCCTCACCGGCCAGGCGGCGCAGGCGCTTTTGCAGTTTGTTCTGGTTGACCGTAAGAGTGCCCATGACGCGAAATCCGTGAGGTGTGACGAAAGGGCGGCATTTTACGCAAAAAACCTCCGGTATGGCACCGCCCCCCGGGTGGCGAGGGAGCTTGCTCCCGCTGGGGTGCGCAGCAGCCCTAAGATTTTGCGGTCGCTGCGCAACCGAGCGGGAGCAAGCTCCCTCGCCACGGGGGGACCTCTTGGGCCGTAGGGTTGGGGACACAGATCAAGCCGCGATTAGGCAGCTTTTTTACAGCGCTATTTGCTCTAAGCCACCCATCCCCCTGGCGATAACTCCTTTCTATACTGCGACATAAGGTCGCACACATATTCAGACCTTTACTTACTTGGCCACCTTGGCCCGTAGGCGCTCCGTTGGGGGGCGATGGCAATAACAAAGGAGTGACTGGCTATGATCCATCATGTCGTGGGGCTCTTTACCCACCCTGATCAAGAATGGAAAGACATCCGTGGCGATCAGGAGGAAAGCATCAGCCACATGTACCTCACCCACACGCTGATCCTGGCGGCCATCCCCGCGATATCGGCGTTCATCGGCACCACCCAGGTGGGATGGGTCATCGGCAATCGCCCACCGGTGATGCTGACCCAGGAAAGCGCGCTGTGGATGACCGTCATGTCCTACCTGGCCATGTTGGGCGGTGTGGCGGTGATGGGCGCTTTCATCCACTGGATGGCCCGTACCTACGACGCCAACCCGAGCCTGGCCCGTTGCGTCGCGTTCGCCACCTACACCGCGACACCGCTGTTCATCGGCGGCCTGGCGGCGCTCTACCCACACATGTGGCTGGGGATGATCGTCGGCACGGCAGCTATCTGCTACACGGTCTATTTGCTTTACGTCGGCCTGCCCACCTTCATGAATATTCCGCAGGATGAAGGCTTCCTGTTCTCCAGTTCAGTGCTGGCCGTTGGCCTGGTGGTGCTGGTGGCAATCATGGCATTCACGGTGATCGTCTGGGGGCTGGGCGTCGGCCCGGTCTATACCAACTGAACAACCGAGGCTCTCTCACAAAAAGAACAGATCTGCCCGCACAGGCCGCCGCAAGGCGGCCTTTCTGTGTTTGAGCCCCTGGAAAAATGACCGCTGGGCGCCTGAGCGATTCGCAACGCTGAAGGCTTGCGGCATACTCGGGTTTCTGGAGACCCGTAAAGCATGCTTGAGCAACTCAATACCCGCGTCGAAGAGTGTTACCAACAAGCCGAATCCTTTTTCAAACGTCCTTTCAAACGCCCAGTGGTCAGCTTCAAATTGCGTGGCCAGAAGGCCGGTGTCGCGCACCTGCATGAAAACCTGCTGCGCTTCAATCCACAGTTGTACCAAGAAAACGCCGAAGACTTCCTCAAGCAGACCGTCGCCCACGAAGTCGCGCACCTGATCGCTCATCAATTGTTTGGCGACCGTATCCAGGCCCACGGCGAAGAGTGGCAACTGATCATGCGCGGGGTCTACGAACTACCGCCCAACCGTTGCCACACCTACGCAATCAAACGCCGCAGTGTGACCCGCTACATCTACAAATGCCCGTGCGATGGCAGTGATTTCCCGTTCTCGGCCCAGCGCCACAGCCTGGTGCGCCAGGGGCGACGGTATCTGTGCCGCAGTTGCCGCAATACCTTGGTGTTCAGCGGGGAGACGCGGGTGGAGTAGCAGGTTTAGGTGGCGCCTGGGCTGGCCTCTTCGCGAGCAAGCCCGCTCCCACAGTAGGGGAGTTGTGGACGCCAAAGGTCCAGTGTGGGAGCGGGCTTGCTCGCGAAGAGGCCCTGAAGAACACTACAAAACCACCCCAACAGCCCGCAACTCGGCAATCCGCTGCGCACTGAACCCCAACTCCCCCAGCACCTGGTCGGTGTGTTCCCCCAACCCCGCGCCAATATGCCGAGGCTCGGGCAGCCCTTCGGAAAACTTCAGTGGGCAGGCCATCTGCGTCTGGCTCGAACCGTCGCCCCGAGGCACCTGGGTCACCACGTCCCGGGCTCGCAATTGCGGGTGCCCTATGGCTTCTTCCAGGCTCAGCACCGGCTCGACGCAAGCATCAATGTCGGCAAACAGACGGCAAAGCTCGGTGAAATCATGCTTCTCGAACTCGGTTTGCAAGGCCTGCTTGAGCGTGCGTTGCTGCTCGGGTTTCGGCGACAAGCCATGGGCCGCCAACTCCGGTCGCCCGAGGGCTTCGCACAAAGCCAGCATGAACGCCGGCTCCAGGCTACCCACGGACATCCAGCGTCCGTCCCGGGTGCGGTAGTAGTCGTAGAAACTGCCGCCATTGAGTAGTTGGTTTTCCGGACCCGGCTCCACACCGCAGGCCAGGTAGCCGGCACCGGCCATGGCGTTCAGGCTGAACACGCAATCGGTCATGCTGACGTCCAGGTGCTGGCCTTGCCCGGTCTGCTGACGGGCAATCACCGCCGCCAGCAGGCCGATCACCCCGTGCAACGACCCACCGGCTATGTCCGCCGCCTGGATCGCCAATGGCAACGGGCCGCTGTCGGCACGGCCGGTGTGGCTGGCCAGGCCCGCCAGGGCCAGGTAGTTGATGTCATGGCCGGCGCGATCCTTGTAGGGCCCGGTCTGGCCGTAGCCGGTGATTGAAACGTAGATCAGCCGGGGATTGATCGCCTTCAGGGTTTCGTACCCCAGCCCCAGCCGCTCCATCACGCCAGGGCGAAACTGTTCCAAGAGAATGTCGTAGCCCCCCAGCAATTGCCTGATCACTTCCAGCGCTTGCGGCTGCTTGAGGTCCAGCGCAAGGCTGCGCTTGTTGCGGTTGAGATAGGCGTGGCTGGCCGAGACCCCTTGGTCATGGGGCGGCAGTATTCGCAAGAGGTCCGGGCGAGTCGGTGATTCGATGCGCAACACCTCGGCGCCCATGTCCGCCAATAGCAGCGAGGCGAACGGGCCAGGCAACAGGGTCGAGAAATCCAGAACCTTGAGCGATGCCAGTGGGCCTTGCATGGGCAATCTCCTAGGGACAATGGCTAAAGACTAGGCAGGCGTTTGCGGCGAGGCAATTACCACAGGTGTCACTGGGGATGACCATTGCGCTCAGTGTGAACCCCATTGTGGCGAGGGAGCTTGCTCCCTCGCCACAGAAGCACGCAGGCTTCAAAATTGAGCCAATAAAAAACCCGCCGAAGCGGGTTTTTCATTAGAGCCTGAAGATTACTTCACAGCGCCGGAAGTAGAGGTTTCAGCCGCCGCAATCTGCGCCGCCGCGATCTGCTCGTCATCTTCACGAACATCGGAGATACCGCGACCACCGGAAGCCAGCTCAGTGTGCAGTTGATCTTCGTCCAGCTCCTTGACCCACTTGGCAACCACGATGGTCGCGACAGCGTTGCCCACCAGGTTGGTCAGGGCGCGGGCTTCGGACATGAAGCGGTCGATACCGAGGATCAGCGCCAGGCCGGCCACCGGCAAGGTGCCCACGGCCGACAGGGTCGCCGCCAGCACGATGAAGCCACTGCCGGTCACGCCCGCAGCGCCTTTGGAGGACAGCAGCAGCACCAGCAACAGGGTGATCTGGTGAGTCAGGTCCATCGGGGTGTCAGTGGCCTGGGCGATGAACACCGCGGCCATGGTCAGGTAGATCGAAGTACCGTCGAGGTTGAACGAGTAGCCAGTCGGGATAACCAGGCCCACGACCGATTTCTTGGCACCCAGGCGCTCCATCTTGATCAGCATGCGCGGCAGGGCCGATTCGGAGGAGGAAGTACCCAGCACGATCAACAGTTCTTCACGGATGTAGCGAATCAGCTTGACGACGCTGAAGCCGTGAGCGCGGCAGATGGCGCCCAGCACGACCAGCACGAACACCACACAGGTGATGTAGAAGCAGATCATCAACTGGCCCAGTTGCACCAGCGAACCGACACCGTAGGCGCCGATGGTGAACGCCATGGCACCGAAAGCACCCAGTGGCGCCAGCTTCATGATCATGTTGATGATGATGAACATCACGTGGGCGAAGCGATCGATGAAGTCCAGCACCGGCTTGCCGTAGGCACCCAGGCGATGCAGGGCGAAACCGAAGATCACCGAGAACATCAGCACTTGCAGGATGTCGCCGTTGGCGAATGCGCCGACGATGGTGTTCGGAATCACGTTGAGGATGAAGGCGATGATGCTTTGGTCTTTACCGGCCGAGATGAAACCGGCGATCTTGCTGGTGTCCAGGGTCGACACGTCGATGTGCATGCCGTTGCCCGGTTGCACGACGTTGACCACGACCAGGCCGATCAGCAGGGCGATGGTGGAAACGATTTCGAAGTACAGCAGCGCGTAGCCGCCGGTCTTGCCGACCGATTTCATGTTCTGCATGCCGGCGATGCCGCTGACGACGGTACAGAAGATGATCGGGGCGATGACCATTTTGATCAGTTTGATGAAGCCGTCGCCGAATGGCTTGAGGGCAACGCCGGTCTGCGGGTAGAAGTGGCCGAGCAAAATACCGATGGCAATGGCTACGATCACCTGGAAATACAGGGATTTGTACAGTGGCTGACGAGTCGTCATGGCAAACCTTCCTCAAGAGTCCCGTTCGACGACTTCCACCTGTCGTCCACGGCACCTTAATTGCGAACCCTCCTGCAACTGGAGGGATTTGTTTTGTCGGCTGCACGCGGCAGACCTACGTAACGCATCGCAAACCGCGTGCCATTTTCAACAAACGTCCTACATCCGGTATAGCAGACGGCTTGGCGGATTTCACATGGGTGTTAAACAAGGCGTGCAAGTGGCGAATTTCCGCCAATGGCCTGCTTGCAGCTCCAGGATTTGGCGGATATCCGCCTTGCCGAGCGTCGAGCCCCTGCTACCATCGCGCGCTTGAACGGACGGATTTCTGCCATGCGCCAACGCACGATCGCCAGTCACTTCGCCCGCGCCGCCCTGGGCGGTGCGCGCCGGCAAGGGTTCGACTATTTACCCTTGCTGCAACAACTGGGCATCAGCCCGGAACTGCTGGACGAACCGCGCGCGCGAATCGCGCCGGAACAGTTCGCCCGGCTGCTGCAAGCGCTGTGGCAAAGCCTTGATGATGAATACCTGGGCTTCGGCCAGGCCCCGAGTAAACCGGGGACATTCGCGATGATGTGCCACGCGTTGATCCACTGTCGCACCCTGGAAAAAGCGCTTCAACGCGGCCTGTTGTTCTACAGCCTGTTCGCCGATGCCCCGCGTCTGACGCTGGTGAGCGAAGGTGAACGGGTGCGCCTGGTGCTGGACGAATCGACGCTGCAGGACCCGGATCACTTCCTGAGTGAAAGCCTGCTGGTGGTCTGGCATCGCCTCGCCAGTTGGCTGATCGGCCAGCGCATCGTCCTGGAGCAAGCGACCTTCGGCTACACCAAGCCCGCCCACGGCGCCGAATACGATTTGCTGTTTCCCTGCCCGCTGGTGTTCGACGCGCCGGACACCAGCCTGTTATTCCGCAGCCGCTACCTGGATATGCCGCTGCTGCAAGACGAGCGGACCCTCAAGCATTTTCTCGAACGCTCCCCCGCCGACCTGCTGTCGCGCCCGGACGACGGCCATAGCCTGAGCAGCCAATTGCGCCGCCTGTTGAGCCGCGACACGGATCGCTGGCCTGACCTGGAGACTGTCGCCGCTCATTTGCACATCAGTCCGCAGACGTTGCGCCGGCATTTGCGCGAAGAAGGCACCAGCTTCCAGGAGCTCAAGGACCAGCTGCGGCGGGATATCGCCATCTACCATCTGGGCCGCGCGGACCTGTCGTTGCAGCAGATTGCCGAGCAACTGGGGTTCTCGGAGCCGTCGGCGTTCCACCGGGCGTTCAAGAAGTGGACAGGGGTGACGCCGGGTGCTTATCGGGAACGGGAGAGCTGAGTCATCACGTTTAACTTTTTCGGTGTATCTACCGGTGCCCGTGGCGAGGGAGCTTGCTCCCGCTGGGCTGCGCAGCGGCCCCGTTTTTTTGCGATTGCTGCGCAATCGAGCGGGAGCAAGCTCCCTCGCCACAGGGGCCAGCAAGCACCGGAAAAATTTCTGTCACACCGCCGGAAAATGAATCCGAAACGCCGCCCCGCCCAGCTCCGAATCCCCCAGGGTCAACTGGGCGCCGTAGCTCTCGATGATGTCCTTGACCACCGCCAGGCCGATGCCCTGTCCCGGGTGCTGGCGGTCAAGCCGTTCGCCACGCTGGAGAATCCGCGCGCGCTGATCCGGCGGCACACCCGGCCCGTCGTCTTCAATGCTCAACTCGGTGCCGCCGAGGGTCTGGTGCACACTGACGCGGACTTCGCCCAGGCATAGCCGGTAAGCGTTTTCCAGCAGATTGCCAAGCATTTCCAGTAAAGCGCCCTGCTCGATCGGCACCTGGCAGTGTTCCGGCAGATCGAAAACCACATGCACCTGTTTGTCGCGATAGACCTTGTCCAAGGTGTCGCACAGGCTTTGCAGCACCGGGCGCAATCGCACCTGATGGCGCACCAGCCCGCTTTTGCGCAGGCTGGCGCGCTGCAGCTGGTAGCCGATCTGCTGGCTCATGCGTTCGATCTGGGTTTGCAACACCCAGGCTTGCCCACGTTCCCCGGGGCGCCGGGCCATGTCTTCGCTGACACCCTGCAGCACCGCCAGCGGGGTCTTCAGGCTGTGGGCCAGGTCATCGAGGGAGTCACGATAGCGGCTGCGCTGCTCGCGCTCGCTGTACAGCAGGCGGTTGAGGGAACCGGTCAGGCGCAACAGCTCCCGAGGATGCTCGGTGCTGAGGCTTTCCCGGGTGCCGCTTTCGATTTCATCCAGCTCCTGGCTCAAGCGCCGCAGCGCCCGCAGGCCCCACGTCAGGCCGATCCACAACAGGGCCAGCAACACCAGCAGAGCCGCGCCGAAGCCCAGGTAAAGGTTGTCCCGTAGCCCTTGCAGGGTCACTTCGTAGTCGCGAACCGGTTGCAGGGTGACGATGCTGAACGCCGCATTCTGACCGCCGAGCAGCTTGATCTCGACGTCATAGACAAAAAATTCCTGGCCGTTGTTTTCACGGATACGCGCGAACTGGTTGCCCTGGCCGTCATAGCGCGGGGTGTAGTTGATGTTCTCTTCCTGAGTCGCCTTCGAGCGCCAGACCAGCCGTCCCTCGCGGTCATAGATGTAGCCCAGCAGGCGAGCATCGGCGAGGTTGAAGCGCTCATCGGGCAATTGCTCCGGCATCTTCAACCGATTGTTTTCCACTCGGGCGGCGGAAATCAGCGTGGTCACGTCCGAGGCCAGCCGTTGCTCGATGGATTCCTGCAATGCCAGGCTGAACGCGCCTTGCATGGCTGGCAGCAGCGCCAGCATGAACAGCACCGCCAGGGTCATGGCCGCCAGCATCAACCGCAGCCGTAGCGAACGAATCACTGGCAGCGCTCGTTGAACAGGTAACCCAGGCCACGCACGGTATCGATCGGCTTGAAGCCGGCCGGGGCTTCGAGTTTGCGGCGCAGGCGCCCGACCAGCACTTCGATGACATTGGGGTCGCGCTCGTCGTCATCGGGGTAAAGCTGCTCCATCAAGCGGTCCTTGGCGACCACCTGCTGGTGGTGACGCATCAGATATTCAAGAATGCGGTATTCGTAGGCGGTCAACGCCAGCGGTTCCTCGCCCAGGGACGCCTGCTTGCGGTTGAGGTCCAGCGACAGCGGGCCGGCGACGATGGTCGATTGGGTGAAACCGCTGGAGCGACGCAACAGCGCATTCAACCGGGCTTCCAGTTCTTCGAACTGGAACGGCTTGACCACATAGTCATCGGCTCCGGCAGCCAGGCCTTCGACCTTGTCCTGCCAGTTGCCACGGGCGGTCAGGATCAGGATCGGAAATGTCTTGTCCTGGGACCGCAGGCGGCGGATGAGCTCGAGCCCGCTGATGCCCGGCAAGCCCAGGTCGATCACCGCCAGGTCGTGGTTGAATTCACCGACCTGGTACAAGGCTTCCTCGGCATTGGCCACGGCCTGCACCACATGGCCGCTGTCGGTAAGACGGGTTTGCAGATGATGACGCAACAGCGCTTCGTCTTCGACGACCAGTAATTTCATGAAGCCTCCCCAGGCAAATCAAACAATCCAATGTTGCGCACCTCAACGTAAGACGCCGGATCATCGTTGGCCGATCCGGCTGGATACGCTCACCCTCAGCCGCTTAGAACGTGTAGTTGGCGGACAGGTAAGTCTGGGCGCTGCTGGTCAGGTCCAGCGAACCGACCTTGTCGCCGCCATGGGGGCTCATCTCGGTGCTGGCGTTGCTGCGCAGGTAACGGTACCCCAGTTCCACCGAGGTGTTTTGCGAAATTTGCTGCAACACGCCCCCCTGTAAGCCCACTGCGTAGCCAATGTCGCTGTCGCGGCTGAAGCCCGGCGAATCCTGGGTCAGTTTGGTCACGCCCGCCGTGCCACCGCCGAACAGTTTGGTGCTGCTGGTGACCGGATAAAACACATCGTAGCTGCCCAGCAGGTTTTCCTGCCGCAGTTTGATGCCGTTATGAGTCCCCGAGACGTTGTCGTAGGTCGCGTAGTAGCGGCCCTGGTCGTTTTGCTTGCCCAGGCGAACGCCATAGGTGGAGTCCTTGCCAATGATGCCATCGGCGTTCGGGTGGTTCAGATTGTCGTTCAGGGCATTGGATTTCTTGACCTTGTCGCTGGTCTGGCCAAGGGTCAGGCTGGCGAAATTGTCATCGGCGTGGGCCATGGCGCTGGCGCCCAGTACGGTAAAGGCCAGCAGCAGTTTTTTCATGTGCGTCATGGTCAAGCTCCTTTGAAGCGTGGGTAATGTGTGAAGTCGCAGCCACGTTAACCAGCGCTCCCTGAACACCCCTTGAACGCTCTCTGAACCTGCGCTGAATGAATCGGCTAAAGTGTCTTGCCTCACAAATCGGTTTTTCAAGGAGATCCACCATGCGCAGGTTGCTTGCTGTAGTACTTCTGGCGTTAAGCGGCGCGAGCCACGCCGCCATCCAGACCCAGGAGATCCCCTACACCAGTGCCGACGGCACCAAGCTGATCGGTTACTACGCCTACGACGATGCCGTCAAAGGGCCGCGCCCGGGCGTGGTAGTGGTGCATGAGTGGTGGGGCCTGAACGATTACGCCAAGCGCCGCGCCCGTGACCTCGCCGGCCTCGGCTACAGCGCCCTGGCCATCGACATGTACGGCGACGGCAAGAACACCGAGCACCCCAAGGACGCCATGGCATTCATGCAGGCAGCGCTCAAGGACGGCAAGGCGGCCAGCGCGCGCTTCCAGGCCGGGCTCGACCTGTTGACGAAACAACCCCAGACCGATCCGGACAAACTGGCGGCCATCGGTTACTGCTTCGGCGGCAAAGTGGTACTGGACGCCGCGCGCCAGGGTGTTCCGCTGGCCGGTGTGGTGAGTTTCCACGGTGCGCTGGTGACCAATACCCCGGCCACGCCCGGCAGCGTCAAGGCCAAAATCCTGGTGGAGCATGGCGCGCTGGACAGCATGGTCACCGAAGACAACGTCACCGCCTTTAAGGGCGAGATGGACAAGGCCGGGGCCGACTATAAATTCGTCAGCCTCGAAGGCGCCAAGCACGGCTTCAGCAACCCGGACGCCGACCGCCTGAGCCACGGTGAACATGGCGGGCCGGACATTGGCTACAACAAGCAAGCCGATGAAAAATCCTGGGCGGACATGAAGGCGTTTTTCAAGAAAATCTTCGGCTAACACCTAACCCTGAGGGAGCTTGCTCCCTCGCCGCACAAAGCCTGATCTCACCCATCAGGCTCCCCCCACTACCCAGTCTCAAGCCAACCCGGCAAAATGCCGGGCATGAACGCACTCCCCGACCTGCCCGCCTGCTGCTCGCCCCTGGATGACCTCTGGCTGTTGCCTGAAGTCCTGCCCGGTACAGTGCTGCTGAGCACTCGCTTCGATTCGCAGTTGCTGACCGGCAAAGACTTTTCGAACAGTGCCATCGAGCCGCCGCCGAGCATCCAGCGTTCGGTGGCCAAGCGTCAGGCAGAGTTCCTGGCCGGTCGGATCTGCGCCCGGGCGGCCTTGCAACGGCTTGACGGCCAGCCCTGCGTTCCGGCCATCGGCGAAGACCGCGCGCCGGTGTGGCCGGCCCATGTCAGCGGCTCCATCACCCACAGCACCGGCCGTGCGGCGGCCATCGTCGCCCGAAAAAGTGACTGGTACGGACTGGGCATGGACCTGGAAAACCTGCTCGATCCCGAGCGCGCCGAACGCCTGGCCGGTGAAATCCTCACCCCGCCAGAACTGCTGCGCATGGCAACGCTTGCCCGTGAAGACCGGGCCCTGTTGGTGACGCTGACCTTTTCGGTAAAGGAAAGCTTGTTCAAGGCGCTGTACCCCATCGTTGGGCAGCGCTTTTATTTCGAGCATGCCGAGGTGCTGGAATGGACACATGACGGGCAGGTGCGGCTGCGGTTGCTGACAGACCTGTCGACCGAATGGCGCCATGGCCGTGAATTACAGGCGCAGTTTGGGGTCAAGGATGGGCAATTGTTGAGCCTGGTAAGTATCAAGGCCTGAGATTTACAGCGCCTGAAAGGCCATCTTCGCGAGCAAGCCCGCTCCCACATTTGAAATGCGGTCCACCCTGTGGGAGCGGGCTTGCTCGCGAAGGCGGACCATCAAGCGCCGCCTCCCTCAAGACCGATCCTGATGCCTCGGCCAACTCAAGCTGAAACAGGCTCCGCCAAGGCTCTTGCTCTTGCCGATCAGCGCCCGGCCGTCGTGCCAGTGAATGATTCGCCGCACGATTGAAAGCCCCAGGCCGTGGCCGCCGGAAGCCCGGGCGCGGCTGTCATCCAGGCGCAGGAAAGGCTTGAAGACCCGCTCCCACGCCGCCTCCGGCACGCCAGGCCCGTCGTCTTCCACATCCACCCGACAGCGCAACTGGCCCACCTGGTAGCTGACGGTCACCCGTGAACGGGCGTGGCGCATGGCATTGCCCACCAGGTTCTGCAGGGCACGATGCAGGAAGCGTGGCTCGGCCTCGACCCAGGCACCGTCGCAGTCGGCGGCCGACAGGCACAGGCCCCGCTCGACCGTGACCCCGGCCCGCAACGGCCCAAGTTCATCGATCACTTGATTGACCAGCGCATCCAGGTCCACCCGCTGGAAGTTCAGGGCCGGCGACCCTTGTTCCAGCCGCGCGTAGGTGAGCATCTCGTCCACCAGCCGATCCAGGTCTTCGATGTCGTGATCCATGCCCGCCAGGTACTTGTCGCGGGCCTGGGACGTGGTGGCGCTGCCAATCATTTCCAGGCCGAAACGCAGGCGCGCCACCGGGGTGCGCAATTCGTGGGACACCGCCCGCACCAGCTCACGCTGGATCGCCAACAGTTGCTGAAGGTGCTCGGCCATGCCGTTGAACGCTGCCGCCAGGCGCCCGACCGAGTCGGCACCCCGGGCCGGCACGCGGGTTTCCAGGCTGCCCTGGGCGATTTGCGTGGCGGCCGACTCCAGGCCACGCAGGCGCCGCTCCAGTTGGCGCACCAACAGATAGACGATCAGCCCGATCAGGCTCAGCCCCAGCGCTGCGATCAGCACCAGCCACTGCGGCGGATAAGGGTTCATCTGGTACAGCGGACCGATCTCCAGCACCCACGGTGTGCCGACCATGCCGGCGAACACCCGGATAGAGTCGCCGCCTTTGCCCAAGGCCATCACCGTATCGCCCTCGGACACGCGACGGCGCTGGTCTTCGTCCATGTCCGCCTGTTCGGCGGTCATGAGCCGCAGCGCGAAGCCGAAGCCTTTCTCCTGCTCCAATTGCGCGAGCCGCTTGGGCTGCTCGGCTACTGGATAGCGCACCAGCTCGTCGGCCAACAGGTAAATAGTCGCCCGGGCCAGTTGTTCACTGATCTGCTGGACTTCCCCCACCAGCATCAATTGCTCGACATCGTTGACCAGCCGATAAACTTTTGCCGCGTGCGGCCCCGTCTGCTCGACCAACGCCTGGCCGCGCAATACGCGGGTGCGCTGGCCGAGGTCGAGATCGGTCTGGGCGAAGGTCTGCAAGGCCAGCGGAATACCCAGCAGGCGCTCCCAGACCAACAGGGCCCGGCGCCGCTCGGTGTCGTTCATTGGCCGCAGATTGTCGGCCATCAATGAAAACGTGCCGTGGGCCAGGCGCTCGCGGTACTGCTCGCTGCGGGTCTGGTTGAGCAGGTGCAGGGCCAGCACGCCAAGGACCGCCACCAACACCAGCGCCGCACACATGCCGCCATATATACGCAGGAAGATCGAGTTCACGGCGCCGGGTCTACGCAAGCTTCAGGGACGAACAGATAGCCTTTGCTGCGGATGGTCTTGATCAGCCGCGGGTGGTCCGGGTCGTCGCCGATCTTGGGTCGGATGCGCGAGATGCGCACATCGATGGAGCGATCCTGGCCGTCATAGCCGATGCCGCGCAGGGCGGTGAAGATTTCTTCCCGGGACAGGATGCGCCCGGCATTGGACACCAGCAGCCACAGCAGGTCGAACTCGGCACTGGTCAGCTCGATCCCGTTGCCCTGCAACCAGGCTTCGCGCAAGGCATCGTCGACCACCAGCGGGCCGAACTGCAGCCGTCGCTGCTTTTGCGCCACGGACGGCTCCGGCTCGCTGCGTCGCAACAGGGCCTGGATACGCGCCAACAGCAAGCGCGGACGAACCGGTTTGCAGACGTAGTCGTCGGCGCCCAGGTCCAGGCCCTGGATCTGGTCGATGTCGTCGGTGCGGGCGGTGAGCATCAGGATCGGCCCGTCGTATTGCTGGCGGACTTTGCGGCAGATGCTCAAGCCGTCCTCGCCGGGAAGCATCAGGTCGAGGATCACCAGGTCCGGCTGCTCGGCAATGATCCGCGCCGCCGCCACCCCACCGTCACCTTCAATGGCGACGCGCAGCCCGTTGCCTTCAAGGTATTCACGGGTCAGTTCGGCCAGCCGCTGGTCATCTTCGACGATCAATATCTGCCAGGGTTCTTGTTCCACTGGGGGCCTCGTCTTGTTATGAAAATAAAGGACCGGATGGCCACAACCCTTGCAGATGGATCCCTCGCCACAACAATGCCCATTCCAGAGGTTCGAATAGGATCCTCCGTGTTTTTGTCACATTAAAGGAGGATAAACATGCCCATGCATGGGCCGATTGTATAAACGCCGGATGCACAGAAAACAAGCGAACAAATGCGTTCGGTCGCGGCAGGTTTAGTGTGGTAATGTCCGCGCCCGCAAAAACCACGGGGCTGTTTTTCGATCCGGTAATTCGATGAAAAATAGCCCACTCCAGCTAGGTCGCGGCCTACAGCGCAGTTCCACGTTTCGCACACAAATTACGCACAGGCTTATCCACAGGTAGTACGTTGCATTCACCCCCCAAAACGCATTATCTTGTAGCCCGCCGCGTAAAAAACCCTACATGTAGGGTTTTCGGCCCAAAACCAAACACAAGTTGGACAGAGAATTCAAGCGATTTTTCTTGCTTCTGTTCACCGGATACATCGCATTTCCCCAAGCCCAGACCGCCCCTGCGGATGGCAACTGTTTCGAGGTCGAAACGACCGAAACGGTACGGGTGTTGCAGTCCATTGCTGCCACCCTGGCAATCCGGTTTCGAGCCCAGGCTCGCAACTCAGAACTTCGGATGGAAGCGGCATTAAACGCCTGCTTCCTACTGTCCCGAAGTTGTTATGCCCGGCGCCCAGTCGGTTGTAGTGCTTCAGGACGGAACGGTGGGCACCGTAATGGCGCCCAAACAAACATAGAGAATGTGGAGACACCCATGCACACCGACACAACTCGCGAGAACCCGCAGGGCACCGCGCCGCTGGCCAACGATTCGAGCCCGGATCTGTCCGCCACCGCGCCGGGCCAATTGCGTGTGATCAAGCGTAACGGCACTGTCGTTCCCTACACCGATGACAAGATCACCGTCGCCATCACCAAAGCGTTCCTCGCAGTTGAAGGTGGCACCGCTGCCGCCTCGTCGCGAATCCATGACACCGTGGCCCGCCTGACCGAACAAGTCACCGCGACCTTCAAGCGTCGCATGCCCTCGGGCGGCACCATCCACATCGAAGAAATCCAGGACCAGGTCGAACTGGCCCTGATGCGCGCCGGCGAGCAGAAAGTGGCTCGCGACTACGTGATCTACCGTGACTCCCGCGCCAAGGAACGTGCCACGCGCACCCCGGCCGACGCACCGGTCCAGGCCCACCCTTCGATCCGCATCGCTCGCGCCGACGGCAGCCTGGCGCCGCTGGACATGGGCCGCTTGAACACCATCGTCACCGAAGCCTGCGAAGGCCTGGAAGAAGTCGACGGCGACCTGATCCAGCGCGAAACCCTGAAGAACCTCTACGACGGCGTCGCCCTCAAGGACGTCAACACCGCCCTGGTGATGACCGCGCGGACCCTGGTCGAGCGTGAGCCGAACTACTCCTTCGTGACCGCCCGCTTGCTGATGGACACCCTGCGTGCCGAAGGCCTGAGCTTCCTGGAAGTCGCCGAGAGCGCGACCCACCACGAAATGGTCGACCTGTACGCCAAGGCGCTGCCGGCCTACGTCGCCAAGGGTATCGAGTTCGAATTGCTGAACCCGGTCCTGGCCGAATTCGACCTGGAAAAACTCGGCAAGGCGATCAACCACGAGCGCGACCAGCAGTTCACTTACCTGGGCCTGCAAACCCTGTACGACCGTTACTTCATCCACAAGGACGGTATCCGCTTCGAACTGCCGCAGATCTTCTTCATGCGCGTGGCCATGGGCCTGGCAATCGAAGAGAAGCAGCGCGAAGACCGTGCGATCGAGTTCTACAACCTGTTGTCGTCCTTCGACTACATGGCGTCGACCCCGACCCTGTTCAACGCCGGCACCCTGCGTCCACAGCTTTCCAGCTGCTACCTGACCACCGTTCCGGACGACCTGTCGGGCATCTATGGCGCCATCCACGACAACGCCATGCTGTCGAAATTTGCCGGCGGCCTGGGTAACGACTGGACACCGGTTCGCGCATTGGGCTCGTACATCAAGGGCACCAACGGCAAATCCCAGGGCGTCGTGCCGTTCCTCAAAGTGGTCAACGACACCGCCGTAGCGGTCAACCAGGGCGGCAAGCGCAAGGGCGCGGTCTGTGCCTACCTGGAAACCTGGCACATGGACATCGAAGAGTTCATCGAGCTGCGCAAGAACACCGGTGATGACCGTCGTCGTACCCACGACATGAACACCGCCAACTGGATCCCTGACCTGTTCATGAAGCGCGTCTTCGATGACGGCAAGTGGACCCTGTTCTCGCCATCGGAAGTGCCGGACTTGCACGACCTGACCGGCAAGGCCTTCGAAGAGCGCTACGAGTACTACGAAGCCCTGACCGAGTACAACAAGATCAAGCTGTTCAAAGTCGTCCAGGCCAAAGACCTGTGGCGCAAGATGCTGTCGATGCTGTTCGAGACCGGCCACCCATGGCTGACCTTCAAGGACCCGTGCAACCTGCGCAGCCCGCAGCAGCACGTGGGCGTGGTCCACAGCTCGAACCTGTGCACCGAGATCACCTTGAACACCAACAAGGACGAAATCGCCGTCTGCAACCTGGGCTCGATCAACCTGCCGAACCACATCGTCGACGGCAAGCTGGACACCACCAAGCTGCAACGCACCGTGAACACCGCCGTGCGCATGCTCGACAACGTGATCGACATCAACTACTACTCGGTGCCGCAAGCGAAGAACTCGAACTTCAAGCACCGTCCGGTCGGCCTGGGCATCATGGGCTTCCAGGACGCCTTGTACCTGCAGCACATCCCGTACGGTTCCGATGCCGCCGTCGAGTTCGCCGACAAGTCCATGGAAGCGGTCAGCTACTACGCGATCCAGGCTTCCTGCGACCTGGCCGACGAGCGCGGCGCCTACGAGACGTTCCAGGGTTCGCTGTGGTCCAAAGGCGTGCTGCCGCTGGATTCGCAACAGATCCTGATCGCCCAGCGCGGCCAGAAGTACATCGACGTTGACCTGAACGAATCCCTGGACTGGGCACCGGTTCGCGCCCGTGTGCAGAAAGGCATCCGTAACTCCAACATCATGGCCATCGCACCGACCGCCACCATCGCCAACATTACCGGCGTGTCGCAGTCGATCGAACCGACCTACCAGAACCTGTATGTGAAATCGAACCTGTCGGGCGAGTTCACCGTGATCAACCCGTACCTGGTCCGCGACCTCAAGGCTCGCGGCCTGTGGGACTCGGTCATGATCAACGACCTGAAGTACTACGACGGTTCGGTGCAGCAGATCGAGCGCATTCCGCAAGAGCTCAAAGAGCTTTACGCCACCGCGTTCGAAGTGGACACCAAGTGGATCGTCGACGCCGCCAGCCGTCGCCAGAAGTGGATCGACCAGGCTCAGTCGCTGAACCTGTACATCGCCGGCGCCTCGGGCAAGAAGCTGGACGTGACCTACCGCATGGCTTGGTACCGTGGCCTGAAAACCACCTACTACCTCCGTGCCCTGGCCGCCACCAGCACCGAGAAGTCGACCATCAACACCGGCAAGCTGAACGCTGTTTCCAGCGGCGGCAACCACAGTGACGACTCGGTCCTGGCCGCTCCAGCAGGACCTGCGCCAGTGCCAAAGGCCTGCGCAATCGACGAGCCGGATTGCGAAGCTTGCCAATAAGCTGAGTAGGTGGGCGTGTGAAGACGCCTGCTGAAGAAACCCCCGATAGACCGCTGGTTTATCGGGGGTTTTCTTTTGTGTGTAGGAAGCTGGGTAAAAAAAACGGCAAAGCCTGATTGCGGGCTTTGCCGTTGGTGTTTTATCTCACCGCAACATCCGCTGAAATCGACAGATGGTGCGGTGGCCAGATGGACGCTTAGACCGGAAGAGTGAAAGAGTCGCCATTGTTGGTAAAGAACGTCTCGATGGTATTGCTTCCTGCGTACCAGTCTTTCAGGAAAACACCGGAGTCCAGGTTACCGCTCTGGTAATCGGCAGCGTTGAAGATGTAGGCGCCTGCATCGGTCTTGATCACCTGCACGTCGTTGACGCTCTGAATGTTGTTCAGCCTGACAGTGTCCACACCCGTCGTCCCGGTGTCTTCAATGGCGACCATGCTTTTTGAGTTGACGATGTAGGCATCCCCACCCTCCCCACCATAGGCATCGCCAGACGCATTCATATTGAAAATATCAAAACCCGCGCCCCCATGAAGTTCATAGGCGTAGCCGGCTCCCGTCAGGATATCGTTGCCATCGCCGCCATAGGCAATACCGGAGGAGACCGTCAACGTATCACTGCCGGCCTCGCCGTAAAGCGTGCTGCCAACGTCGTTGCCACTACTCTGCATGGTGTCATTGCCATTGCCGCCATACAGCGTATCGGCCTGGGCACCAGTGGAAGGCGTCAGCGCAAGGGTGCTGATATCCGTGACGGTACCGCCATAGATAAAGTCATCGCCATCACCGCCATAAAGCAAGTCGCTACCCGCTCCGCCTTCCAGTTTGTTGGAGTAGGCATTGCCCGTCAGTGTGTCGTTGAATTGCGAGCCGATCAGATTATCGATATTGGCCAGCACGTCGCCTTGCGCATCACCACCCGACGCGGTTCCCGTCAGCAGGTCGACCTGCACGGCATCGCTACTGGTCAGATACCAGGCGCCGTCGCCGCGGCCCAAGCCATTGAGCGTATCAGCGCCTGCACCACCAATGAAGTTTTCCGCAGCACCTGTACTTCCGGTGAAAGCATCAGCCTGGGCAGTTCCTTGGAAAATCTCGATGGAGGTGTAGCTATCGCCCGCAGCGACACCTGTCACCAGAGGCGCACTCAGGTCCAGCGTGATACCTGAGCTCTCATTGGCGAAGCTCAACAAGTCCAGGCCAGTGCCGCCGTTGAAGATGTTGGCGCCTGCGTCACCCACAAAGACATCACTGAAGTTGGAGCCGGTAATGGCTTCAATGCTGCTGTAGGTATCCCCTGTGGCGATGCCCGTGTGGATGCCCGTTTGGGTGTTGATGGTCAAACCCGCAGTGCTGTCAGCGTA
This sequence comes from Pseudomonas sp. Q12-87, assembly GCF_001269755.1. NCBI lineage: Bacteria > Pseudomonadati > Pseudomonadota > Gammaproteobacteria > Pseudomonadales > Pseudomonadaceae > Pseudomonas > Pseudomonas sp. Q12-87. The sequence goes on along the minus strand of NZ_LHVI01000010.1, from coordinate 277,145 downwards.
GCTGACGGTATCGGTTCCCTCACCACCGATGAACTGGTCGGCCCCGGCCCCACCGAACAGAAGGTCGTTGCCGGCGCCACTGGTGATGATGTTGTCCGAAGCGTTGCCGCGACCGACAAAATTACCCGTGCCGGTGAAGGTCAGGCGCTCCACCTCTGTCGCCAGGGTCACATTGGCCTGATTGGTGCGTACCTCATCATCACCACCGCCAGCAAACTCTCGCACGAACTGGCTGGCAGTGCCGTTGATGACATAAACGTCATTACCGCCATCACCATAAAACTCGGTAGTACCCGCTGTGGTGGTAAATACATCGCCAAAGTTCGAGCCCCTGATGGTCTCGAAGCTGGTGAATGTATCGCCCTGCGCATCACCACCCACACCTGTCCCCGCCGTGGCGGAAGTCATCGTGATGTTGACGCCCTGTTCGGACTGCGAGTAAGTCAGCGTGTCGTTACCGGAGTAGCCATCCAAATTATCAGCGGCAGCACTGGCGTAGAAAGTATCGAGTGAGGCCGAGCCCCGGAAGGTTTCGATACCGTTGAAAGTGTCACCCAGCGCAGCTCCGGTATGTACTCCGGTTTTCAGGTTCAGGGTCACATTGCCAGAGTCTTCGTAACTGGCGGTGTCCACACCGGCACCACCAATCAACTGGTCCGCGCCTGCACCACCGATCAGGGTATCGTTACCCGCGCCGCCGGTAATGATGTTGTCCGAGGCATTGCCGCGACCGATAAAATTACCCGTGCCGGTAAAGGTCAGGCGCTCAACGTTAGCCGCGAGCGTCAGGTCCGCAAGTGTTGTCCGAACCTCATCGTTCCCCCAACCAGCTGCCTCGTAGACTGTTACGCCGATCCCGTTGACGACATAGACGTCATCACCGCCCCCTCCCTGTAGGGAATGTCCATTGGTCTGGGAGATCAGCGTGTCGTTGAAAGACGAGCCCACTACGGCTTCCATGCTTGTCAACGTATCGCCCTGCGCATCCCCACCCAGTCCAGTCCCTGTGGTCAGATTGACTGTCACCCCAGCGGTCGAATTGGCGTAGGACGCTGTGTCAGTCCCTGTCCCGCCATTGAGAGTGTCCGAACCTGCACCGCCCTCCAGCCAATCGTTGCCGTCCCCGCCGCTCAGCGAGTCATTCCCTTCCAACCCATACAACTGATCCGCACCCGTGGTACCAACCAGAGTGTCCGTACCCGATGTCCCATTAATCACTGCCATTTTTTCTTCCTTGCCCTGTTGATGATTCGGTTGCGCGCTGCTGATTCAGCAGAGCCTCATCCTTCCCGGAAGGCCCGCTGAGCATGATCGCTGATCGGTTTAAGCAAATAAGACATGACGTTCCTGGAGCCGGTCTGGATCATCGACTCCACGGGCATCCCCGGCACCAGGGCAAGCCCTTGGAGTTTTGCCAACTCACTTTGGGGAATCTTGATGCCCGCTCGGTAAAAGCCAATTCCGGTACGTTCGTCCTGAATCAAGTCCGCTGACAGGCGCACCACGGTGCCGGTCAGTTCCGGCGTGGTGCTGCGGTTGAAGGCGCTCAATCGCAAGATTGCCGACTGCCCGACCGTCAGTTGATCGATGTCCTGGGCGCTGATTTTCGCCTCCACCAGCAATTCATCATCGGCGGGGACGATTTGCATCAACCCTTCGGCAGGGGAAATCACGCCGCCAATGGTGTGCACCGCCAATTGCTGCACGCGGCCGGCAATAGGCGAGATGATGTCGACGCGCTTGAGCTGGTCGCTGGCAGTGATTTCCCGCTCGATCAACTCACCCTGCCGGGCAAGCAGATCACGCAACTCCTGGGACACCTCACTGCGGAAGGTCTGGTCAACCTGAAGGCGTTGCAATTCGGTTTCGGCGATCTTGCCCCGCGCTTCGGCAATGGAGGCCATCAGCTGGCCCCGCTCCCCACGCAGCCGGGCAATCCCCCGGGCCAAGGCATTGACCCGGTCGAGGGTCATCATGCCTTTGTCGAACAGTTTCTTGACGGCCTGGTATTCGCTGTCGATCAGCTCGATTTCTTCTTGCTTGGTTTTCTGCTGGATGTCGTGGCCGGCAATGGTTTCGTTGAGCTGCTGGACACGCTCACGCAGCTGCTTCTTCTGGCCTTCGCGGGAAGCCCGGCGGTCGAGGAACAGTTGCTGCTCGATGGCCATTACAGCCTTGGCCTCATCCACACTCATGCGGGTCAGCAGCTCTTGGGGTATCGCCACTTCGCTGGCATTGTCTCGCTCGGCCTCCAAGCGAGCCAGACGGGCCCAGGCCTGGTTCAATGATTTACTGACGATGGCCTGGCTGGCAGCGGGCAATGTGGCATCGAGGCGCAACAGCACGTCCCCCGCAGCGACTGCCTGCCCTTCCTTGACCAGGAGTTCGGCGACGACGCCGCCGGTAGGATGCTGGATAGTCTTGACGCTCCCCTCCACAGCCACAACGCCCGTGGCGATCACTGCGCCGGACAGATTGGTGCACACCGCCCAGGTCAACCCTCCACCGAGCAGCACCACCAATGAGATCGCCCCCCAGCGCAGATGACGGGACAAGGAAGCGGTCAGGGTGACTTCTTGATCGGTATGCATCAGTTCGACGCTCCCAGTTCCACCACATTATTGGAAGGCTTGGGAGGCGCTACGGGAGGTCGTTTAAGGACGACATCCCTGGGGCCGTAAGCGACTTGCACGCCGTTTTCGAGGATCAGTACCTGATCGATCACTGCCAGAATATTGGTGCGATGGGCAATCACCACCACGATTGCGCCACGGGCCTTGAGCGCCAGGATGGCCTTGGCCAGCGCCTGTTCGCCTTCGGCATCGAGGTTTGAATTCGGCTCGTCCAAGACCACCAGGAACGGATCACCAAACAATGCCCTGGCCAGGGCCACCCGTTGGCGTTGGCCGGCCGAGAGGTTGACCCCACCCTCGCCCACTTGGGTTTCATAGCCTTGGGGTAACTGCAGGATCAGCTCATGAACCCCGGCCAATTGCGCAGCGCTGACAATCGCGCTGTCCAGTGCCGAAGGATCTAGCCGGGCGATGTTCTGGGCGACGGTTCCAGTGAACAAACCAACGCTCTGCGGCAGATAACCGATCAGCTTGCCGCGAGCCTGCTCGGTCAGCAGGTCCAACGGCGCCCCATCGAGCCGGACATGCCCCCGCGCCGGCGCCCAGGCGTTGACCAGCACGCGCGCCAATGACGACTTGCCCGATGCACTCGGCCCCACCACGCCAACGGCGGTGCCTGCGGCGACCATGAAGTTTATATTCTGCAAGGTCAGGCGCTGCGCGCCGGGCGGCGCAGCAAAAATACTTTCGACCTGCAAACTGCGATGGGCAACGGGCAGCTCGGTCTTGCTCTGGGCATCCGGGAACATGGAAAACACTTCCAGCAACTTCTTCCAAGCAATCTGGGCACCCAACAGGCTGCGCCACGTGGCAATCACCTGCTCCGCCGGCGCCAGGGTCCGCGCCACAATAATCGAGGCTGCGATCATCGTGCCGCCGCTCATGTCCCCCTTGATCACCAGCCACGCCCCCAGCGCCAGGGCGGACGACTGGACGATCTGGCGCAGGGTTTTGGAAATGCCACCGTAAAAACCACCGATGTCGATCGAGCGTCGTTGCAGGGTGATGAAGGTGCTGTGATTCTTCTGCCAGACATTCGACGTGTTAGCCAACATGCCCATGGCCTTGAGGGCCTCGGCGTTCTGGTGGGCTTGCTGGCCCAGATGATTGCGCTTGTTCAATGCATCAGCCGAAGCCTGCATCAGTTTGCGGGTCTGCCGGTCAGTGGTTACGGTCAGCGCGATGAGGATGACCATCAGGCCGGCGGCCAAAAGACCGAACAGCGGGTGAATGTAAAAACACACCGCGAGGTAAACCGGCATCCAGGGCAAATCGAAAAACGCCACCAGACCCGGACCGCCTATGAAGTTCCGGATCTGGTCCAGTTCCTGGGCCGGTTTCAAGGCATCGCCAGTAATCGGCGTTTTCAGCGACGCACCGGCAATCACATTGAAGACCTGGGTGGACAGTGCCAGATCCAGCGAAGAAGCGATTCGCACCATGACACGGGAGCGAATGACATCCAGCAACCCCGAAAGCGCATAGACCCCCAACGCCAGCAAACCAAGCGCTATCAATGTCGGCACGCTCTGGCTGGGAATGACCCGGTCATACACTTCCAACATGAACACCGGGCCAATTAGCGCCAGGATATTGATCACACCGGAGAACAGCGCAGCGCCGAGCAGGCCCCGACGCAGTAGCGATTTCAATGGAGGCGCGACGACAGGCGCAATGACAGCGTTATGAGGTTTCAACGGGTATCCGTCCCTAGGTTCTTGGTGACATCCCTGTCGTCAGTCAATACAGGCTTGATGACAGTCGTATGGAAACTTGACGCTCTTTGAGCGATTTGGACTGAAGTGCAAATTCCGCACCAGCCCCCCGACAAACGGTCAACCGTTCAAAGTTCACCCATAAAAAAACCGACGCCCAAGACGTCGGTTTTTTGAAACAGCCCGCTATCAGGTCATCTGAATAATGGTCTGCATGATGGTGCTCTGGGTGGAGATGGTCTTGGCGTTCGCCTGGTAGTTGCTCTGGGCCTTGATCAGCTCGACCAGTTCGTTGGTCAGGTTGACGTTGGACTCTTCCAGGGAGTTGGAGACGATCGAACCCAGGGTGCCGGTTTCCGGGGCATCATAGCCTGGGATGCCCGACGCGAAGGTTTCCTTCCAACTGGTGCCGCCGACAGGTTGCAGGCCTTGTTCGTTGGTGAAGCTGGCGAGTGCGATCTGACCGATCGGCTTGGTCTGGTTGTTGCTGAAGTTGGCCAGCAAGACACCGCTGCCATCGATGGTCAGGTTGGTGATCTGGCCGGTGGCGTAACCGTTCTGGGCGGGAATCGACCGCGCGGTGTCCGCGTTGAATTGGGTGGTGTTGCCCATGGAGATTGTGATGGTTGGTGCACTCGCGGCGCCGTTGGCGGTCCATACGCCGTTGGTTACGGTGCCGGGAATCCAGCCAGTGAGCTTCAGGTCGCTGTCAGTGAGCGGCGCACCCGGCGGATTCGGGGTGCTGACCTGAACCAGCTTACCGCTTGAATCAAAGGTCATGGTCGAAGGGACCGGCGCATTCGCCCCAGTCGTAGTCGGCAAACTACCATTCAGGTTACGACCATCGATCAGCGTATACACATTCCAGGTATTACCAGCAGTCTTGACCATGTACTGGTCCATGGAATGCTGGTTACCCTGGGTGTCGTAGACCGGCGTGGTGAATTGCTTGGTGAACGTGGCCGTATCGGTCGGATTGAACGCAGCGGTGATCGGCAACGCCGTCGAGTTCAGATTGATCGTCGACGAAATCAGGCTGGTAGCACTCGGCGGCAGGTTCGAGGTGTCGATGCGCAGATCGGTCAGGATCCCGTTCTGGATCTTGCCATTGGCATCCACGCCATAGCCTTGCAAACGCGATGTACCATCACTGTTCGTGACGTAGCCGTCTTTATCGGTCTTGAAAGTACCGGCACGGGTGTAGCTCAAGGAGCCGTTGTTTTCCAGGACAAAGAAGCCCTGGCCTTGGATACCCATGTCCAGCACGTTGCCGGTGTTGTTCACATCACCCTGGCCGAACTGCTGGGAAACGTTGGCCAAGCGCACGCCGTTGCCGACGGTCTTGCTGCCCGAGCCCAGCTTGGTGGCCGAGTAGACGTCTTCGAATTCCGCGCGAGACGATTTGAAGCCGGTGGTCGCCACGTTGGCGATGTTGTTACCGGTCACGTCCAGCTGTTTGTTGGCGGCATAGAGACCGCTAAGGCCGATGTTAAAAGACATGTTGACTCCTTGTGCCGGTTAGTCGGCTCTATATACCAATAGTTTGTACTTTGGACAGGGCGATGCTGCCCAGCCCGGCCAGGTTGAGCATCAGCTCACCGCCCGTCTGGCTGATCGTCACGCTGCTGACCGTTGCCGGCAGGTTGGTGATCAGCGACGTGGCCTTGCCGTCGATGGTGGTCGAGGCCGCGAATGTGTATGTACCCGACTCGACAACCGTGCCCGCGTCGTTCTTGCCGTCCCAGATGAAAGCGGAGTTGCCGGCTTTCTGGGTGCCCAAATCGATGGTGCGGACGGTCTTGCCGTCTTTATCGACGATCTTGACCGCGACGGAGGCTACCGAAGCCGGAACCACCACCGTGCCGTTGAGGCTCTTGGAGGTATCGACCACGGCCTTGTCGCCCGGGGCGATGACTGAGCGCCCTACCAGTGACGAGGCCTGCAATGCCTGGGACGAGTTGTAGTTGCCGGCGATACCGCTCACGGTGGTGTTGAGGGTGGTGATGCCTTCCAAGCTGCTGAACTGTGCCAACTGGGCAACGAATTCACCGTTGTCCTGAGGCTCCAGCGGGTTCTGGTTTTTCAGCTGGGTGACCAGCAATTGCAGGAACGCATCCTTGCCCAGCTCTTTCTTGCCGGTCGCCGCGCCCGCTGCCGAGGCCAGGCCATCGGTGGTGGTGTTGGTCTTGACCGAAGAGTTGGCAAGGATCTCGTTGAGGCTCAAACCGCCAGTGGTATTGGTAACGCTCATGTGACTCGCCCCTTATCACTGACCGAGGGTCAGGACCTTCTGCATCATGGTTTTGGCGGTGTTCATCATTTCGGCGTTGGTCTGGAACGAACGACTGGCGGAAATCATGTCGGCCATTTCTTCGACGACGTTGACGTTCGGGTAGTAGACGTAGCCCTTGGCGTCCGCCGCCGGATGGTTGGGCTCGTAGCGCGCCTCGAGGTTGCTCTGGTCTTCGACCACGCCAAGCACCTGTACGCCCTGACCGGCCGCGTCTTGCTGCTGGAACAGCGAATCGCTGCCACCGGACTGGCCGCCCTGGAACATGGTGGCGAACACTGGATGGCGGGCGCGGTAGGTCTGGTCGATGCTCGAGGAAACGGTCTCGGCGTTGGCGATGTTACTGGCGACGGTGTTCAGGCGAGTGGTCTGGGCACTCATGGCACTGCCGGCGATGTTGAATACGCTCGCTATCGACATGGCTTATTCTCCACGCAGGGCCGATACCAGCCCTTTGAATTTGCTGTTGAGCAGGGTGAAGCTGGCCTGGAAGTTCACGGAGTTTTCCGCGTAGTTGGACTGTTCCAGTTGAGCATCCACGGTGTTCTGGTCGATCGAAGGCTGCATCGGCGTGCGATACATCAGCGATCCATCGCCGTTGCCCAGGCCTTCGGCCTCGATATGACGGCTATTGGTCATGTTCAGGGCGAAGGTGCCGTTCTTGGTCTTCTCGTTCTGCTCGGCGAGCACTTTGGAGAAATCCAGGTCCCGCGCCTTGTAGTTCGGGGTGTCGGCGTTGGCGATGTTGTTGGCCAGGACTTCGGCACGCTGGGCGCGGAAGCTCAGGGCCTGTTCGTGGATACCGAGCGCTTTATCGAAGCTGATGCTCATGTCGGAAACCTTTGGGTGACCAGAATGTACGTGCAGTCGATAAAGCAAGCGTCGTGCCATTTTCAAAAAGCCCGTAAACCGGGGCTTTGCGGGCATCGGCAAAGCGGCAATGCCAGAAAAGCGGCAACTGGCTTCCGCTGCCTGCCGCTTTTCTGCCGCTTTCATGGAGCAAATTCCACTCCATTGTAGGACCGAGCTTGCTCGCGATGGCGGTCTGTCATTTACATCGGTTTTGGATGTGCCACCGCATTCGCGAGCAAGCTCGCTCCCACAGGGGACGGTGGCGCGGGCTAACGCGCATAAAAAAACGGGAGCCTTTTGGGACTCCCGCTTTTTTTTTTGACAACCCAAGCCAATCACTTCGCCTGGTAAATAATCCCCGGACTGCACTGGACCATTTGATAGTGGTCCGGCAAGCCATTCAACGCTTCGGAAGCGCCAAGGAACAGGTAGCCGCCCGGCTTGAGCGTGCTGTGGATACGCAACAGGATGTCCTTCTTCACTTCGGCGGAGAAGTAGATCAGGACGTTGCGGCAGAACACGATGTCGAACTTGCCCAGGCTGGCGTAGCTGTCCAGCAGGTTGAACGAGCGGAACTCCACCCGGCTCTTGATCGGCGCCTTGACCACCCACTTACCCGGCCCTTTCGGGTCGAAGTAACGTTGCAGGCGATCGGGCGACAGGCCACGGCCTATGGCCAGGCTGTCGTACTCGCCGGTCTTGCAGTTGTTGAGCATGGTTCCGGACAGGTCGGTGGCGACGATTTGTACACCACCTTTCAGCTGGCCCAGGTTGGTCCGCTCGAACTCATCAATGGACATCGACAGCGAATAGGGTTCCTGCCCTGACGAACAGGCCGCCGACCAGATCCGCAGGCGTTGGCCCGGGCTGGCCTTGATGGCCGCCGGCAGCACCTTGTTCTTCAACACCTCGAACGGGTAGGTGTCGCGAAACCACAGGGTTTCGTTGGTGGTCATCGCATCCACCACCATCTCGCGCAAGCCGCTGCGCGGCTGCGTCTGGATACGCTGCACCAGTTCGCCCAAGGATTTGAGGCCCTGTTGTTCCATCAACTTGTTGAGACGGCTCGACACCAGGTATTGCTTGTTTTCACCAAGCAAGATGCCACAGGCTTTTTCCAGGAAGACCCGGAACTGTTCGAAATCCAAATTACCCGTAGACAAGATACCGCCTCTTTCATTGTGTTGACTTGCCGGACGCACAACGCGCCCGACCTTTATTCTGCTGCCTTGATCCGCTCGACGACCCGCGAAGCCAGGTCATCGGGCCGAAATTTCGCCAAGAAGTCGTCAGCGCCGACTTTCTTGACCATTGCCTGGTTGAATACCCCGGACAATGAAGTATGCAAGATGATATGCAACTTTTGCATACGCGGATCGCTGCGGATTTCCGATGTCAGGGTGTACCCGTCCATCTCTGGCATCTCGATGTCGGAGATCATCATCAAGAATTCTTCTTCGGGCTTCTTGCCCTCTGCGACCAGCTTTTGCAGGTAATCCAGCGCCTGACGCCCGTCATTCAACGCCACCACTTCGACGCCGACCGTTTGCAGGCAACGGGTCACTTGCTTGCGTGCCACCGAAGAATCATCGACGGTCAGTACGCGCAGCGAAACCGCCTTGTGCTGGGTTTCGGCATCCACCACACCCACGGAAATCGTTTCCGGGGTAGGTGCCACTTCGGCGAGGATCTTCTCCACGTCGATGATTTCCACCAACTGGTTGTCGACCCGGGTCACTGCCGTGAGGTAGTGATCGCGGCCGGTGCCCTTGGGCGGTGGATGGATTTCTTCCCAGTTCATGTTGACGATGCGCTCCACCGAGCGCACCAGGAATCCCTGGGTCTTGGTGTTGTACTCGGTGATGATCACAAACGGATTGCTCTGGTCCAGCAGACGACCGGAACCGGTCGCCATGGCCAGATCGAGAATCGGGATGGTCGCTCCGCGTATGTTCGCCACACCGCACACGACGGGACTGGACTTTGGCATCAGGGTCAGCTTGGGGCATTGCAGCACCTCCCGGACCTTGAATACGTTGATCCCATAGATTTGCTGGCCGTCGAGACGGAACAGCAACAACTCCAGGCGATTCTGACCGACCAGCTGTGTGCGCTGGTTTACCGAATCCATTACTCCCGCCATGCCCTGACTCCTACGTAACGCTAATGTGTCCGACGCGCATTCATCACTAAACGGCACGGGGCTTGCTATTCAACCGGCATGAACGCACAAACGACATTTTCTCGACGCCTGACCACTCGCTGCCGCCACTGGCTCGGTGCACTGCTGGCTGCCAGTCTGCTCGCATCGGGCGGCTTTGCCCGTGCCGATGCTCCGGTCACCTTGCCTGATCTCCTTATCGGCGTCACTCAGGGCTTTCTTGAATTCACCGTAGAAGACTATCTGGCAACCAGTCAAACCGAAGGTCGTTACGAAATCGAAGTCAACCAGCTCGATCCGCGCCTGCGCATGCCGATGTGCGACAAGGAATTGACTGCGTCCCTGGAGAGCCCTGCCAGGCCCCTGGGCCGCGTCACGGTGAAGGTTCGTTGCGACAGCGCCGCGCCCTGGACGGTGTTCGTGCCCGCTCAAGTGCGCCTGTTCCGGGAAATCGTGACCACCACTCGTCCGCTCAAGCGGGCCGGGATCGTCGAGCCTCAGGATGTAACGCTGCGTGAACGGGACATCAGCCAGATCACCCAGGGATTCCTGACGTCGGTGGATCAGGCCATCGGACAGAAACTTGTCCGACCAATGGTCGCCGATCAGATCGTGACGCTCGTGCATCTGGAGCAGGCCGAGGTGGTCCGCAAGGGCGATCAGGTCGTGATTACAGCCCGCAGCGGTACCCTGGCCGTGCGGATGCCGGGCGAGGCCCTGTCCAACGGTGGCATGCGTGAGCAGATTCGTGTGAAAAACCTCAATTCCCAACGGGTTATCAAGGCGCAGGTAATAGCCCCCGGCCAGGTGGAGGTGGCGATGTAGTGACCCGGTAGAGCCCCGGTAGAGACGGTAGAAAGCTGGCGCTTGGACCCGACGTTCCCTAGACTGTGCCTTACGCAAAGGCAAGCGCAGACGTGCGCACGTTCATTGAATAAATGAGCCTAAAGTTTTTTTGGGAATGGCCGAAAACATGGCAAGCGTCCAAATACCCAGAGGTTTTTTACCATGGTCATCGATTTCAACCGTTTGAACAGCTCTTCACCGTTGACAGGCACTACGCGTACCAACGCGAGCAAAGAAGCCGACAAATCTGCGCCGCTGCCTACGCCAGCCGAACAGGTCAGCAACGGAGAGTCCGTACACCTCAGCAATGAGGCTCAGCAGTTGCAGAAGGTCACTGACAAGCTGCGCGATCAACCTATCGTCGACAACGCCCGCGTGGCCGAGTTGAAAGCAGCCATCGCCGATGGCAGCTATAAAGTCGACAGCAACCGCGTAGCCAGCAAACTGCTCAACTTCGAAGCCCAGCGCTAGGCTGCCGCCTGCGCCAGGCTTTTGGACGCTTAAGACCCAAGGCCAGCCATGCACGACTCGACTTTATTGCAATTGATCACCGATGACTTTGTTCCAGCGCAACAACTGCTGGAATTATTGCGGGCCGAATCCCTGGCCCTGCACGGTCGCGACATGCCGCTGCTGGAAAACATCCTGGCGCAAAAACAGGCACTGATCATCTTGCTCGACCAGCATGGCCGCAAGCGCAGCGAGATTCTCGCCAGCCTTAAACTGCCCGCCAACCACGACGGCCTCGAACAGTTGGCGAGCCAGTCGTCGATTGGCGATCAGTTGCTGTCCCAGAGCGCAGTGCTCAATGACCTGCTCGCCCAGTGCCAGGCCACCAACGTGCGCAACGGCCAGTCGATCCAGATGCAGCAGGCCGCCACCGCCAATCAGTTGCGCATCCTCAATGGCGGCGAAGTTCCTACGCTGTATGATGCTCGCGGCTCGACCGCCAACATGGTCAAGCAACGCCCCCTCAGCCAGGCATGAAACGAACCATGGCTGCGCACTATCAACGCGCGATACATGCTGGCAAAATGCTGGCTATTCGTAGTCGTATTTTGCCTGGAGATTGACCCACCGTGTTCAACGACTCAAGCGCGGATGATGCTCCGCAGCCCCCCAAGGTCCTCTCGACGCCCCTGGAAATCGCCGGCAACCTGCGGATGCTTCAAGATAGCCACGACCCGCTGATCATTACCTTCCATGAACGCACCCAGCGCTTCCAAAGCTACCTGGTGGATATCGATCGCGACAACAACACCATCGCCCTGGATGAAATGATCCCCAGGGATGGCGAGCGCTTCCTGCAGGCGGGCGAGCCGTTTCGGGTCGAGGGTTTCCATGACGGCGTGCGCATCGCGTGGGACGGCAACGGCCCGTTCACCATCAAGGAATCCAGCGACGGTCGCTGCTACCGCGGCGCCCTGCCCGACGAAGTGGTTTACCACCAGCGTCGCAACGCCTTCCGCGCTGCCCTGAAGCTGGCGCAACTGGTGAACGTCGAGCTCGGTGGCGATAAGCTCAAGTCGGCGGTAAACGGTAAGCTGCTGGATATTTCCGCCACCGGTTGCAAGCTGCGCTTTGACGGCGACATTACCGAACGCCTGCAATTGGGCCAGGTCTACGAGCGTTTCATCGCCGCCCTGCCCTTTGGCAACATGACCGCGCCGGTCGAGCTGCGTTACCTGCATTTTGAAGAGCGATTCAACACCACCTTCGCCGGCGTTCGCTTCCACAACATCAGCGGCCTGGTGCAACGACAGGTCGAGCGTTTTGTCTACCAGCTCCAGCGTGAAGCCCGTCGTTTCGATAAAGACGACCTCTGATTTCCGAGCACATGAAAAAACGGGCAATCCTCGCGAAGGGATTGCCCGTTTTTTTATGCCCGCTTAAGGCCTGGCCTGAGTGAAATCGGAGGGTGGCGGCTCGTCCGCAGCCCCCTCGGTGACCGGTTCCAGCTCCGGCTCCGGCTCGACGTCCGGGCTGGGCGAGGCCTGCATCTGCTCCTGCACGACCTGTTCGTCAACCCGTGGATCGAGACACGCCACCAAAGGTGAACTGGTCATGTTGTCTGGCATGGCGACGTGATGCAGCGGTGCATCGTCGACCTGGTGCAGATTGGTCACCGCTTTCGGCCGGATCCGCCATACCAGCACCAGCGCGAAGAAGGCAAAAAAACCATACAGCATCTGACTGCCGAACAGTTTCATCAGCACCCCTGCGGCCAACGGCCCAATGCTGGCGCCAACGCCATAAGTCACCAGCAGCATTGCCGTCAGCGACACCCGCCGATCACCTTCTACGTGGTCGTTGGAAAAAGCCACTGCCAGCGGATACAGGCAGAACTGGACCAGCGAACAGAAGAACCCGGCGACGAACAGCACCTCCAAGGGCACCTGCGGCAGGATCGCCAGCGGCAAGGCACAGACTGCCAGGCACAGCGCAAAGCAACGGATCAGCAGTGCCCGGTCGTAACGGTCGGACAGCCAGCCCAGCGGCCACTGCACCAGCAAGCCGGCAAAAATGCAGCTACCCATGAACAGACCCACCTGCTCGGTCGATAGCCCCTGCTGAGACGCGTACAGCGGTGCCAGGCCATAGAACGAACCGACGATCAGCCCCGCGCCCAACACCGTACTCAACGACTGCGGCACACGCTTGATAAAAAAGCGCGGCTCCATCGGCGCCGGATGCAACGGCGCCGGGTGAATCCGCCGCGTCAGCGTCACCGGGACCAGGCACAGGGCGAAACACAGCGCCACCAGCATCAACAGCTCCAGGCCCAGGGCCGGATGCATGACCAGAATCAGCTGCCCCAGCACCAGCCCCAAGTACGAGGCGATCATGTAGCCGCTGAATACCGCGCCGCGCTGCTTGGCGTCGGCCTGTTCGTTGAGCCAGCTCTCGATGACCATGTATTGGCACATCATGCCGAGGCCGACAATCATCCGCAGCACGATCCACGCCGGCAGCCAGTCCACCAGACCGTGGCCCAGCACCGCGGCACCGACGATCCCGGCGCAGGCCGAATAGGCACGGATATGTCCGACGCGGGCAATCAGCCGGTGGCCGATCTTGCCGCCCAGTACCAGGCCGAAATAGTTGGCCGCCATCAGCGCACCGACCCAGAGGCTGTCCACATGGTCGGCGGCCAGGCGCAAGGCCAGGTAAGTACTCAGGAGGCCCGAGCCGATCAACATCATCAGCGAGGCGAAATAAAGCGCTCGAAAAGGTTTCCAGATTTGGCGCATCGACGTTCCGAGCGGCTCCTTGAGTTGAGTAAGGGCTATCTTGAAAGATAGCCCGAATGCGACGGTTCGTTATGCCTGGGCCGCTAGAACACGCCGCTCCCAGGGAGTGATTTCATCAAAGAAACTGGTCAGTTCCAGGGTTTTTGAAGCGATGTAGCCTTCGATGAACTCCGCACCGAACAGTTCCTTCGCCAGTTGACTACGCTTCAGACGCTCAAGGGCAGCATGTAAGGTACATGGCAGGGAAAGATTATCCGGCACTTGGAATTCGCCCTGGATCGCGGCGCTCGGCTCCAAGTGATGCTCGATGCCGTAGAGCCCGGCGGCCAGGCTGGCGGCAATCGCCAGGTAGGGGTTGGCATCAGCCCCGGGCAAGCGGTTCTCGACCCGACGGGCCACTGGCGAACTCGCGGGGATTCGCAAGCCGGCCGAACGATTGTCATAAGACCAACAGGCGTTATTCGGCGATGCAAACGGATGGCACAGGCGCTGGTAGGAATTCACGTTCGGCGCGAACAACGCAGTGAAATCCGCGAGACAGGCCTGTTGCCCACCGATGAAATGCCGGAAGGCCGCCGTCGGCTCGCCCGCCTCGTCGCTGAACACATTGCGGCCGCTCACCGATTCGACAACGCTCTGGTGGATGTGCATCGAACTGCCCGGGGTATGGGCCAGTGGCTTGGCCATGCAGACCACCGTCAGGCCGTGCTTGAGCGCCACTTCCTTGAGCAGGTGCTTGAACAGGAAGGTCTGGTCGGCCAGCAACAAAGGGTCGCCGTGAAGCAGGTTGATCTCGAACTGGCTCACGCCCATTTCATGCATGAACGTGTCACGCGGCAAGCCCAGCGCCGCCATGCATTCGTAGACTTCATTGAAAAACGGGCGCAGGCCATTGTTGGAACTGATGCTGAACGCCGAATGGCCGTCCTCGCGCCGCCCGTCCAGGCCCAGGGGCGGCTGGAACGGTTGGGTCGGGTCAGGATTGGGAGCGAACACGAAGAACTCAAGCTCAGTGGCGACGACCGGCGCCAGGCCCATTGCGGCGTAGCGAGCGACAACCGCCTTGAGCTGGCCGCGCGTCGAAAGGGCCGAGCTTTCACCGGTCAGCTCGTCCGCATCGCAAATCGCCAGGGCGCGTGGCTGCTGGCTCCAGGGCAGGCGGTGGATCTGCTTCGGGTCCGCCACCAGCGCCAGGTCACCGTCATCGCTGCCGTAGAAACGCGACGGTGGATAACCGCCCATGATGCATTGCAGCAGCACACCCCGCGCCAGCTGCAATCGCCGGCCCTCGAGGAAACCCTCCGCGGTCATTACCTTGCCTCGCGGCACGCCGTTCAAATCCGGCGTGACACACTCAATCTCATCAATGCCCGTCAGTCGCTGCGCGAGTGAACGCTGGCCATCGGTCGTCATGACGCAATCCTTGTTATGTGCGAGCCGCGAACGGCAACCCGTACAAAATAGGCTTCGGCTGTTCGGAATATCAAGCACCCGGAGGCAATTAAAATCCTACGCAATACGACCGTGCTCAGGGCAGGTAAAGCCGGAACACGCCTCCACCCAACACACCGCCATTGGCAATTTCCGTCCGCCCGCACACACCGCCGCGCTGATGCAGCCCGGCGATCCGCGCAGCGAAGTACAAGCCAAGTCCGGTGCTACCGCTGCTATGGTTGATGCCCTGCACATATTCGGCCTGACGCTCGATCATCTCGGCCGGGTAGCCTTCGCCATCGTCGTTGATGGTCAGCACCAACTGCCCGGCCTCATCGCTCACACTGATCAACAAGGCCTGGCGCGCGTGGCGAATGGCGTTGTTGATGCTGTTGTCGAGCACCGAGGCGATCAGCTCGCGGTCGAAAAAGCCCAGTGGGCTAAGCGGATCGACTTCGTAAGTGGCCATGATTCCACGGCTGCGAAACACGTCCTGATGCCCGGCCAGCTGCGCCTCGATAAAGTCGTCCAGCTCATGGTAGGCCGGATGCAGCGGCAACTGGTTGACACCGAGCTTGTACAGCCCCAGCAGTTGCACCAGCAAGCTATTGAGATGGGCGAACTCGAACTCGATGACGCCCTGCTCCGAGGACTGGCGCTCAGGCGCCGGCAAACGCTCCAGCCACTGCCCATGGGTCTGCATGAGCAAGGTCAGGGAGTTCTTCATGTCGTGCACGGTAGACGCGATCACCGTGGAAAAATCGAGGGCCTGTTCGCTGTCATTCATCGCCAAATGCCTTGCTTCGCAGTTTCTGATAACGCGCAAAACGCGCATCGGTGTCGGGCATCATGCCCACCAGTTTCAGACAGGCGCGGCACTCCGTCAGCAGCTCCGATTCCACACGGGTATCGGTACCGTGTAACAGAGACTGCGCCATATTCAGGGCAATACTGATGTTCTTCGGTTGCATCTTCAGGGCCCGGCGGAACAGTTCTCGCGCCTGCGGCAAGTCGCCGGTCTTGTAGACACGCACGCCTTCGCGGTTCAGCTCGGCGGCGGCATTGCCCTGGTTGAGAATATTCGGGTCATCGGTGAGCTTGGCGATGCCTTGCATCACGGTCGGATCGTCGCCGTAGATTTCTGCGCAGTTCTTGAGCATGGACTCGCCGGCACTGGCCTGGCCGAGCATCTGCAACTGCTTGGCCACCAGCAACGCGGCTTCAGCGCTCATGAACTGCTCCATGCCGTCGAGGCGCTGCATGGCCTGTTCGGTGAGCTTTTCGGCGGTTTCGGCGTCATTGAGCAGCAAACTCGTGGCTTTCATCAGCCGCGCCCGGATCTGCAACCCCGGATCGTTGAGATTTTCTTTCGCCACCGCACTGAGGGTAGTGTTGATTTCCAACCGGGTGCGGGTATCCAGGCCTTTCGCACTGCCCTTGCTGATCAGCGCATGGGCCAGGCCCAGGTTGCTTTCCGGGTCCTTGAAGCGCGATTGTGCGCCCTGCCCGACCGCCTGGCGATAAGCCTTGGACGCGGTGTCGTAGTCTTCGTTGGTCATTGCCAGCTTGCCCAGCAGCGACTGTCGGCGCACCGCCAGCGGCGACAGGCGCACCGCCTCTTCCAGCACGCTCTGCGCCTGTTTCGTGTCGCCTTCGGCCACCAGCACATCGGCCATGCCGTCATACAACGCTGGCATCATTGGGAATACTTTTAATGCCTTCTCATAAACGGCCTTGGCTTGCCCCACCTGGCCACGTTTGAACATCAACTTTCCCAGCCCCGCATAGGCCCACGGCAACGGGCGATCCGCGATGATCGAGTTGTACAGTCGCTCAAGGGCTTCGTTCTGATTCAGGTCGCGCAACGCATCGGCCCGATAACGCAGGCACAACGGCCCGTAGCGCGGGTCCTGCTTGCACAGGGCGATGCAGGCGTTCAGCACCTCCATCGGCTTGCCACGATCGAGGGCTTGCAGGATCGGCTTGAGCAGGGTTTTGCGCTGCTCCAGCCGCTCCAGCCGCTGGGCAAGGCCAGAGCGGTTGAACGGCTTGGTCAGGTACGCATCGGGTTCATGCTCCAAGGCACTGAGCACCATCGCCTGGCTGGTCTCGGCGGTGACCATGAGGAAGACACTTTCATGGCTGATCAGCTTCTCGACCATCAGGTCTTCAAGCACTTGCTGGCCATTCTTACGCCCATCGCCCAGGTGATAATCCTGCAAGATGAAGTCATAGCGTTTCTGCGAGCACATGCGCAGCGCCACCTCACCGGTGTCGGCGGTGTCCACGTCCTTGACGCCCAGCTCACGCAGCATGGAGCGGATCGAGCTGCGGAAATCCGAGAAATCATCGACGATCAGAAAACTTTTTTGGTGGTACGCCAGCATCGAGGATGTCCAGGCAAATAAGAAGATGCACCCAATGGCAAACAACGAAACATCATGTCGCAGCCCGGTATAGAACGCAGATGATAGCCATCAGCCAACCATGATCGAGGAGTTTTCCGAATCGCTTGGTGTGGCTGTGTTGCGGCGCACATTGCGAGCTGTTCCTGCGCGTCGAAACGCTGGAGAAAACGGGGCTCGACAGGTTATCGGCAGGGAATGGTGTTCCGTTAAGGGGATCGTGCGGGAGCGGTTGCAACGAATACGCTAACCCACTGAATATAATGGTGTCCCAGGGCAGGTTCGAACTGCCAACCTTCCCCTTAGGAGGGGGATGCTCTATCCAATTGAGCTACTGAGACACAAGTCGACCGCGAGAAACGCGGTGTACGGGACGGCGTGCATGTTAACGGCCTACCCTGCGTTTGTCATGTCGTGCATGGCTTTTTAAGTGTAGGCAAATGGTGCCGCCCATGAAGCTTGCATCCACCACTCATCTGTCCTTGGCGTACTAATGCTAGTAAATCGGCCATTTGCCACTATCCTTTACAAGACAAGGACGATAGGCGCCTTTGCTTCATTGCGGTTATCCGCCAGACGGTATGGCACAACGACACGATGCGACGGTCACAGCATGCAAACCTGTGGATTTTTCCAACCAGTCCGCATTTTTTGATGAAGGGTACTGGCATAACGCCTTTACCCGGATCAGAATTTGTCACAGAATTGGCGCCAATGATCTGGCAATTTTGAGGCATGATGCGGGCCTCTTAACAATTCAGGTTGAACATTTGGCCGCTGGGCTTGTCCTATTCGACATCCCGCGGCCAATCCCGAGAACCGCTCCCCTGAACTAACCGGTTAAATATATGCGCCCATTGAAACAGGCAATTTATTCCAGCCGTACGGCTGACAAGTTCGTCGTACGTCTGCCAGACGGAATGCGGGAACGCATTGCCGAGGTGGCTCGCAATCATCACCGCAGCATGAACTCCGAAATCATCGCGCGCCTTGAGCAAAGCCTTATCCAGGAAGGCGCGTTGGGTGAAGAGTTGAGCATGCGCCTGGACAGCCCGGAGCTGTCATTGCATGAGCGTGAGCTGCTTCAACGTTTCCGACAACTTTCTCATCGCCAGCAGAACGCTCTCGTTTCGCTGATCGCGCACGACGCAGAAATGGCCGCAGACGCGTCCTGATCGCAACCTTTTATTAAAGCCAGCCTCGTGCTGGCTTTTTTTTGCCTGGGATTTGGCCCTGATCCGCCTTTCCAGCGCCCATGAAAAAGCCCGCCAAACAGGGCGGGCTTTTTCATGGGAACGATTCAGAGCAGGAAAATAGTCGCCAGCCCCAGGAAAATAAAGAACCCCCCACTGTCGGTCACGGCGGTGATCATTACGCTGGCCCCCATGGCAGGGTCACGCCCCATGCGGGCCAGGGTCATGGGAATCAAGACCCCCATCAACGCCGCCAGCAACAAATTGAGCGTCATCGCGGCAGTCATGACCACGCCCAGCGACCAACTGCCATAAAGCAGATAAGCCACCACGCCGATCACCCCACCCCAGATCACACCGTTGATCAAGGCGACGGCAAGTTCCTTGCGCATCAATCGCGACGTATTGCCGGTACTCACCTGATCCAGCGCCATGGCACGGACAATCATGGTGATGGTCTGGTTGCCGGAGTTGCCGCCAATACCCGCAACGATAGGCATCAGTGCCGCGAGCGCCACCAGCTTCTCGATGGAGCCTTCGAACAAGCCGATGACCCGGGAGGCAACAAAAGCCGTGATCAGGTTGATTGCCAACCAGGCCCAGCGGTTACGCAGGGATTTCCAGACCGAGGCGAAGATGTCTTCCTCTTCGCGCAAACCGGCCATGTTGAGGACTTCGCTTTCGCTTTCCTCACGAATCAAGTCGACCATTTCATCGATGGTCAGACGGCCGATCAGCTTGCCGTTCTTGTCGACCACCGGAGCGGAAATCAAGTCATAACGCTCGAACGCCTGAGCTGCGTCATACGCATCTTCGTCCGGGTGGAACCTCACCGGATCGCTGGCCATGACTTCGGCCACCTGCTTTTCCGGATCGTTGACGAGCAAACGCTTGATAGGCAGTACGCCCTTCAGCACGCCGTCGTAATCGACCACAAAAAGTTTGTCAGTGTGCCCCGGCAGTTCCTTGAGACGACGCAGGTAACGCAATACCACTTCAAGGCTGACGTCCTCGCGGATCGTCACCATCTCGAAGTCCATCAGCGCACCGACCTGCTCCTCGTCGTAGGACAACGCCGAGCGCACACGCTCACGTTGCTGGCCGTCGAGGGTTTCCATCAGTTCGTGGACAACGTCCCGGGGCAGTTCGGGCGCGAGGTCGGCGAGTTCGTCGGCGTCCATTTCCTTGGCCGCCGCCAGCAACTCATGATCATCCATGTCAGCGATCAGGGTTTCACGAACCGAGTCGGACACTTCGAGCAGGATGTCACCGTCGCGATCAGCCTTGACCAACTGCCAGACCGTCAGACGCTCTTCCAGGGGCAACGCTTCAAGGATATAGGCGACGTCGGCAGAGTGCAGGTCATCGAGCTTGCGCTGCAGCTCGACGAGATTCTGCCGGTGGACCAGGTTTTCCACCCGGTCATGATGCGGACCTTCCTGGCGATGCGTCAGGTCTTCAACGACCCGCTGGCGCTGCAGCAACTCAACGACTTGAGCGAGACGATCCTGAAGGCTTTCCTGCGTTTTTTTTACTTCTACTTGGGTCATAGGCGAACTCCACTCCCAGCAGTGGAGCACGCCGGAAGGATCAATCAGTTAATTCATGATTGGTAAAACTGAATATTGAGTAACTACTGGGTAAGTCCATGGAGATATTCCAAAGCCCCGGCGGGGCTGACGGGCGCAATCATACACCGCTTGACGCTTTAAAACGTTAAAAAATCATGGCAAGAACAAGCGCTTGCGAGACATACCTGAACGCAGGCTGAACCTGGGTTTTGCGATGACTTATCCTGAAAAGAAAACACACACCCGGATAGAACGGCAGCGACTAACCTTCTCTTTTTCATCGTCAAGGAGGACGTTCGAATGCTTGTCAGGCGCCACCTGTTTTTGCTCGCTGCCCTGCCCTGCCTGCCCTTGTGGGCTGCCGGACAAACCGTGCATCGCTGCGAAGACCACACAGGGCATGTCACCTTCACCACGCTGAGCTGTAGCCCGGGAGACGCGTTATCGCTTCAGGAAATCCATCCTTTCAACGTGGGCACAATCGAACCAATGACTGAGCCGATGCTGCCCGAAGCCGAGTTTCCGCAAACATCCGGCAACAAAACCAAGCGCAAGGAACCGACAGTGGTCGGCCAGTTCGAAGACCGCTGCGGGAATCTCATCAACGCCAGCCAGCGCCGCGAAGCCATCATGGATCGGCGGATCCTTATCGGCATGAGCCAGTACGACGTGGAAAGCGCGCTGGGCAAGCCGGACGCGATCAAGATCAGGAATTCGAGCACACGGTATACCTACAAGGCGAAGAAGGGTCGCAGTGCAGAGGTCGTGTTCGATGAGAGGGGATGCGTGAAAGGCAAATCGTAGACAGCAAAAAGCCCGCGTTAAACGCGGGCTTTTTGGTGTTTGGTGCACTCGACAGGATTCGAACCTGTGACCGCTCGGTTCGTAGCCGAGTACTCTATCCAGCTGAGCTACGAGTGCAAGTTGTGGTTTTATACCAGATCACAACTGGTTGAAGCCAAGTTATTTGCATTGCTGCAAACAACTCTTAAATGGTGCACTCGACAGGATTCGAACCTGTGACCGCTCGGTTCGTAGCCGAGTACTCTATCCAGCTGAGCTACGAGTGCATTTGTTGCCGCGCATTATAGGTCGTCAAATCCTTTTGTAAAGCGCTTTTTCCAGTAATTTCAAACACTTACTGAACAAGCCAGGTTCTGACGCACTAAACGAATAATGGCGGAGAACGGGGGATTCGAACCCCCGACACCCTTTTGAGGTGTACTCCCTTAGCAGGGGAGCGCCTTCGGCCACTCGGCCAGCTCTCCGCAACACGGGGCGTATATTAACCACCTTCCTCCCCGTTTGCAAACATAAAAATCGATAAAAATTAATGGCTTGGTTCGTCGTCCTTCTCTTTCTTGATACGCAGGTAAATTTCCTCCCGGTGCACGGCAACCTCTTTCGGAGCATTGACGCCGATACGCACCTGGTTTCCTTTAACGCCGAGCACGGTCACGGTGATTTCGCCATCGCCAATAATCAGGCTTTCCGCGCACCGACGAGTCAGAATCAGCATACCTTTCTCCTCACGCAATTCACTTCAGGGACAACAGTCTGCAAAAAGAAGGCATTGGACCTACAACCGGAACGGTCGAAGCCTACAAGCCTCAGTATTGACCAGCGCGGGCAAAAGAACAGTCTTGGGGACGCGCCATTCAAAAAAACAAAGGGCGCGGTCAAGCCGCGCCCTCAAGGCAACGCTTACTCGCCCTGTCGGGCAGCAGCGTCGAGCTCGAAAGCCGTGTGCAGGGCGCGCACAGCCAGTTCCAGGTACTTCTCTTCGATCACTACGGAAACCTTGATTTCCGAGGTAGAGATCATCTGGATGTTGATGCTTTCCTTGGCCAGGGATTCGAACATGCGGCTGGCCACGCCTGCGTGAGAACGCATGCCGACACCGACGATCGAGACCTTGGCGATCTTGGTATCACCCACCACTTCCCGGGCACCGATTTCACCAGCGGTTTTTTTCAGCACAGCTTCGGCGGCCGGGTAATCGTTGCGGTGCACGGTGAAGGTGAAGTCAGTGGTGTTATCGTGCGCGACGTTCTGCACGATCATGTCGACTTCGATGTTCGCGGCGCTGATCGGGCCGAGAATCTTGAACGCCACGCCGGGGGTGTCTGGCACGCCACGGATGGTCAGCTTGGCTTCATCGCGGTTGAAAGCGATGCCGGAGATGATCGGCTGTTCCATGGATTCCTCTTCATCGATAGTAATGAGGGTGCCCGGACCCTCTTTGAAGCTGTGCAGAACGCGCAGCGGAACGTTGTACTTGCCAGCGAATTCGACCGCCCGGATCTGCAGCACCTTCGAGCCGAGGCTGGCCATTTCCAGCATCTCTTCGAACGTGATCTTGTCCAGTCGCTGAGCCACAGGCACTACCCGTGGGTCGGTGGTGTAGACGCCATCCACATCGGTGTAGATCTGGCATTCGTCAGCCTTGAGAGCCGCCGCCAGCGCTACGCCTGTCGTGTCGGAGCCACCACGGCCGAGGGTGGTGATGTTGCCCTGCTCGTCCACGCCCTGGAAGCCGGCGACGACGACGACACGCCCAGCCTTCAGGTCGCCGCGGATTTTCTGGTCGTCGATCTGCAGGATACGCGCTTTGTTGTGCGCGCTGTCCGTCAGGATACGAACCTGATTGCCGGTGTAGGACACCGCCGGCACGCCACGCTTGATCAGCGCCATGGCCAGCAAGGCAATGGTCACCTGCTCACCAGTGGAAACGATCACGTCCAGTTCACGAGGTACCGGTTGCTGGTCGCCACTGATTTGCTTGGCCAGATCGATCAGACGGTTGGTCTCGCCGCTCATTGCCGACAGCACAACCACCAGGTCATCGCCCGCTTCACGGAATTTCTTAACCTTGTCGGCGACCTGCTCGATTCTCTCGACAGTGCCGACCGAGGTGCCTCCAAATTTCTGTACGATCAAAGCCATTTCAAAGCCGCCTCTGCCCATGAAGGGCGCCCAATAATCAATCAACAGTAACCGGGCCCGTTACTAGACCACGAGCCCGGATCGCAGCCTTAAATACCCTGCTCTACAAATGCAACGGTTTGGGCCAGTGCCGCGTCCAGTGCGCCGGCGTCGGTACCACCGCCTTGCGCCATGTCCGGACGACCACCGCCCTTCCCGCCCACTGCCGCAGCGGCCTGCTTCATCAAATCACCGGCTTTGAGTTGGCCAGTCAGGTCTTTGGTCACGCCTGCGACGAGAACGACCTTTTCCTCATGGACACTGCCGAGCAGGATCACTGCGCGGCCGAGTTTGTTCTTCAACTGATCGACGAGCGCCAGCAGCGCCTTGCCGTCCTGGCCGTCGAGACGCACGGCCAGCACCTTCACGCCCTTGATGTCCACGGCCTGGGCCGACAGATCGTCGCCCGCCGCGCTGGCGGCCTTGGCCTGCAACTGTTCCAGTTGCTTTTCCAGCAGGCGATTGCGCTCCAGCACAGCCGACAGCTTGTCGATCAGGTTGTCACGACTGCCCTTGATCAGGCTCGCCGCTTCCTTGAGTTGTTCTTCTGCCGCGTTGAGGTACGCCAGCGCCGCAGCGCCGGTGACCGCCTCGATGCGGCGAACGCCCGAGGCCACGCCGCCCTCGCTGATGATTTTCAGCAGGCCGATGTCGCCGGTCCGGTTGGCGTGGATGCCGCCGCACAGTTCCACGGAGAAATCGCCCATGCTCAGTACGCGTACGCTGTCGCCGTACTTCTCACCGAACAGTGCCATCGCGCCCTTCTTCTTGGCGGTCTCGATGTCGGTTTCCTCGGTTTCTACCGGGGAGTTCTTGCGAATCTCGGCGTTGACGATGTCTTCCAGCGCCTTGAGTTGCTCAGGCTTGATGGCTTCAAAGTGGCTGAAGTCAAAGCGCAGGCGCTGACTGTCCACCAAAGAACCCTTCTGCTGGACATGCTCGCCCAGTACCTGGCGCAACGCGGCGTGCAGCAAGTGGGTGGCGGAGTGGTTCAGCGACGTGGCATGCCGAACGTCGGCGTCGACATGGGCGGCCACCGGGGCGGCGATCATCAGGCTGCCCGATGCCAGCACGCCGTGGTGCAGGAAAGCGCCGCCAGTCTTGGTGGTGTCGCGTACGTCGAAGCGCGAACTGCCGGCCTGCAGGTAGCCGCTATCGCCAATCTGGCCGCCGGATTCGGCGTAGAACGGCGTCTTGTCCAGCACGATCACGCCTTCCTGGCCTTCGCTCAGGATGTCGACCGACTGGCCGTCCTTATAGATAGCAACGATCTTGGCCGAACCGGTGGTACCAGCGTAGCCGGTGAACTCGGTGGCCACGTCAACCTTGACCAGGCTGTTGTAGTCCATGCCGAAGGAGCTGGCGGAACGCGCACGCACCCGCTGGGCTTCCATCTCGCGTTCGAAACCTTCCTCGTCGAGGGTCAGGTTGCGTTCACGGGCGATATCGCCGGTCAGGTCCATTGGGAAACCGTAAGTGTCGTACAACTTGAACACCACATCGCCCGGAACCACGTTGCCCTTGAGCTCGGCCAGGTCCTGTTCAAGGATCTTCAGACCTTGTTCAAGGGTCTTGGCGAACTGCTCTTCTTCAGCCTTGAGCACGCGCTCGATATGCGCCTGCTGGGACTTGAGCTCCGGGAAGGCCTCGCCCATCTCGGCCGCCAGAGCCGCGACGATCTGATAGAAGAAGCTGCCCTTGGCGCCCAGCTTGTTGCCGTGGCGGCAGGCGCGGCGAATGATCCGGCGCAGCACATAGCCACGGCCTTCGTTGGACGGCAGCACACCGTCAGCAATCAGGAAGCCGCAGGAACGGATGTGGTCGGCGACGACTTTCAGCGAAGCCTGGTTGTCGTTGGTGCAACCGATGGCCTGGGCCGAAGCGCTCAGCAGGCTCTGGAACAGGTCGATCTCGTAGTTGGAGTGAACGTGCTGCAACACCGCACTGATCCGCTCCAGGCCCATACCGGTATCGACCGACGGTGCCGGCAGCGGATGCAACACGCCATCGGCGGTGCGGTTGAACTGCATGAACACGTTGTTCCAGATCTCGATGTAGCGGTCGCCGTCTTCTTCCGGCGAGCCGGGTGGGCCGCCCCAGATGTCGGCGCCGTGATCGTAGAAAATCTCGGTGCAAGGGCCGCACGGGCCGGTGTCGCCCATGGTCCAGAAGTTGTCGGAGGCGTAAGGCGCGCCTTTGTTGTCGCCGATACGCACCATGCGCTCGGCCGGGACACCCACTTCTTTGGTCCAGATGTCATAGGCTTCGTCATCGGTGGCGTAGACCGTTACCCAGAGCTTCTCCTTGGGCAGGTTCAGCCACTTGTCGGAGGTCAGGAAGGTCCAGGCGAAGGTGATGGCGTCGCGCTTGAAATAGTCACCGAAGCTGAAGTTACCCAGCATTTCGAAGAAGGTGTGGTGACGAGCGGTATAGCCGACGTTTTCCAGGTCGTTGTGCTTGCCACCGGCGCGCACGCATTTCTGGCTGCTCACCGCGCGGGTGTAGGCACGTTTTTCCTGGCCCAGGAAGCAGTCCTTGAACTGGTTCATCCCCGCGTTGGTGAACAGCAGGGTCGGGTCGTTGCCCGGAATCAAAGAGCTGGAGGCTACTCGGGTATGGCCTTGCTCTTCGAAGAAGCGAAGGAAGGCTTCACGGATTTCTGCGCTTTTCATTAGGTTCTTCCACGGAGGCTGCGGCCAAAGGCCTGTGCAAAACGTCAACAGACGAAGCAACGGCAAAGGGCCGCATTATATCGGCCCTTCGCGTGGGGTACAGCGTGTTTATGCGATAGAAACTGTCAATTGGCCCGCTTGACGGGTCATTGGCAAGAAAATTCGACGAAAGCCTCGACTACCCGGTCGATCTGCGCACTGCTTACGTCCATGTGCGTGACCATTCGCAGCCGTGGGGCTGCGCTGAGCTTGATCCCACGTTCAGCGGCAAACGCCTTGATCGCCTCGGCCCGCTCGCCCATTTGCACGTACACCATGTTGGTCTGCACTGGCTCGACCTGGTAACCCGCCGTCCGCAATCCTTCGGCGAGGCGCTGGGCATTGGCGTGGTCGTCGGCCAGGCGCTGGACCTGATGCTCCAAGGCATACAACCCCGCCGCCGCCAGGATTCCGGCCTGGCGCATGCCACCGCCAACCATTTTGCGCAGCCGACGCGCCTTGCCGATCAGCTCGACGCTGCCGCACAGGACCGAGCCAACCGGAGCGCCGAGCCCCTTGGACAGGCACACCGAGACCGAATCGAAGTGCTGAGCGATCTCTCGGGCATCGACATTCAACTTCACGGCAGCGTTATACAGCCGCGCTCCGTCCAGATGCAGGGCCAGGCCATGCTCCCGGGTAAAACGCCGAGCCTGGGCCAGGTAATCCAGCGACAGCACCTTGCCCTGCATGGTGTTTTCCAGGGCCAGCAAGCGGGTGCGGGCAAAATGAAAGTCATCGGGCTTGATCGCCGCGGCCACATGCGCCAAGTCCAGGGAACCGTCCGCCAGCACTTCGAGGGGCTGGGGCTGGATCGAACCGAGCACCGCCGCACCGCCACCTTCATATTTGTAGGTATGGGCCTGCTGGCCGACGATGTACTCGTCGCCGCGCTCGCAATGGGCCATCAATCCCAACAGGTTGCTCATGGTCCCCGTGGGCACGAACAGCGCCGCCGCGAACCCCAGGCGCCCGGCCAGTTCGGCTTCGAGACGATTGACGGTCGGGTCTTCGCCATACACATCGTCGCCGGTCGGCGCGCTGGCCATGGCGTCGAGCATGCCGGCGGTGGGTTGGGTGACCGTGTCGCTGCGAAGATCGATAACGCTCATGAATCTGGCCTCGGGCTCAAGTGGTGGGAAATTCCTTTCGAACGGCAATTACTGCGGGCATGGCGAAGAATAATCAAGCCTGATCGACGGAATTTCGGTGGCGAGGGAGCTTGCTCCCGCTGGGCTGCGAAGCGGCCCCAAGATTTTTGCGGCTGCTTCGCACCCGAGCGGGAGCAAGCTCCCTCGCCACAGAAAGCTCCTGACTGGCCATGTGTTCGTTGTGGAATCCGCTCATGCGTTACGCTGAAATATGTGTTAAAAATCCTCCGCTGCCAAAACGATGGCGGCAAAAACGTTCTCAGGGCGGGGTGTAACTCCCCACCGGCGGTAATTGCACGCAACGTGCATAGCCCGCGAGCGCTTGGTGGTACACGGCTTTTGCGGTGTAGCGGCAAGGTCAGCAGACCCGGTGTGATCCCGGGGCCGACGGTCATAGTCCGGATGAAGAGAGAACGGGATTGACACCCAAGGGCCGACCGCGACTGTCTTGTATGCGGCGTACCCTCGAATCCCCTTCGATTCATGACGCCCTGTTTTTCACACAAACAGGAACCAGAACATGCAACCCACCGCAATCGACAGCAAGATCAAAAGCCACCCGGGCGAGCGCGTCGCGTTCATCCAAGCCTGCTGGCACAAGGAAATCGTCGACCAGAGCCGTAAAGGCTTCGTCGCTGAAATGGTCAATCAGGGTTATCAGGAGAGCGACATCGATTTCTTCGAAGTCGGCGGCGCCTTCGAAATCCCGCTGCACGCCAAACTACTGGCCAAATCCGGCCGTTATTCCGGCATCGTCGCCGCAGGCCTGGTGGTGGACGGTGGCATCTATCGCCACGAATTTGTCGCCCAATCGGTGATCAGCGGCCTGATGCAGGTTCAGTTGGAAACCGAAGTGCCAGTGTTCTCGGTCGTGCTCACACCGCATCACTTTCATGCTGGCGAAGAACACCAGAAGTTCTTCTTCGAGCATTTCGTGCACAAAGGTCAGGAAGCAGCGAAGACCTGCGCCGATACCCTGCACAAGACCCGGGCGTTGCGCCGCAGTGAGCAGCGGGCGGTAGCGAGCTAAAAACCGCTAGAAAAACCTGTGGGAGCGGGCTTGCTCGCGAAAGCGGTGTATCAGTAAACAATTTTTGACTGACACGCCGCTTTCGCGAGCAAGCCCGCTCCCACATTTGAACGATGTTGATTTCAGGCCAGGTTTTCATCCGTGGCCGGCACGATCAGGATCCCGGCTCGCAAGCCATTCTTGACCTTCGGGTTCGGGAAGATGATCCGCGCGCCCTCTTCTTCGATCACCCAGCGAGTCTGGGCGATGTCTTCGGCCAGTACGTAGCCTTTTTCAAGCTCCGAAAAGTTCTCGATATCCGCTGGCAGGTTCAGGCGGAAGCTGTCGCTGTGCTTGATGATTTCCCGCGCCACGCTGAAGAGTTGCAGGCCATCGAGCCCTTCGTCCAGTTCCGGCTCGTTGCCTTCGATGATCTGTTGCAGGCGGGTTTCCAGCAGGCTCACGTTGACGCCTTCGTTCTCGCCGAACGGCCGGGCCTTGCCCAGCTCCAGGGTAAAGGACTCGGCGTCGAGCTGGTCGTAGGTATAAGAACTGAAGACGATGGACGGTTTGTTCTGCAACAGCACCGCCTCCATGCCCGCCGCACGCAGGCGCGCCAGTTCACGGCGTGAATGCTGGCGGCCTTCTTTCCATGGGTACAGGGCGAACTGCTCGATCTTCGAACCACGGATGGCGGTGTGCAGGTCGTAATGCAGGCGACTGCGCTCGGGCCGATTGAAGAAACTGGCGGCCAGCCGCTCCAGCTCACAGGCCCGCAACGCCTCGGCACCGCCGCTCAGCTCATGGCGACCATTGAACAGCCGGTTGACGTCCTGTTCGACGAAACGCTCGCCGCGCCGAATGGCCTCGGGATTGCCGAACAGAAACAGAATGCGTGCCCGCGGCTTCAAATCCCCACGGGCGATGTCATGCAGCAAGCGGTCGAGCAATTCGATGGGCGCGGTTTCGTTGCCGTGGATACCGGCCGATAGCAGCAGGTCCAGGCCGTTGTCCCGGGCTTCGGGCGGCTTGACCTCCAGCGCGCCCTCGCTCAACCAGCGCATCCGTACGCCTTCGACAGTCAGTTGAGTCTTCTCCGCCGGTTCACGGCCGGCGAGGGTCAGTTCAAGCAGTTTGCCGAGGGCGAGCATAGCGCGGTTTCCTTAATGGTCGTGGCCGCAATCCGGGCCATGGACATGGTCATCGTCGCCGACGTCAGCCGGTTCCATTTCCAGTTGCAGGCTGACCAGGTTGGTCGCCAATGGACGCAGCAACAGGTTGGCGTATTCCTCGTCTCCTTCCTCGACATCCACGCCGATCAGCAACTGACCGCGGCCATCCTGCTGGATCCACAACTCCTTGCCTTGCCACATCACCGCGACGCGGGTGCAGGAGGTTTCCAGTTGGGTGCCGTCGGTGTCTTCAAGGATCAGCTGCAGGGTATCGCTCATGTTTTTACGTTCTCGTCTGGAGATAAAGGCAACGCGCCCTTCCTTGACTGTAGTCAGGTCGCGCGCGCTTTCAATTGATCTGGAAAGGATAAACCGCGCCAAGTTTAAGGATTTGTGTCAGTTCATCCAGTGCCGCACGGCATTCAAGCAGCAACTGCGGGTCCGCCAGATCATTTTCGGTCATGCGGTCGCGGTAGTGCCGCTCGACCCATTGGGTCAGCGAATCGTACAACGGCGCGGTCATGATAACCCCTGGGTTGACCGCCGCCAGCTCGGTTTCATTGAGGGCCACGCGCAACCGCAGGCAGGCCGGGCCACCACCGTTCTGCATGCTTTGCTTGAGGTCGAAGACCTTCACTTCGCGAATCACCCCGCCGGCGCCCGTCAGGCCTTGCAGATATTGCCAGACACGTTCGTTGCTGCGGCACTCTTCCGGCACGATCAATAGCATCGAGCCGTCTGGACGCGACAGCAATTGGCTGTTGAACAGGTAGGAACGCACCGCATCATCCACCGTGACCGCCGAACGCGGCACACACACCGACTGGAATTTGCCACCGACCTTGGCGAGCTTGCTGCTCAGCTCGGCCAGCATCTTGTCGGTCTCCAGAAACGCGTCCTCGTGATAGAACAGCACTTCACCGTTGCCCACCGCGATCACGTCATTGTGGAACACGCCCTGGTCGATCACCGACGGGTTCTGCTGGGCGTAGACCACGCCGTCCTCGCTCAGGCCATGCAGGCGGGCGACAGCTTGGGACGCTTCGAGCGTCTGGCGCGCCGGGTACTTCTGTGGCGCAGGGTAACGGGGATCAAAGGCACTACGACCGAACACAAAGAATTCGACACCGGCCTCGCCGTAGGCGCGGCAGAAACGGGTGTGGTTGGCTGCGCCTTCGTCGCCGAATTGAGCCACCGCCGGCAACGCGGCGTGATGGGCAAAATGCTGCTGATTGGCAAACATCGCCCCCAGGACGCGACTGGTGGTTGGATGCTCGATGCTGCGGTGGTATTTGCAGTTCAGGTTGGCGGCGGTGAAATGCACGCGTCCGTCAGCAGTGTCGGCGCTCGGGCTGACCGTGGCAGCGTTGGCCACCCACATGCTGGAGGCCGAGCAACTGGCAACCAACAACGGCATCGCTTCTTTTGCCGCCTGCTGGATGACCTGCGCATCGCTGCCGGCAAAACCCAACCGGCGCAGGGCCGCCACGTCCGGACGCTCTTGCGGCGCCAGCACGCCTTGCTGGAAGCCCATGTCCATCAGCGCTTTCATTTTCGCCAAGCCCTGCAACGCTGCTTCCTTGGGGTTCGAGGACTGCTGGCTGTTGCTCTGGGACGCGACGTTGCCGAACGAGAGTCCGCCGTAGTTATGGGTCGGCCCCACTAGACCGTCAAAGTTGACTTCATAGGATTTCATCAGCGAGGCTCCACGAGAATCTGTTTTTATAGGCATCAATTGCAACCGCGTCGCGGCCTTCGCGGGCAGGCCCGCTCCCACAGGGGCTTGCGCAATCCATGTGGGAGCGGGCTTGCTCGCGAATGGGGCTACACCATTTTTATGCCGGGGGTCAGGGCAGTCGGCATGACAAGCTTCGGCGTCTCCAGGGAAGCCACCGGATACGCGCAATAATCCGCCGCGTAATAAGCGCTGGCGCGATGGTTGCCCGAGGCGCCGATGCCGCCAAACGGCGCGCTGCTCGCGGCACCGGTCAACTGCTTGTTCCAGTTGACGATACCGGCCCGGCTTTGCAGCCAGAACTCTTCGTAGCGCGCCTGCGAGTCCGAGAGCAACCCGGCAGCCAAGCCATACTGAGTATTGTTGGCCTCGGCGATTGCCGCGGGGAAATCCGCATAGCGAATCACCTGCAGCAACGGTCCGAACAGCTCTTCATCAGGCCGCTCGGTCACTGCCGTCACGTCCAGGATGCCCGGCGTCAGCAACGCAGCCTGGGGCTGGGGTTGGGTCATGGCCAGCAGCGGCACGGCGCCTTTGCCCAGCAAATGGTTTTGCGCATCCATCAGCGCCTTCGCCGCGCCCAGGGAAACCACCGAACCCATGAACGGTGCAGGCTGTTGGTCAAAAGCCCCCACGTCTATGGTCGAGCTGACCGCCACCAGGCGTGCCAGCAGAGCATCGCCCCATGCCCCTTGCGGAACCAGCAAGCGGCGCGCACAAGTGCAGCGCTGGCCAGCCGAAATGAACGCAGACTGGATAATGGTGTAGACCGCCGCATCGACGTCCGCCACTTCATCCACTACCAGTGGGTTGTTGCCGCCCATTTCCAGCGCCAGGATCTTGTCCGGACGCCCGGAAAACTGTTGATGCAAGAGATTGCCGGTGCGGCTGGAACCGGTGAAAAACAGCCCGTCGATGCCCGGGTTGGCCGCCAGGGCGATACCGGTTTCCCGGGCGCCTTGCAGCAGGTTCAGCACGCCTGCCGGCAGACCGGCCTCGACCCAGCATTGAACCGTCAGCTCGGCGACTTTTGGCGTCAGCTCGCTTGGCTTGAACAGCACGCTGTTACCGGCCAGCAACGCCGGGACGATGTGGCCGTTAGGCAGGTGGCCGGGAAAGTTGTAAGGGCCGAACACTGCCACCACACCGTGAGGTTTGTGGCGCAGCACGGCGGTGGCGTCGCCCAGGGGGCCGCTCTTCTCACCGGTCCGCTCGCGGTAGCTCTGCACCGAAATGGCGACTTTGTTGACCATGCTGGTGACTTCGGTGGCGGCTTCCCACAGCGGTTTGCCGGTTTCTTCACCGATGCAACGGGCCAGTTCATCCGCGCGATTCTTCAGGGCGGCGGCAAACGCTTCCAGCACCTGGATGCGTTCGTCCAGCGTACGCCGGGCCCAGTCCGGGAAGGCCTGGCGTGCTGCTTGTATCGCCGACTCAACTTGCGCCGCCGTGGCGCCCTTGCCGGTCCACAGCACTTGCTGAGTCACTGGATTCAACGATTCAAAGACGTCGCCCTGGCCTTCGAGCCAAGTACCTGCGATATACAGCGACTTCATTATTTCGACTCCCGAGCAGCAGACAACGCGACGGCACGTACCTGATCGCCAGCGTTGAGTTGAAGACGTTTGGCGGTCAGCGGATCGACCACCAGAGTGCCTGCGGCAAAGCGCGCCGGCGCAGCGGTGATACGGCAGTCCTCGCGCTTGCGGTTATGGATGAGGAATGGCGTGGCATCGTCGCCCGGCGTGCCGATGGCCAGCACCAGCGCCTGGCTGTCGCGAACCGCACGGATCTTGGCGGTTTCGCACTCTACGGCGGGGCCGGCATCGAAGATGTCGACGTAACCCTGGTAGCTGAAGCCTTCGCTCTTGAGCATTGACAGCGCCGGTTCGGTATCGGGATGAACCTGACCGATCACCGCCCGCGCGTCCTCGGAAAGGAAGCAGGTGTACAGCGGGAATTTGGGCATCAATTCGGCGATGAACGCCTTGTTGCCCACGCCCGTCAGGTAATCGGCCTGGCTGAATTCCATCTTGAAGAAATGCCGGCCCAGGCTCTCCCAGAACGGTGAGCGGCCGTTGTCGTCGGACATGCCGCGCATCTCGGCGATGATCTTGTTGCCGAACAATTGCGGGAATTCGGCGATGAACAACAGCCGCGCCTTGGCCAGCATCCTGCCATTGAGGCCGTTGCGGTAATCGGCGTGCAGGAACAGCGAGCACAACTCGGAATTGCCCGTCAGGTCGTTGGCCAGGAACAAGGTCGGGATTTCCCGGTAGATGTTCAGTTCCTGGGAGGCGCTGACCGTCAGGCCGACCCGGAAGTTGTACCAGGGCTCCCGCAGGCCCACGGCACCGGCGATGGCGGAAATGCCCACCACCCGACCGTCGTCGTCCTCAAGCACGAACAGGTAGTCCGCATCGCCGCGCCCGGCTTCGCCGCGAAAGGTCTTCTCGGCCCAGCCGACCCGATGGGCCAGGCGCTCTTCGTTGGCCGGCAAGGTGGTCAGGCCGGTGCCGGTGCTGCGGGCCAGGGCAATCAGAGCGGGTAAATCGCTGCTGCGTACGGGACGAACGATCATGCTATCTCCTCAAACGGGTCGCTCTCGCCACCCGCGAAACTCAGCTGTAAAGCGTTAAACCGCCACCAGGCGCACGCTGGCACCCTCGCCAACACCCAGGGCTTCGGCCGCTTCCATGTCCAGCGTTACAGGCTTGCCCGGCGCGTAATCAAGCTCAAGCAACACGGCGCGGTAGTCCTGCAGCTGGGCATTGGCCACCAGGTATTGCCGGCCGGCGCCCTTGACCGGTTCGCCGATCTTCACCGGTACCACGCGGCTCTGGGCAATCGAGCGGATCCCCGAGACACGGGCATGCAAGGTCGGGCCACCGTCGAAAATGTCGATGTAATGATCGGTCTCGAAACCTTCGCGCATCAGGATGTCGAAGGTGATCTGCGCACGCGGGTGGACCTGGCCCATGGCTTCCTGGGCGGCGTCCGGCAACAGCGGCACGTAGATCGGGTAATGCGGCATCAGCTCGGCGAGGAAGGTACGGCTTTTCAGCCCGCACAGGCGCTCGGCGGCGGCGTAGTTGAGGTCGAAGAAGTTACGACCGATGGCGTCCCAGAACGGCGAGTCGCCATTTTCATCGCTATAGCCGACGATCTCGGTTACCACCGAATCGGCAAACCGCTCCGGATGGCTGGCGACGAACAGCAGGCGACCACGGGAATTGAGTTCCGACCACGGCGAACCCACCAGCTCCGGCACAACATAGAAACTGGTCAACAGGCTGTTACCGGTCAGGTCATGGCACTGGGAGAGCACGTGGATCTTGTTGTGGATCTTCAGCTCGCGGGAGGCGTGCACGAAGGTCTCGTTGCGAAAGCTGTAGAACGGCTCGGAATAACCGGCCGACGCGACGATGGCCGAACAGCCCGCCAGCTTGCCGGTCGCGGTGTCTTCAAGGACGAAGAAATAGCTCTCTTCACCGTTAAAGCTGACTTCAGCGGCAAACGAGGCTTCGCTCGCGGCGATCTTGTCGCTCAGGCGTTCCACGTCATCCGGCAAGGAAGTGACACCGATCGGACTGTCCGCAGCCAGACGCTGTACCTCGCCCAGATCAGCCATTTGCGCGGGGCGCATCACCAGCATGGTGTCACTCCTTAACTTGAAATAAACGGTTCGACTATTGAGGTCGATACACAGAGAAAAAAAACTGGGCGTGGGAGCGGTTTTGCTCGCGGAGAGGCCATCACTTCCAACGGAAATGTTGACTGATCAATCGCCTTCGCGGGCAAGCCCGCTCCCACATTTGGACCCTGTCAGGCCCTAAGCATCAGGCCTGGGTCAGCTTCGCCGCGGCCCGCTCGAAACGATCCAGGCCGGCATCGATGTCGGCGTCTTCCACCACCAGGCTCGGCGCGAAGCGAATCACGTCCGGGCCGGCTTGCAGGATCATCAGGCCTTCCTGTTCGGCGGCGTTGAAGATGTCCTTGGCCTTGCCTTTCCAAGCGTCGTTCAACACGCAGCCGATCAACAGGCCCAAACCGCGCACCTGGGTAAACAGGCCGTACTTCGCGCCGATCTGCTCCAGGCGTGCCTTGAACTTGGCATGCTTGGTTTTGACGCCGGCCAGCACTTCGGGCGTATTGATGACATCGATCACCGCTTCAGCGACCGCGCAGGCCAGCGGGTTGCCGCCGTACGTGGTGCCATGGGTGCCGACCACCAGGTGCTTGGCCAACGCTTCGGTGGTGAGCATCGCGGCAATCGGGAACCCCCCGCCCAGGCTCTTGGCGCTGGTGAGAATGTCCGGGACCACGCCGTAATGCATATAGGCGAACAAGTGGCCACTGCGGCCCATGCCGGTCTGCACTTCGTCGAACACCAGCAGCGCATCGTGGGCATCGCACAGGTCGCGAGCACCTTGCAGGTAAGCCTGTTCCGCCGGCAGCACACCGCCCTCGCCCTGAATCGGCTCCAGCACCACGGCGCAGGTCTTGTCCGAAATAGCCGCTTTCAGTGCAGCCAGGTCGTTGTAAGGAACGTGGGTGATGCCGGTGATTTTAGGACCGAAGCCGTCGGAGTACTTCGATTGCCCACCGACGTTGACGGTAAACAAGGTACGACCGTGGAAACTGTTGAGCGCGGCGATGATTTCGTATTTTTCGCTGCCGAACCGATCGAACGCGACACGACGGGCCAGCTTGAAGGCGGCCTCGTTGGCTTCCGCGCCGGAGTTACAGAAGAACGCACGTTCGGCAAATGTCGCGTTGACCAACTTATGGGCCAGGCGCAGGGCCGGCTCGTTGGTGAACACGTTGGACACGTGCCACAGCTTGTTGGCCTGCTCGGTCAACGCACCGACCAGCGCCGGGTGGGCATGGCCCAGTACGTTGACTGCGATACCGCCAGCGAAGTCGATCAACTCGCGACCGGACTGGTCCCACACGCGGGAACCGGCACCACGCACAGGAATAAAGGCAGCAGGTGCATAGTTGGGAACCATAACCTGGTCGAAATCGGCGCGTTGTACCGCGGCTTGCTCAACGGACATCGGAGTCTCCTGAAGAGGAACACCCGCCTGGAACTGGCGAGCTTGGTAGGGATTGTAAGGACAGTTTTCAGCCCGGCCTTGCCGCCAAGCGACAACTTCTTATAGCGCCAACCCACGTTTTTCGCGGGTTTACGGCAATGCGACAAATAGCGTCGCAAAGGCGCAGTTTAAACGGTGCAGCGGGATTTGAGGCGCCGGCATTTACATTTCCCTGGCCAGCCACAACTGGAGTTTTAGAGGAGTAATCTGTGGCGAGGGAGCTTGCTCCCGCTGGGGGCGCGCAGCATCCACCAGGAAAACCTCCAATCAATCTGACGCAACAGGGTTACCGTTTGGGCCCGCTTCGCGGCCCAGCGGGAGCAAGCTCCCTCGCCACAGGTAAGTTGCCTTACCGCAGGAGTCTTATCTGCCCTAGCCGCGCTCGGACGGCACCGAGGACAATTCGAACGGGCTGCTGCTGCGCCGCTGGTTGCGATCTTCCCGTGGCGTGGCGCCAAAGAAGTTGCGGTAGGCGCTGGAAAAATGCGGCCCCGAGGAGAAACCGCAGGACAGGCCGATCTGGATGATGGACTTGCTGGTCTGCATCAGCATCTGGCGGGCCTTGTTCAGGCGCAGCTCCAGGTAGTACTGGCTCGGTACGCGATTGAGGTATTGCTTGAAGATCCGCTCCAGCTGTCGACGGGACACGCACACATGCTGGGCGATTTCGTCGGTGGTCAGCGGCTCCTCGATGTTGGCCTCCATCAGCAGCACCGCCTGGGTGAGCTTCGGATGGCTGGAGCCGAGGCGATTCTGCAACGGGATGCGCTGGCGCTCGCCGCCTTCGCGGATACGCTCGACCACCAACTCTTCCGACACCGCACCGGCCAGCTCCGCGCCATGATCCCGGGCCAGCACCGCCAGCAACAGGTCGAGCACTGACATGCCGCCGCAGGCGCTCAGGCGATCGCGGTCCCAATCGAACAAATGACTGGTGGCGATAACCTTGGGAAAGCGTTCAGAGAAATCGTCCTGCCAGCGCCAGTGCACAGCCGCGCGGTAACCGTCGAGCAACCCCAACTGGGCCAGGGGATACACACCGGCGGACAAGCCACCGATCACACAACCGGCCCGCACCAACTGCTTGAGGGCGCTGCTCAAGGGCGACGCCAGGGTGGTCGGCGGTTCGTCGGCCAGCAGGAAAAGCTTCTGCAAGCCTTCAAGCTTGCCGGCCCAGGGTTCGCCCGGCAATTGCCACGGCCCCTCGGCTGCCGGCTCGGCCTGCAGGAACGACAATTCGTAGATCACATCCGGATGCACCCGCTGAGCAACGCGCAAGGCCTCCTCAGCCAGCGCCAGCGTCAAGGCTTTAGTGCTGGGCCAAATCAGGAAACCTATTCGATGGGCAGTCATGGCGGGCGATCCGAAGCGAAAACAGTGTTAAAGCCAAAAGCGGCTGCAACCAAATTAGACCATCTGGCGCGCGGTGCGCAGCATGACCCAAATCAGGTGCGTAGCGGGAGCGATTACTTGAGGCTGCCCGAAAGAAATTGCTGCAGGCGCTCCGATTGCGGATTGACCAGCACTTCGCGCGGGTTGCCGCTTTCCTCGACGACGCCCTTGTGCAGGAACACCAGCTGGTTCGACACTTCACGGGCAAAGCCCATCTCGTGCGTCACCACCACCATGGTCCGGCCTTCCAGGGCCAGGGCCTGCATCACCTTGAGCACATCGCCCACCAATTCAGGGTCGAGGGCCGAGGTCGGCTCATCGAACAGCATCACCTCGGGCTCCATCGCCAGGGCACGGGCAATCGCCACGCGCTGTTGTTCGCCGCCGGACATGTGGCCCGGGTAGGCATCCTTGCGATGCGCCACGCCCACCTTGTTCAGGTAATGCTCGGCCTTCTCGCGAGCCTCGGCCTTGGAAACGCCCAGCACATGCACCGGCGCTTCCATGATGTTTTCCAGCGCGGTCATGTGGGACCACAGGTTGAAATGCTGGAACACCATCGACAGCCGCGAACGCATGCGCTGCAGTTGCTTGGGGTCCGCAGCCTTCAACGCGCCATCCTTGTTGGCCACCAGCTTGAGCTCTTCGTTGTTGAGCAAAATCTTGCCGACATGGGGCTGCTCGAGCAGATTGATGCAACGCAGGAAGGTACTTTTGCCGGAACCACTGGAGCCGATGATGCTGATCACATCGCCAGCGGCGGCTTTCAGGGACACGCCCTTGAGCACTTCGTGACTGCCATAGCGTTTATGCAGGTCTTGGACTTCGAGCTTGTACATGCGGTCGGTTCTCACAAAACGTCAGTCGTTGAGCAGTCGATCGGATCGATGCGTTATCAGTGCTTGCGCGGAGCCAGGTAACCCAGCCAGCGGCGCTCGGCCAATTTGAACAGGCGCACCAGGATGAAGGTCAGGCACAGGTAGAAGACGCCGGCCGTGATGTAGGCCTCGAACGGCAAGTAATACTGCGCATTCACCGTGCGCGCGGCACCGGTGATGTCGATCAGGGTCACGATGGACGCCAGACTGGTGGTCTGCAACATCATGATGACTTCGTTGCTGTATTGCGGCAGCGCGCGGCGCAGGGCCGATGGCAACAGGATCCGGCGATACAGCTTGTAGCGCGACATGCCCATGGCCTTGGCCGCCTCGATTTCACCGTTGGGCGTGGCCCGCAGGCTGCCGGCAATGATTTCGGCGGTGTAGGCGCTGGTGTTGATGGCGAACGCCAGGCATGCGCAGAAGGTCGCGCTGGACAGCCATGGCCAGAGGAAGCTCTCGCGCACAATCGCAAACTGCGCCAGCCCGTAGTAGATCAGGAACAGCTGCACCAGCATCGGCGTGCCGCGAATCACATAGGTGTAGAGCCAGGCCGTCATGTTGACGATTGGCTGCTTGGACACGCGCATCAAACCCAGGGGCAGCGCCGCCAGCAGACCGAAGAACAGCGACAGTGCCAGCAGCTTCAGGGTGGTCACAAGGCCACTGAAGTACAGCGGCAAGGCATCGAAGATGACGTTGTAGTCGAAGATCATAGATCAGCCGCCCTTACGCCTACCGAGTAGCGCTTCTCAAGGTGACGCAATGCCAGCAACGAGACGCTGGTGATCACCAGGTACATCGCCGCCACTGCCAGGAAGAAGGTAAAAGGCTCGCGAGTGGCGTCTGCCGCCTGCTTGGCCTTGAACATCATGTCTTGCAGACCCACCACCGAAATCAGCGCGGTGGCCTTGGTCAATACCAGCCAGTTGTTGGTGAAGCCCGGAATCGCCAGGCGAATCATCTGCGGCACCAGCACCCGGAAAAACACCTGGAAGCCGTTCATACCGTACGCCATGCCCGCCTCGGCCTGCCCTTTGGGGATCGCCATGAACGCACCGCGAAAGGTTTCCGACAGGTACGCACCGAAGATGAAACCCAAGGTGCCAATACCGGCCGCCAACGGGTTCAGGTCGATGTAGTCGTCATAACCGAGCATCGGCGCGACGCGGTTGAGCAAGTCCTGGCCGCCGTAGAAAATCAGCAGGATCAGCACCAGGTCGGGAATGCCGCGAATGACCGTGGAATACAGGTCGCCCAGCCACGCCAGCCAGCGTACCGGCGACAGGCGCAATGCAACGCCGATCAGCCCCAGGACAATGGCCAGGGCCATGGACGACAAGGCGAGCTGAAGCGTCAACCATGCGCCATCGAGGATGACAGCCCCGTAGCCTTTCAACATGATTCAGGTCCTCGAATGTGGGATGAAAAAATGGCGCAAACCGCAGAGATTCTGTTGCTTGCGCCATTTCGCACTTATCAAAGCGACGTATTTACTTGCCGTAAATGTCGAAGTCGAAGTACTTGTCCTGGATTTGCTTGTACTTGCCGTTCTCGCGGATGGCTGCGATGGCAGCGCTGATCTTGTCTTTCAGCGCGTCACCCTTGCGCACCGCGATGCCCACGCCGTCGCCGAAATAGTTGACGTCGGTGAAGGCCGGGCCAACGAACGCGAAGCCTTTGCCGGCGTCTGTCTTCAGGAAGCCGTCATTCAGCAGCGTAGCGTCTGCCACCGTGCCGTCGAGACGACCTGCGGAAACATCGAGGTAGATCTCGTTCTGCGAACCGTACGGCTTGATCTCGGCGCCCAGCGGGGCCAGGACTTCACGGGCGAAACGCTCGTGGATCGAACCGCGCTGCACGCCAATGTTCTTGCCCTTGAGCTCGGTCAGGCCGTCGCTGACCTGGGTGCAGGCCTTCATCACCAGGCGAGCCGGGGTGTTGTAGTACTTGTTGGTGAAATCAACGGACTTCTTGCGGTCTTCGGTGATGGACATGGACGAAAGGATCGCGTCGATCTTGCGGACCTTGAGCGCCGGGATCAGACCGTCGAATTCCTGCTCGACCCACACGCACTTGACCTTCATCTCTTCGCACAGCGCATTGCCGATGTCGTAGTCGAAACCGACGATGTTGCCATCCGGGGCTTTCGAGGCAAACGGAGGGTAAGCCGCTTCGATACCGATTTTCAGAGGCTTTTCATCGGCGAAGGTCGGCAGCGACAGCACGGACAGTGCCAGGGCGCCAAGCAGCACAAGTTTCTTCATCTTGGGACTCCATCGGTAAAGGGCAAAAACGGCAGAGTGAGCAACAGCCCAATATGCGAATGGGTGAAACGAACTTTGGTGCTGCGTCCTAGGAAGCCCACGCTTTATTCAACGCAGGCCACGACGAGCGAGTGATCGGCATTCTAACGACAGGCCCGAAGCCGATATTTCTTCAATGCGACAACAAATTACAGAAGCACCAAGAAAGCGGATCGAGCACATTGACAGCCCCGCAAATTCATGCAAAGGCAAAAGAAGGGAAACCGATCTATGCTGCAAATAGCGGGCCCATTATTCGCAAACCCTTCTAATCCGGCAAGCACAGCGTGTCGGCTTATTTTCAGAGACGTCTGGAGCCGCCCTGTAGCAGGGCGTTACGTTTCACATCGCCCCGTTGTGGCGCCTTTGGTTACACATTTCGAAACATGGGTAACATTCGGAAGCGTCTGACGACAAAGCTCGATATTTATTCGCGGACCATGCCAGCCACACACACAACCCTGTGGCGAGGGAGCTTGCTCCCGCTCGGCTGCGCAGCAGTCGTAGGTCGGCCGATACGGTATGACTGAATGACCGCAGTGTCTGGTTTTGGGGCTGCTGTGCAGCCCAGCGGGAGCAAGCTCCCTCGCCACAGAGCTACGCGCTCGACATCCAAAAAAAGCCCCGCTCGGCACTGCCGGGCGGGGCTTTTCGGTTTTACGGGTTACCGTCAGGCGACGTTCATGGTCTTGTGCGTCTCGATCAAGTGCGCCACCACACTTGGATCGGCGAGGGTGGAGATATCACCCAACGCGTCGTATTCCGCCGTGGCGATCTTGCGCAGGATGCGGCGCATGATCTTGCCCGAACGGGTTTTCGGCAGACCCGGCGCCCACTGGATGACGTCCGGCGAAGCAATCGGACCGATCTCCTTGCGCACCCAGTTTTTCAGTTCCAGGCGCAGTGCCTCGCTGGTTTCTTCGCCAGCGTTCAGGGTGACGTAGACATAAATGCCCTGCCCCTTGATGTCGTGCGGCACACCGACCACCGCCGCTTCGGCGACTTTCGGGTGGGCGACCATGGCGCTTTCGATCTCGGCCGTGCCCATGCGGTGACCGGACACGTTGAGTACGTCATCCACCCGGCCGGTGATCCAGTAGTAACCGTCCTCGTCGCGACGCGCACCGTCACCGGTGAAATACATGCCGCTGAAGGTCTTGAAGTAGGTGTCGACGAAGCGGTCATGGTCGCCGTACAGCGTACGGGCCTGGCCTGGCCACGAATCGAGAATCACCAGGTTGCCTTCGGACGCGCCTTCGATCAGGTTGCCGAGGTTGTCCACCAGCGCCGGCACCACACCGAAGAACGGACGCGTGGCCGAACCGGGTTTCAACGCCGTGGCGCCCGGCAATGGGCTGATCAGCACGCCACCGGTTTCGGTCTGCCACCAAGTGTCGACGATCGGGCAACGTTCCTTGCCGACATTCTTGTAGTACCAGTCCCAGGCTTCGGGGTTGATCGGCTCACCCACCGAGCCCAACAGGCGCAGGCTGCTGCCATCCGCGCCTTCAACAGCGGCGGTACCCGACGCCATCATTGCGCGGATAGCGGTTGGCGCGGTGTAGAGGATATTGACCTTATGCTTGTCGATGACCTTGGCCACCCGGGTAATGTCCGGGTAGTTCGGCACGCCTTCGAACAGCAGCGTGGTCGCGCCGTTGGCCAGCGGGCCATAGACGATGTAGCTGTGGCCGGTGACCCAGCCGACGTCGGCGGTGCACCAGTAGACCTCGCCCGGCTTGTAATCGAACACGCGCTCGTGGGTCAGCGCCGCATACAACAGGTAGCCGGCCGTGGTGTGCTGCACACCCTTGGGCTTGCCGGTGGAACCGGAGGTGTAGAGGATGAACAACGCTTCCTCGGCGCCCATTTCCTTCGGCGCGCAAACGGTGCCGGCGACTTTCATCAGGTCTTCGTACCAGATGTCGCGGTGCTGGTTCCACTTGATGCCACCACCGGTGCGCTTGCACACGATGACTTTCTGGATGCTGCTGGTTTCCGGGTTGGTCAACGCATCATCGACGTTGGCCTTGAGCGGGATCTTCTTGCCGGCGCGAACGCCTTCGTCAGCGGTGATCACCACTTTGGATTTGCAGTCGATGATCCGGCCGGCCAGTGCTTCAGGCGAGAAACCGCCGAACACCACCGAATGAATCGCACCGATCCGGGCACAGGCCAGCATCGCGACCACGGCTTCAGGGATCATCGGCATGTAGATCGTCACCACGTCGCCGCGATGCACGTCCTGGCCGCGCAGGGCGTTGGCGAACTTGCAGACTTCTTCATGCAGCTCGCGATAGGTGATGTTGCGGCTCTCGGCCGGGTCATCGCCCTCCCAGATAATCGCAATTTGATCGCCGCGCTCGGCCAGGTGACGGTCGAGGCAGTTGTAGGAAACGTTCAAGGTGCCATCGGCAAACCACTTGATATCGACATGGTGATCGTCGAAGGACGTCTGCTTCACCGTGGTGAAGGGCTTGATCCAATCGAGGCGCTTGGCCTGCTCGCGCCAGAAGCCATCCGGGTTGACGACCGACTGCTGATACATCGCCTTGTAGGTCGCCTCGTCAGTCAACGTACTGGCCGCAACCTCGGGGCGAACGGGATACAGAGAAGCCGCACTCATCTTTCTTACCTCGGAGACATAGTTGTTTTTGTATGGTCCCGTTGTAGCCCGGGGCGGGCCTATAGAACCATTCGACGATGGTAGTAACAAGTCCCTACAAAATGTCGGTACTAACGTGCAAGGCGTTGCCAGCAGGAATTTCCCTGTGGGAGCCGAGCTTGCTCGCGATGACGGTGTGTCAGTCAACATCAA
Source organism: Pseudomonas sp. Q12-87 (assembly GCF_001269755.1). Taxonomy (NCBI): domain Bacteria; kingdom Pseudomonadati; phylum Pseudomonadota; class Gammaproteobacteria; order Pseudomonadales; family Pseudomonadaceae; genus Pseudomonas; species Pseudomonas sp. Q12-87. The sequence continues at coordinate 233,538 of NZ_LHVI01000010.1, read as the reverse complement.
CATTTGATGTAAATGCCGCCTTCGCGAGCAAGCCCGCTCCCACAGTTGAATGTCGGTGAATGCCTACTTTGTGTGCGACACAGATCCCCCTGTGGGAGCGGGCTTGCTCGCGAAGACGGCGGTAGATCCAACACAGATGTAACAGACAGCCACCGCTTCCTACGACGATTATTACCAGATCAACCAACAGTGTTTATCAAAACCGAGTCTGTTTACCCCTACCCTCACCTTCTAAAATCCGCCTCGCCAACCGGCAAACACGATTAACGCAACACAGCCCCCACGAAGGCCGTTAATCCAACTTCCAAAACTTGCTCCACACGCAACCCCAAAAAGGTTGCGTGACCCCATTCGACCTCAAAAAAGGTGAAATAAAGATGAAAGCTTTATGGGTTCTGGTCCTCGGCAGTCTTTGCGCAACCGCAATGGCAGACGAGGCCCCGACCGATGTCGCACAGCAAAAGCCAGCCATTGAGGAGTACACCTACTCCACTCACCTGGATATCGCCAAAGTCATCTCCATGAGCGAAATCCCCAATATCTGCGAAGTGGTCCCGGCAAAGATGGAATACGACGACTCCAAAGGCCAACGTCACATCCTGCGCTACAGCATCATGGGCAACGGCTGCTCCAACGGCTGATCAACGTATGAACGAACCAGGAGCAACCACCATGAAAAGCAAACTGTTCTTCGCCTTGACCCTGTCCGTACTGGCCGCCAATAGCTTCGCCGCCGACGGCTTCGATCGCACCGGTTCCGCCGCCGCCATCGATCGCTACAACCTGACGGATGCAGCCACTATCGCCACCGACGGTTTCGACCACAGCGACTCGGCAACCGTCGCCGCCGATGGCAGCGATCGCACCGGCTCAAGCCGTACCGATTGATCAATACTGGCATTTTCCATGGCCCGATTTCGATCGGGCCTGGTTGTGTCTGCAACCGCTGAAAACCCTTCATAAACACAACATGTAGTGCAAAACTGCAAAAAACGCTCGTTTTTTGATCAAAAAAAACGGCCATCCGACTCATGCAAAAAAAATCTTCAACGGCCAAAGCCTTGTAAACCCTCGCTCCCACGCGGATATGCCCTTCGCCACCCCTTCTGTGAGCCATTTCGCCGCAGCACGTAGGCAAAAAAGTCCTTATAATGCCGCCTTAAACGGGCCTGCAATATTCCCTTACAGGGAGTCAAGCCAACCTGAAGCCCACGCAGGGGCCCCTAGCCTCCTCGCGTACACAGCCGCTTCAGGATCGCCCGTACATTTTTCTGTTTATTGCCTGCGTTAGCTGCTGCAACAAACGATTTTCCAAGATCCACCGCGGCCAGTAGGCCTTCATCGGGCATCTGGCCCTCACGCAGGAGACGACACGTCATGCTGAGCTGGGACGAATTCGACAAAGAAGACGGCGAAGTTGCTGTAAAAGGCGCCAACGCCGGCCACGCTTCTGAAGCCAACATGGACCGCCTCGACAGCGCCGGCGGTGCCGCTGCTCTTGAAGCCCGGGCCGTGACGGCCAGCGACTCGGCCGCGATCATTCGCGCCAAGGCCGCCCTCGACAAACTCGACGTCGCCGAAGGCCTCGCCGAACTCGAAGGCGCCGCCGCCCGTGTCGCCGTCGATGAAAAGCGCATGATCAACTGCCGCGCCGACCTCAACCAGCTCGTGCCATTCAAATACGACTGGGCCTGGCAGAAGTACCTGGACGGCTGCGCAAACCACTGGATGCCGCAAGAAGTCAACATGACCGCCGACATCGCCCTCTGGAAAGACCCGGAAGGTCTGACCGACGACGAACGCCGCATCGTGATGCGCAACCTGGGCTTCTTCTCCACCGCCGATTCCCTGGTTGCCAACAACCTGGTCCTGGCCGTGTACCGCCTGATTACCAACCCGGAATGCCGCCAATACATCCTGCGCCAGGCGTTCGAAGAGGCGATCCATACCCACGCCTACCAGTACTGCATCGAATCGCTGGCCATGGATGAAGGCGAAATCTTCAACATGTACCACGAGATCCCATCGGTCGCGAAAAAAGCCGCCTGGGGCCTGAAATACACCCGTTCGATCTCCGATCCGAAGTTCGAAACCGGCACCCCGGACACCGACAAAGAGTTGCTGCGCAACCTGATCGCTTATTACTGCGTCCTGGAAGGCATCTTCTTCTACTGCGGCTTCACCCAGATCCTCTCCATGGGCCGCCGCAACAAAATGACCGGCGTCGCCGAGCAGTTCCAGTACATCCTGCGCGACGAATCCATGCACCTGAACTTCGGCATCGACGTGATCAACCAGATCAAAATCGAAAACCCACACCTGTGGGATGCCGAGATGAAGGAAGAAGCGACCCAGATGATCCTGCAAGGGACCCAGCTGGAAATCGAATACGCCCGCGACACCATGCCTCGCGGCGTGTTGGGGATGAATGCGGCGATGATGGAGGACTACCTCAAGTTCATCGCTAACCGTCGTCTGTCGCAGATTGGTCTTAAGGAAGAGTATCCAGGCACGACTAACCCGTTCCCTTGGATGAGCGAGATCATGGACTTGAAGAAAGAGAAGAATTTCTTTGAGACGCGAGTGATTGAGTATCAGACGGGTGGGGCTTTGAGCTGGGATTGATTCAGCTAGCTAAACTCACAGAGATTTTAAACACAAATAAAAAGCCCTGAGATATTCAGGGCTTTTTATTTGTACAAAAACTCATAACAATTACCAACTCACTCACACCCACTCTAAAACAGCAATACAATATGAAAGCAGAAACAACAAATAAATCTCGTCGCCTATCCAGCTCACCACAAACTAATTATCAACAATTACTACTGGGTGAGCTCTATCCGCCCCACCGCCAGCATATGAGGAAAACAAAACTCTCGAACCATCCACGATTGGCTTAGGCCCATACACACTTGACTTATGAAAAAAAACCCTTTGGCGATTAGAGTTAATATAGCCCCAAGCTTGATAGTTGAACTCACCAATAACGCCCTCGACACGAGTACTCCTCGCATAGCATAGCTGACCACATGACATTACCAGATCGTCCGCCGTAGGTCTTGCGCCTGGATCTTTATTCATGCATGCATTTGCAATATTTAACAAATCATTCGCAAGAGGACTGAATTGTGGATTATTCAAAACAAACACCGGAATCGCCGATGGAGGATCCCGAAGAATACGCATTACCGCCTTTAATCCGCTACCGAACGGTAGTTGCCCCGTAACGAGCTGAAAGATCATTGCGCCGATTGACCAAACATCAGCTGACGGCCCCACTTCTCTAGGCCTTTCGATTGCTTCAGGCGCCATGTAAGGTAAAGCACCTACTGCCGTCTGTGAGGTTGTTAGGGTCGAGTCACCACCTTCGGCAGCGTCAATAAGCTCCTCATCGGCCATTTTAGCAATGCCAAAATCGGTAATTTTAATATCAGTTAAAGAATACCCCCCACCTATCATTATATTCGTAGGTTTTAGATCCCGGTGCACTACATTCGCATGATGAGCAGCTGCCAATCCTTTAGCCAAATAATGAAATATCCTCGCAGCAAGATAAGGATCGATAAAAGAGTTATTGGTCAGCAATGCTACCTGTAGATCAGCCCCCGCGACATACTCCTCAATCAAATACCTATTATCTCCATCACGAATATAGTCTAGTGTTTTCGCTACGTTATGATGATTTACTTTAGCTGCAACAACTGCGCTACGCTTAAACCTTTTAGTAGCAGAACTATTCTTAGGAGTCTTTAGGGCAACATCTCGAAGCATGACCAAATCGGTCGCTTTATAAACGTATTGCATGCCTCCCTGCCCTATAAATTCTGTAATCTCGTATCGCCCACCAATTACATCTCCCTGACGGTGAGGACCAATCATAAAACTATCTCCGGATGTGAAAGATCAAAGGTTATAAATGCACGATTAAAACTCTCTCGCTGAGAGTTCCCTAACCCAACGACACAGCTTCCAGGTAGCTCATCACCTGTGGCTACAGCGGCGTTATTTATAAAAACCTCACCAGAAACCTTAACCACCTTAAACTGCAGCCCATCGTACTCAATCATTACATTTCCAATATTATTAATGGTTCCTCTCTCATTTAATTTAAGCGTAATCGTACGCTGCCTTGCCCCAAGATATTTAGCTTGACCTTTATATACAACCAACGCCTGGTGCATATCATATAATATGTGTCTCGCCAGCTCATCACGCACCACTGTAATAGGCGGCCTTGCAGTCGGATCAGGGTGTAAACATTGATTCAGCACATCTACAAGTGCCGGAGCGATATAAAATGATAAGCTTGAAAAAAAATCAGAATTCTCAACACGACTATATGAGTGCACTAATTCTTTTGGCAATCTTCCAAGCCCTAAAAAAAGCGCTGTCGCACCAAACGCATAGACATCCACCGCACTTGTAAACTCAGCAGAATGATGATAAAGCTCTGGCGCGGCAAATCCATGAGTACCAATGAACCCTAAAGTGCACGCCTCTGGCCCGTCGTTTCTCGCCAAGCCAAAATCAAAAATTTTTATCACACCCTCAGGATCAGTTTTAATATTATTCGGCTTGATATCTCGATGAATAACTCCCACATCATGAATATCACTAATGCCAGAGGCAATCTGCCATAAATCCTTATAAAAACTATTTGTTGACTGCCTTTTACCTTCCAAGGACTCAAATAAATCCATGCCGTCAATGTACTCTTGGACTATTCCCAATCCGCGTCCATTGATCTCTAGAAAATCATATACCTGAACAACATGCTTTGAGCGAACCTGCATCAATGCCGCCAGTTCATCAAGCATTCTTCTATGATCGGATTTATTGTTGATAATTTTAATAGCTACAGTTCTTTCCAACACCAAGTCATTACAAAAAATTACTGTACCCATCCCTCCCTCTGAGGAGTCCCCTAACTCTTTATAACGCTCCGGCAGATGAAGCATAGACTAGTCCTTACCTGGAAAAGAAATTTTTAGCTGCGGCGGTGTCTTCTCAATATTTTTTTCAGGATTATTTTTGCTTTCGCGATAATCGGCGTCAGCTTCAATATCTACATATCTTTCCTTTAAAACTTTATCCCACGAAGAAGGAAGAGCTTTTTTACCTACACTTAAGTTCTTTGGCTTTGTTTTGGCTCGACTCTTTGACTTACCTTCTTTTACATCCTTTACTTCACTCTCGCCCACCCGAGCATATTTTTTTTCAAAATGCTTCTCTTCGAAGAAAAACTGCAGATCCCCAAATGAGTCCCAAACCTCACAAACACCCCGCCCTGCAAATTCATCTTGAAAAAATAAACTTTCGCTCATAGCAAACATTACGGCACTACAGTTATCTTTTCCTCCGCACCATTTAGAAACATCTACCAACCGCTTTAAGCAAGCACCTGCATCGGGAGCATTGAGAGCAATATCTTGCAAGATTTTCTCATCAAGATAATGAACCCCATCCGTGGTCACAAGAAAATGATTAGCATCACTAAAACCAAAAAGTGAATAGTGCGGTTCCAATTCCTCCCCCATTCCGACAAACTGCAAAAGCTCTGAGCGATTTTTCAAGCCGCCAAATTTGTCGCCCAACTGCCCGGAGATAGTATCATCAGTTGTAAACTGCAATATACCACTATCCCGCACTCCATATATTCTACTATCCCCAACATTCAACCAAATACAATTCCCACTCGCATTAATGAGTAAAGCAGAAAGTGTCGCCCCTCCCCTACCTCCATATAAATCATAAACTGCTCTATTTGCATCCAGAGCAGACTCAATAATGCCCTCATCGAACCTTATACCCTCCCTACTTCGCACCATAAATGATGTAAAGAATGCAGCAAGAGTCGTTGCGGCACAGATGCCTCCAGACTGCATCCCTCCCATGCCATCACTAACCGCAACGAGCGTATACGTTTCTCCGCTGAAATCAGTAACGCGCATTATTGCTGCACGGTCTTGATTCTCCTCTCTAGAAGTTCCTATATCTGACGCTATGGCTCCTGCTATAGCTGACAAGCGTCGAACTCCACCTAAAGGGGTTTTCCGAAGAAACCATGCTTTTAGCCTATCAAAGCTTGTATATGATTCGACTCTCATGTTTCCCACTCAAATCTTAAAAATAGAAAAGCTGTTAACCACTACCGACTTCTACTATCACGCATAACCACAACTGTTATCGAAAAAAGTAAAAAAATTGTAAGGAAATCATAGTGCCATCAAGGCTTGCCAAGCCAACCCTACAACCAATTTAAGCATTTCACAATGCTATTCCCTTGACCATCGTAGTGTATTTCTCTAGCCTTCGCTCTGAGCCTAAGAAACTCGAAAACCAGAGCGGTTCTCCGCACCCGACAGTCATGCGGCTTTTTTTCGTCTGCGGATTTCCAACGCCTACGAAAAATTCCCCGTTAGGTCGGGAGTGGGCGAATACAAGACCCGAAAGGGGAATATGTCCGGCCCGTCTCTGGTGGGTTTCTTAGCTCCCGACACCCTTAACGAATGCCCTAAGAAAGCAGCCAGAGGTAAAGGATATGCCTGTAAATCTAACCTTCACGATGAAGGTAACCAGCCCCACCCGCTCGTCAGCTCATGCACAGCCGCTTCTGGAGGTCTGTCATGTCTGATCCGCTGATTCCGACTCAATTTATTCGACACAATATTCATCTGCATGCCCTCTTGGTTGAAAATCAGGCTTGGTTCAGCGCCTCCGACTTGGGACGCTTGATGAGCAAGCACCTCGATGAGCGCATGACCCGCAAGCTTGACCCTGACCAGCGTCGGATGATGCTCGTGCATATCCACGGTTTGACCGAAGAACGTCTGATGCTGAGCGAGTCGGGCGTTTATGCGTTGCTGGTTTATCATTACTGCCCTGAGTATCGGTTGCTGCGTGAGTGGATCACGCATCAGGTGGTGCCTACGCTGCGGGATGAACGCTGCTCACATAAGGTGGAGCGTCCTACGTTGAGCGTGTTGGATTGGCCGAAGATGTCGCTCTGCATGCTGCACTGGCAGGATGAGCCATGGATTCGTTTGCGGGATATGCCGGCGGTGTTGGTGGATGATCCGTTTAATCAGCATGAATCCTGGTGGCGGAAAGCGTCGCGGTTTTGCGGGGGTTTTGACTGTTGATGAGATGCCGTCGTCCGTGTTCGGGCGGCGGTTTTTTGTTGGCAATACGAATTGGGGCTGCTGCGCAGCCCAGCGGGGATAAATCCCCTCGCCACAATTTAGCGGCGGGCTTCATTACTGTGTTTTTTAAGATCACGAGCAGGCTCCCGTTGAGTTGCTCAAGAACGAGATTTTTGGAGATGTGCCATGGCTGAAAAATACAAAAGTGAAGCTTTCGAATCGATTCACAACTCGGCTGAAGCGCTGCTGAAGATCGGCGCTATCGACACGGCCACTATGCGGGAGTTCGACAAAGCCTGCATTGCTGAGCTGCCTGCTGAAACCTCAAATCAGGAAAATTCGTCCGAACTCACGGCCGCCCCTCAAAACCCTCGATGATGTCCCCGGGGGTGCGGTCAAAATCCGCCGACATCCGAATCTTCCCCTTCAACCGACCTGGCTTGCGCATCTGAGGCGTATCAGCATGAGGTAGCAGATCCAGAGGAGGCTTATCGGCCTTAGTGATCATCACCCTGTCGCCCTGCCATGCACGCGTACCTACGGATTTTGCGTCATCACTCATTCGATCCCCCTTGTCATCAACCTTGGCCTTCGCAATGCCTCACAGCGTAAGCAACGCTCGCTTCAGAAGCAGGCTTGTCCAACATAGTCGGAACTATAATTCCGATTGTCGTGGCTCACCCCTCCACTTCCGGCAATATAGTTCCGGTTATGCACGTGCGTGGTGAAGCGAGTTGTAATTGCGACGCTGTCGTCTGTGTTCGGGCAGTGGTTTTTGTTGGTGATATTGAAATGGGGGCTGCTGCGCAGCCCAGCGGGAGCAAGCTCCCTCGCCACAGGATCGGAGTCGTGCTGGAAGAATATCAGCAACGTCTCGGGCCTTGTCCATGGTCGGCACTGCTACATATTTACTTTGAGCTGAAAACAGTCAGTGCAACCCACCCCGCCTCCCGCTATTAATACCCTTCCCCACTCAAGGACCCGAGCCCCTCATGAAATTCGACCTCGCCTACTGCCGCAGCCTCGACGACAAGCTGTCGATCTATGACGTGCGCGATTTGAATTTCGACGAGACGGTGGCGTTCGATTCAGCGAAAGAACAGTTCCAATGCCCCAACGACGACTGCCGGGCAGCATTTGATGCGGCGAATGTGTTGGGGACGTTCAACGCCAAGAATGTGAACTACGTGCGTACGCCGCATTTCAAGAACATCCCCAGCACGCGGCATGTCGAGGGTTGTCCTTATGTCAGCCTGAAAGCACCGGCGTCGGGCCTGGAAGTGGATGGTGCGGAATCGGATGACGGTCGGGAGGAACATTTCCCTTCGGAGCTGTTGCTGGTTCGACGTGAATACGTGCGTAAGCCGTCCAGCCCGGCGGTGGACGCGGACGTGTTGCGTGATGAGCGAGTGCCTTCGATCGCCAGGCATGACGAGCACCCGAGCCGTGATTCGGCGCCCGACAAGACCCATGTCTTCGCCCATCCGGTGGAGTGCTTCGTGTCGAACTTCGCGGACAAGGATCTGCTCAAGCGCATGCCACTGAAGATTGGCGAGCACACGGCGCCCTACTGTTCTTTCTTCAAGAAAATCGAGTTCTTGCAGGACAACAAAGGGCTGATTTATTGGGGCAAGATCAAGAAAATCGAGGACTATCACAGCGCCAGTTTTCGCATCGATTTCGAACAGAAGGTCTGGGTCAAGCAACCGAGCGAGACAAAGAAGAAGCCTTACTCGGTCAACGTTTACCTGAGCAAGAAGCTGATCGACAACTACCGCAAGCGCAAAGCGTTTCTGGCAGAGATCAAGCACGCCATCGAGAGTGACGCGCCGTTGTATTGCTTCTTTTATGGCGTGACGCCGAAGTTGAAGCAGGTGCCGAGCAAGAAAAACCCCGAGCAGACGTTCGGGGTATTCAGTGCCAATATCGAGAACCTGGACCACTTCATTATCCGGGAAGCGCCGGGGTTGGCGGGTCAATAACGCCCCTACCCCAGCAACATCCCCCCCATCACCACCATCAACAACCCCACATACACTCGCGCATGCAGGCGATCCGGTATCCGCCCGATCCACGGCGTTGCCAGGCGAATACCCAGTAACGCGCCGAGTATGAGTGCAACAAAGGCCAGTAGGTCGACGTAACCGACAAACCATGGGCCGAAGTCTGTGTCAGTGAAGCTGGCCAAGGCCATGTAGGTAAAGGTGCCGGCCAGGGCGACGGGGACGCTCAACGGGTTGGCCATGGAGGTGGCCTGGGACATGTTCAAGCCACACCGGCGCAACAGCGGCACGGTCATGACACTTCCACCGACACCCAGGAATGTGGCAATGATTCCGACAGCAGTACCACCGAACGTCGTCTCCATTGTCGACAATGACCGTGGGATGGCATCGCTGGCGCGTGTCAGAAAACCTCGCCGCAGCAGGCAATCCAAAATGGTCAGGCCCAAGTAGGCAATGAAGGCGTAGCGGATAATCTCGCCGCTCATCCAGGTGGCGGCCGTTGCGCCGAGGGTCGCGCCCAGGGCGATGAAGCCGCCGAATGGCCACAAGTAATGACGAAGCAGTTGTCCGGCGCGGTGATGTTTTCGAGTGGCAACCAGGGCGTTGACGATCATGACGCAGGTGGAAGTGGCCACGGCGATGTGCATCGCCGATTCTCCGATAACGTCACCTGCGTGGCTTGAAACCAGCAGGCGATAGATCAAGGGCACCACGACAAAGCCGCCGCCGAATCCAAACAGCACGGCGGTGACGCCACTCAGGCAGCCGAAACAGGCGAGCAAAACGTAGAACATCTAGGAAAGTCCGAGGAATGGAGGCGTCCACGATAGGGAAACGAGGGCTGGCCTGCTGTAGCAAGTCGGACAATACTGTTCGCGTTCACGCCAATCTCGAGTCACCCTTCAATGCGCAACACTTCGATCGATTTATTGGATGCGACGCCCAGGGCCGTCGTCGCCATTGGTACCGATTACCCTCACGGACATTTACTGCCGCTGCACCATCACCGCCGGGCACAGTTGCTGTATGGCGCCACGGGTGTGATGCAAGTCAGCACCACGAACGGTAATTGGGTGGTACCACCGCAACGGGCAGTGTGGATTCCGCCCGGGGTCGACCATGAGGTGCTGATGGTGGGCGTCAGCACGCGAAGCCTGTATATCGAACCGGCCGCCGTGACGGGCATGGACGATCGTTGCCAGGTCATCAATGTCTCGCCCCTGATGCGCCACTTGCTGCTGGAGGCTGTGGAGCTTGCGCCGGACTATGACGAGGCTGGACGGGACGGCGCGTTGATTAATCTGCTGCTGCACGAATTGTCGCGCAGCGCCCATTTACCGCTGCACCTACCACTGCCCAAGGACCCGCGCCTCTTATCGCTGTGCCAAGCATTCCTCAAGCATCCCGACGCCCATGTTTCACCCGCGCAATGGGCCGCGCAGTTGCCTGTCAGCCTGCGTTCGTTCAATCGGCTGTTCAGCCGACAAACCACGCTGAGCTTCAGTCAATGGCGACAACGGGCGTGCGTGATGTCGGCGCTGCCACGCTTGGCTGAGGGGGACTCGGTGACCCGCATTGCCCTGGACCTGGGCTATGACAGTCCCGCAGCGTTTTCCACCATGTTTCGCCGGGTGCTGGGTCAAGCTCCTAGCGCCTGGCAGGAAGGGACCGCTGGGCATTGATCAAAAAAATGAGATTGATCCGGATTCAAAACAACTGTACAAAAACACAGTATTTTTGAATTCAACAGCTTTGGAGAACTCCCATGGCCTCTCTCGCAATCAAGACCACCCTGCAACGCATCGCTGTGTATCAATTCACCCCCGCCCATAGTGCGCAAGCCCGCGCCATGCTGGGCTGGAGTGTCGAGGAGTTATCGCGTCAATCCGGCGTCTCGGTCCAGGCCATCCGGCGTTTCGAAGCCGGAGGCCAATTGCTCGACGTGACGCGCCTGGCCCTGGCCTTTCGGCTGGAATCCGAAGGCCTGGTGTTCTTTCCCGGCTTCGCCCCGGGGCGTGGGATGAACATCAAGGGCGCCACGCCGGACCCAATGGAGCGGGCGGACTACGCCATGATCGAATGATGGGCATTGCTTCCGTTGTCAGGCCACGCCGGTCTGGTTCTGATAGGCCGAGGCCTCTACATCCAGCCACCAGGCCCGGCCACGTTGCGGCTGGCTCAGGGTGAATGCCTGGCCCATCTGCGGCGTGGTGATGGATACGCTGCGCTCCCACGCCAAGGCCAGGATGCGATCGAAGGGTTCATACCAGGCGTGCATCGCCAGGTCGAACGTACCGTTGTGGATCGGCAGCAGCCAGCGGCCCTTGAGGTCGATATGAGCCTGCAGGGTTTGCTCCGGCTGCATGTGGACATGGGGCCAATCGACGTTATAGGCACCGGTTTCCATCAGCGTCAGGTCGAAAGGTCCGTACTGCTCGCCGATGCGTTTGAAGCCATCAAAATAACCCGTGTCGCCGCTGAAGAAGATCCGCGTGCCGCCGTCGATCATGACCCAGGAGGCCCATAGCGTGCTGTTGCTATCGAACAGACCGCGACCGGAAAAGTGCTGCGACGGCGTGGCAACGAACTCGATACCGTCCACCTCGGTGCCTTGCCACCAATCCAGTTGGCGCACCTTGTTGGCCTCGATGCCCCATTTGACCAAGGTGTCACCCACGCCAAGCGGCGCCAGGAAATACTGGGTCTTGGCGGAAAGCTTGAGGATGGCCTGGTGATCGAGGTGGTCGTAATGATCATGGGAAAGGATCACCGCTTCGATCGGCGGCAAGTCTTCCAGGCTGATAGGCGGCTGATGGAAACGCTTGGGACCGGCCCATTGTACGGGCGAAGCGCGTTCGGAGAACACCGGGTCGGTCAGCCAGAATTTGTCCCGTAACTTGAGCAGCACGGTGGAGTGACCGAGGCGGAATACGCTGTGGTTCGGCGCGGCCAGCAACGCGGCGTGCGTCAACGGCTGAACATCGATAGCGCCCGCAGGCCGGGTGCTGCGCGGTTTGTGGAAGATCATGTTCCAGATGATACGCAGGGTCTTGCCGAACCCTTCCCGCGGTGTGTAGGCGCGATTGCGGTACTTGCCCTGTTCGTGCCGGGACGAATGATCGGCAGGTGGGTTGTCGGTCGAAAAAGAAGGAATGCTCATGGTGCGATAGCTCCAAGGACGTTGTCGCAATTGCGCTTCGCCGTGGTGGGACGCTGGATGGCCGTTGCATGCACGCTTAGCCGTTCGCTCGTGAAGTACACCACTCGGTGTAGTTTCTAGATTGCATGAATCCCGGGAGCAAGTAAACTGCCCAGTGCAAGTTCTCCTCTCTCAACCGACGAACGCCCATGACCGTACCGCAGCGCCTTACCGAACGAAAACGCGAAGCCATCCTTCAGGCCGCGATCGCCGAATTTCGTAGCAGCGGTTTCGAGATCACCAGCATGGACAAGATCGCAGCAACGGCCGGCGTATCGAAACGCACGGTGTACAACCATTTCCCCAGCAAGGAGGAGCTGTTTGCCGAGATTCTGAACCGGTTATGGAACAGCATTACGGCAGAACAAGACACTTCCTACGATTCAACAAAGCCGTTACGGGAACAGCTTCAAACGCTGCTTCAAGCCAAGTTGCACATGCTCGCTGATGAGAACTTCCTCGACCTGGCGCGCATCGCCATCGCCGCGACGATTCACTCTCCTGAACGAGCCCAGGACATGGTTGCGCGCATGGGCGAGCGAGAAGAAGGCCTGACGTCATGGATTCGCCTTGCCCAGGCCGATGGCCGGCTGAAACCGCTGGACCCGGCATTTGCCGCTCAACAGATGCATGGCTTGCTCAAGGCATTTGCTTTTTGGCCACAGATTTCCATGGGCCAGCCGAGCTTGTCCCTGGACCAGCAAACACAAGTGGTCGAATCAGCCTTGGATATGTTCCTGGCCTGTTACCAGGCCTGAACATCGCCTCGCACAGTCAAGCATTGGGACTGCTTGAGGATTACTGCGCCGGTGGGGCACTGACGAATTTCTGATGCATTTCCGTGGTCAAGCTATCGATACGTTCAGTCAACGCCTTGGTCATCTCTGTCAGGCGGGTGTTCTGTTCCAATAACTCAAGCAACTGCGCGGTGTTCTGAGCAGCTTGGGCCTGACGCTCACTGTTGGCGATGGCCAAGGCTTCACGATGCTGGGCATCGGCTTCGGCCTGGGCTTTGTCCCGGGCCGCCTGACGGGTTTGCGCCAGCAGGATCAACGGAGCGGCATAGGCCGATTGCAGGCTGAACGCCAGGTTAAGCAAAATGAACGGATAAGCATCGAAGTGCAAGACCCCCACCAAGTTCAGGCTTACCCATAACAGCACGATCAGCGTTTGCGCCCCCAGGAACATAGGCGTCCCGAAAAAACGCGCGAAAGCCTCCGCTCTCAGGGCGAAGCGGTCATTGCCGAACGTCGGGCCCAGATGAGCGTGGGGGCGATGAAAACGTAGATGGTCAACTGGAGCAGCGGTGGGTTGAGGCGATTTCGTCATCATGATGTTCTCGGCGGGGGTTGGAGCTCACAGCACTATAACCGTTGGCCGCTCATCCTCGATTAAACCGTGCGTACGCCGTTCGTTTAAGGTCAGCGCCAGCGCAGATTGCGCCCCAGCTCGTCGAACAAGGTCACCACCGAACGCAAGGCGCGGCAGTCCGGACGGGTCAGCAGCCAAAGCGCCGTGTCATACCCTGCCAACGGTTCGCCCAACGGAACCAGGCTCTGATGCTCGTCAATCAGGAAGTCCGGCAGCGCCGCAACCCCCAGGCCGGCCCGCACCAGCTCGGTGACCGAGAGCATGCTGTTGCAGCGATAGGCAGGCACGACGCCAGGAAGCTGTTGACGGCGCCAGGCCACGGTGGGGTGATCTGGAAGAAAATCATCCGGTGCTATCCAAGTCATGGAGGCCAGGTCTTGCTGTTGCATCGAGCGAAGGTAAGTGGCGCTGGCACAGACCCGGTACGCCACGTTGCCGAGGTTTCGACCGACCAGGTGTTCTGGCGGCGTACGGGTCAGCCGCAATGCGATGTCGGCGTCGCGGCGGCTGAGGTTGGCGAAGTCGTTCGAAGTGCTCAGTTCGAGGGTCAGCGCCGGATAGTTGGGCATGAACCGCGCCAGCGCAGGCAACAGCAATGCCTGCAGGACTGAGTCACTGCACGTCAGGCGTACCGTGCCGCTGATGACCTCACCGCCCTGCTCCACACCCACCCGCGCCGCCTCCAAGGCCTGCTCGGCGCGCTCGGCTTGTTCGGCCAATGTCTGGGCCAGACTCGTGGGCAAATACCCGGAACGGCTTTTTTCGAACAGAGGCTGACCCAGGGCCGCCTCAAGCCGGCGCACCGAGCGAAATACCGTGGACACGTCCACTTTCAGCAACCGCGAAGCCCGCGCCAGCGAGCCGCCACGGACAAGCGCCAGGATCAGGGAAAGATCGGGGTAGTCCAGACGATAGTGCGTCGATGCATTGATCACTTGGGGAAACGCCAATATTGATTGCGTGAGCGCCAATCTATAGTGGCAACCAGGAATCAACAAGCGGCGAGCCTCCCATGGAAAAACAGCATCCTTTGCACATTGCCTTGATCGGCGATTACGACCCACACATCACCGCCCACCGAGCGATCCCCATCGCACTGGAACTGGCCGGAAAACAAACCGGCCATGACATTCGTTTCCAGTGGGTGGCCACCGAGCTCATCGCCGACGACACGATGCTGAACGACTTCGATGGCGTCTGGTGTGTGCCGGGGAGCCCTTACCGAAACGAAGACGGCGCCTTGCGAGCCATTCGTTTTGCCCGCGAACAACGTCGCCCCTTCCTCGGCACGTGCGGCGGTTTTCAACACTCGGTACTGGAATATGCGCGCAATGTGATGGGCTGGGCCGATGCCGCCCATGGCGAAACCGCCCCCGACGCCGAACGGGCGCTGTTGACGCCGTTGAGCTGTGCCTTGATTGAAACCATCGACAGCCTCCGGTTCGAAGCAGATTCCCTGATTGCCAAAGCCTACGGACAGCAGACAGCTTTCGAGGGCTACCGCTGCCGATTCGGGGTCAATCCGGATTTCGAAAAGGATTTGCTGAGTGAACGCTTGCACGCCGTCTCCAGGGATTCGGCTGGCGATTTGCGAGCCGTGGAACTGCGCGACCATCCGTTCTTTGTCGCGACGCTGTTCCAGCCTGAGCGTGCTGCATTGGAAGGTCACGTACCGCCGCTAATCCAAGCATTCGTCGAAGCATGTGCCCATTCAATTCATAACATTCCTGTCAGCTAAAACAAAAACCTGTGGGAGCGAGCTTGCTCGCGATAGCGGTGGGTCAGTCAACATTGTTACCGACTGACAGTCCGCCTTCGCGAGCAAGCTCGCTCCCACATTTATTTCGGGCGCCTACCGATTCATTGTTCACCGCAAAGCCCAAGTGGGAGCAAGCTCACCCCCACAGGGCTTACATTTCAATTCAAGATTGCGGCTCAGCCTGCCACCAACTGCCGCACCGCCACGATTTCCGGCAGATCGCCGCGGGCCATGTAGACCCGCAGTGGTTCGCTGAGGTTGATGCGGTCGTCGATGTTCTGGTCCAGCAGCAACTGGATCCGCTCGCGCTTGAGGGCCATGGTGCCGTCTGCCGCGGGCGCCCAGACAAATTCGCTGGTGGGAATGATGCCGTCGTCGGCCACGTCCATGCCGAACGCGTCTTCGCTGAATCGCACAATGTATTGGCCGGTCTTGCGGTTCAGGCCAACGAAACCCTTGAGCTGGTCGGCGGCCTGACAGATGAATGTGGAGGTGGTGCGCATGGTAAACCTCATGAATGCGTCCTGCTGGACGTCCGGTCGATGGTTTACACACAGGGCATATGGAGCGATGGCTTCGCGTCTCCCTCTGCCGGGGAAACTGATGCGGCCAAGGGTACTGCAAAGCGACCCAAAAATGCGTGGGGAAAATCTGCTTTGCACATGTTTATGTCGGTATGGCGATAGCGCCAAAAGCGTTCAGTTGCTAAAAGATAGGTTTTGCAGAAAACCTACGAAAGGATCTCGAGCATGCCTGTTACTTTTACCCGCAGCGTCCTGATGCTGAGCCTGTTGCTCGGCTTCGGCCAGACACAAGCCTCGGAGGCGCCGAGCCCCAAGGTCCTGGCGACCCTCCAGGGCATTCCTCACCCAGCGGTCATCGCCCACCGTGGTGCCTCGTTCGACGCGCCGGAATCCACCGCCGCTTCCTACAAACTGGCCCGCGACTTGGGCGCGGATTATCTGGAACTGGACCTGCAACGCAGCAAGGACGGGGTACTGTTCGTGCTGCATGACGACAGCTTGCTGCGCACCACAGACGTCGCGATCAAATTCCCCGAGCGCAAGGACAGCACCG
Organism: Pseudomonas sp. Q12-87; assembly: GCF_001269755.1. NCBI lineage: Bacteria > Pseudomonadati > Pseudomonadota > Gammaproteobacteria > Pseudomonadales > Pseudomonadaceae > Pseudomonas > Pseudomonas sp. Q12-87. The sequence goes on along the minus strand of NZ_LHVI01000010.1, from coordinate 216,981 downwards.
CCAACGCGTTCACCATGGCGGAACTCAAGACGCTCGACGCCGGCAGCTGGTTCAACACCGCCTACCCGGACCGCGCCCGTCCTTCGTTCGCGGGTCTGAAGATCCTCACTCTTGATGAAGTGATCGACATCGCCGAGGGCAACCCGCAGCAAAAACCGGGGCTGTACATCGAAACCAAGGAGCCGAAACTGTTCCCTGGCATCGAGCGCGATCTGAAGGACAAGCTGCAGGATCGCGGCTGGCTGAGCCCGTCCGGTTCCAAACTGGCCAAGCGCGCCACCGGGGTGGGCCAGGGCAAGGGCAAAGTTGTCTTGCAGACCTTTGAAAAAAGCAGCCTCGAATTGCTGCACAAAGAAATGCCGAAAGTGCCGAAGGTCCTGTTGTTGTGGGTCGGCGAAGGCAACATCGAACCCAAGTCCACGGTGCCTTTTGCCCAGTCCGGCGAAACCGACAAGGCGGCCTATTACGCCAAGCAGGAGCCCAAGGACAAGGCCGAGTTCGAAAAATGGGTCCAGTACGCCAAGGCCCAGGGCGCCATCGGCACCGGACCGTCCGCTGCGTTGACCCATGGCGGTAGCCAGAGCTACGCAGACTTGGTGCAACCGTGGATGAACCAATACACCCATGACCAAGGTTTGCTGGTGCATGTCTACACCGTGGATGAAGCGGTGGACTTCAAGAAAGTGATGGATGCCGGCGTCGATGGCATTTTCACCAACCGCGCCAGCGAACTGCTTAAATACTTCAAGCGCCCCGAAACTGGCAGCGTGGCGCAGCTGTTGGAGAAAAGCGGTTACTGACCCGAATACGCCCATGGGACTACGGTTTTATTTCCATGGGCTTATCCCGCGTTTCAAAAGTTTTCCGAATTAAGGGTGAGTTAAGTTGCCAGAGATAATCTGAACCCACTTGAACGACTCACCCTTAATGACACCAAGGAAAGAACTTATGAAAACGTTGACTGCCCTGTTCGCCGCTGCTGCCCTGACCCTCACCGCCGGCCTTGCCCAAGCGGATGTGCGGATCGACCAGATCCCTCAGTTGGTCAAGGATGGCAAGATCAAGTCCCTCGAATCGATGAACGAAGAAGCCCTGAAGTTGCACCCGGGCGCGACCATCACCGACACTGACCTGGACAATCACTTCAATGGCTATGAGTACGAAGTGGAACTGAAAACCGCTGACGGCAAAGAGTTTGATGTGGACTTCGATGCGACCACCGGCAAAGTCCTGAGCAACAAGCAAGACACTTGATCTAAAGCAAAACATAAAGAGCCGCGCAACTTTCGAGTTACGCGGCTCTTTTGCGTGCGCGGTGTAAATCTTTACCGGTCTGGCAAGGCAACCCAAGCTGTCACAAAAGCATCAAGAAAGCTTGCGATGATGCCATTCAAGTGAACCTGTCGCCGCCACAGGCACTTCCCGCCAGCGAGACCTCATGAACCACAGCATCGATCAAAGTCACCGCGATCCGGATCTGTTCGGCCTGCTTTACGGCTTTCGTTTCCGTCCTGGCGAACGCGGACGGGAAATCGATTCGGCCCAAGCCCTGCAAAGCCTGGAACAACCGCAAAATGAAGATGAGTTTCTCTGGCTGCACCTGAACCTGGCCCACGCGGCGTGCGAGCGCTGGATGAAAAGTCATCTGGCCTTGCCCGAGGATTTTTTCGAAGCCTTGCACGAAGGCTCGCGCTCGACCCGCATCGAACATGTGGACTCAGCGCTGTTGGCCGTGGTGAACGATGTCGTGTTCAACCTCAGCAACCTCGTCTCTTCGGATGTCTCCACCTTGTGGGTGTGCGTGCGCAGTCGATTGATCGTCAGCGCGCGGTTGCAGCCCCTGCACTCGGTCGACAAGCTGCGCTCATCGGTCAAGGCCGGCGAATGCTTTCGCTCACCACTGGAACTGCTCGTGCATCTGTTGCGCGACCAAGGCGAAGTGCTGACCCAGATCGTGCGCAAGACCAGCCTGAGCGTCGATCAGATCGAAGACCAATTGCTGTCTTCGCGATTGTCGACCAATCGCAGCGAATTGGGCAGCCAACGCCGGGTGCTGGTGCGCCTGCAACGGCTGCTGGCCCTGGAACCTGGATCGTTGCTGCGCCTGCTCAATCGTCCACCGCAGTGGTTGCAAAAGGAAGACGTCAAGGAGTTGCGCAAATCCACCGAGGAGTTCGCGCTGATCATCAACGACCTCACCGCCCTGGGTGAACGGATCAAACTGTTGCAGGAAGAAATAGCCGCCAACCTCAATGAACAAAGCAACCGCACCCTGTTCACCCTGACGGTGGTCACAGTGCTGGCATTGCCCATCAACATCATTGCCGGTTTCTTTGGCATGAACGTCGGCGGCGTGCCACTGGCCGGTGATCCCGAGGGTTTCTGGATCCTCGTGGCACTGGTGGCGACCTTCACGCTGATTGCCGGGCGATGGGCGTTCCGCAAGCGGCGTGATTATTGAGGTCGACCCTCTAGCCCCTAGCTCATCATGGGTTTTGTGGCGAGGGAGCTTGCTCCCTCGCCACAGGTCAGCAAATGTATGAGATCAAGCACTCAACCGCGCCGTTACTTCGTTCAACTGGCCCGACAGGCCATGCAGATTACGACCAGCGGCCTCGGTGCGCTGGACGTTGTCCAGGTTGGTGCTGGCGATGCTGGTGATTTCAGTGAGGTTGCGCGAAATGTCCTCGGCCACGGAGGTCTGTTCTTCCGCCGCAGTAGCGATCTGGCGGTTCATGTCGCGAATCGCTTCGACGGCCTGGGTGATGCGTTCGAGCATGGCGCCGGCCTGGGTCACCTGTTCCACGCTTTCTTCACTGCGCGACTGCCCGCTCTCGATAGCCTGGGCCGCGTCCACAGCGCCGGTTTGCACGGTCTGGATAATCTGATTGATCTCAATGATGGACGACGCCGTGCGCTGGGCCAGGCTGCGGACTTCATCGGCGACTACCGCAAAACCGCGTCCAGCCTCACCGGCGCGCGCTGCTTCGATGGCGGCGTTGAGAGCCAGCAGGTTGGTCTGTTCGGCGATCCCTCGAATCACCTCAAGCACCTTGCCGATGCGACCGCTGTCGGTTTCCAACTGGCGAATAACCGTGGCCGTGTTGGCGATTTCACCGCGCATGCGCGTGATGGTGTGAATGGTCCCTTGCATGACCTTCTCGCCCTGCTGCGCCGAATGATCGGCATCGTCGGCCGCCCGCGCCGCATCGGCGGCGTGACGGGCAACTTCCTGGGCGGTGGCGGACATTTCGTTCATCGCGGTCGCCACCTGGTCGGTGCGTTCGAATTGCTCATTGGTGCCATGGCTCATCAGGCCGGCGATGGCGTTGAGCTCGCCACTGGCGCTGTTCAGCTCAGTGGCACTGCGTTGCAGGCGAGTAAAGGTTTCGGCGAGGAAATCACGCAAGGTGTTGGCTGCCAGCGCCAGGTCACCCAATTCGTCCTGACGGCTGCTGACCACCCGCTCGGCAAAACGACCGCGACTCAGTTGGGTCACGTATTCGATCAGGCTACGGATGGGCTGCACCAGGCTACGGTTGACCAGCCACAGGCTGAACAGTCCGATGAGCAGGCTCGAAACCAGCATCACCACGGCACCGAGCAGGATCGTGCGTTCGGCCCCCGCGCTGATCGATACCGACTGCTCGGCCCCAAGCTTGTGCAGGTCGATTACCAGTTCGCTCATTTGCTCACTGGCCGCGCGGTCCACACCTTTTACTGCCGCATCGCCCGCTGCCGCATCGCTACCCGCCGCGACAAACGCATCACGTCCCTTCTGATAGGCTGCGCCCAACTGCCGATGCTCGTCACGCAGGCGCTCGATGCGCGCCTTGATCGGCGCCGGAACGCCTGCATGCCCGGTCAATTCGCCCAGAAGCGCCTGGACATCGTGCTGGCGGTCTTCGAATTGCTTCCAATATTTATCCAATTCCGCCGGCTGCTTGCCGCGCAACAGCACGTTTTTCCATTCCTGGACCTGCACCTTGAATTGCAGGTTGGCCTCGTCGATCAGCTGCGAAGCGCGCAACGGGCCGTCGATCAAGTTGCGGTAGTTCTGGACACCGTCGGAAAGGAAATGAAAGGACGCCAGGGCGATCAGCAACATTGCCAGCAGGCTGCCGCTCAGCAGAGCGAGAATCTGGGTTTTCAAGGACTTTTGTAGAAACATGAAGGGCGATCTCAGGGTACGAAAAAGGGCCAGGTTCAGAGAGCGACACGTCCCGACCTCCATGTCCGCGGTACGCGGCGTCGCAACCGAATGCGAGGGGATATGCCTGGGCTATCGGCCCGTAATCCGCGGTCTTGAGCGTTTCCGACCATCGGTCGAGAAAGCGAATCGCTGGTTATCAGACCTCTAAATGGACGTACCTGTGCAGACAACCCCATCTGTCGGCGCAACGGAAATTAATCGTCTATTTGTCATTTTCCCTGCTGTATCCTGCCCAGGCTTTGTAAAAGCGCGGATCTACCCGATCGATCAACAGACTTTGCGAGGAGCGCGATATGCACGAGATCCCTAATCTCCCCTTCCCAAGCCTGCACGACACTGAGCAGACGACCACGCTACAAGCCGGGGGGCAACCAGACGCCCAGCAACCCGAGCCGAAAGAAGCCACTGAACGCCGCCAGGCCGACAACGAAGACTGATACACCCGCATCACCAGACCGTGTGGAAAGCGCTAAGATGCGCTTTCCACACTGCCTGAATCCCGAGCCCCTACCATGACCGATGACCGCGACACCTTCAGCGAAGCCCAAGCCAGCGTGCTGATCGGCACCGCCGAAAAAATGGTCGAGATCTGGACACGCCTCTCCCCTGAGAAACAAGCCGCCCTGCTGGCCCGTTTCGGCACCGAAGAAAATGCCCTCGCCGCGCTGGTCACCACGCAACTGGTCGGCCAACGGCCCGACAGCTGAAAAACCGCTGGGCAAATAGTTTTACTTTTACCTCCGCTGACAGCACGCTCGCCGCTATCATAAGCAGCCTATCTATCCTGCTGCTCCGTGGACCCTTTCCCCATGTCAGATTCCCCGCGCGCCTTGGCGGTCACGCTGCAAGTCGTCTCCATCGTCCTGTTCACCTTCATCGGCTACCTGAACATCGGCATTCCCCTGGCAGTGTTGCCAGGCTACGTCCACAGCGAACTGGGTTTCGGCGCGGTGATGGCCGGGCTGGTGATCAGCGTGCAATACCTGGCCACCCTCCTCAGTCGGCCCTATGCAGGACGAATCATCGATAACCAGGGAAGCAAGCGCGCGGTCATGATCGGTCTCGCCGGCTGCGGGCTGAGCGGTGTGTTCATGCTGGTATCGGTCTGGACGCCGCATTTGCCCACGTTCAGCCTGATCAGCCTGTTGATCGGTCGCCTGGTGCTGGGCAGTGCGGAAAGCCTGGTGGGTTCGGGGTCGATTGGCTGGGGCATCGGCCGAGTGGGTGCGGCCAATACCGCCAAAGTGATTTCCTGGAACGGTATCGCCAGTTACGGCGCGCTGGCGATCGGTGCGCCATTGGGGGTGTGGCTGGTCAATAGCCTGGGGCTGTGGAGCATGGGCGTCAGCATTATCTTGCTGGGTTTGCTGGGTTTGGCACTGGCCTGGCGCAAGACTGCCGCGCCCATCGTCGTCGGCGAGCGTCTGCCGTTCATGCACGTGCTGGGGCGTGTTCTGCCGCACGGCTGCGGCCTGGCCTTGGGCTCCATCGGGTTTGGCACCATCGCCACCTTCATCACCCTGTATTACGCCACCCAGCACTGGGACAACGCGGTGTTATGCCTGAGCTTGTTTGGCGCCAGCTTCATCGGTGCGCGCTTGTTGTTCGGCAACCTGATCAACCGTCTGGGTGGTTTTCGCGTGGCGATTGCCTGCCTATCGGTGGAAACCCTGGGCCTGTTGCTGCTGTGGCTCGCCCCGGATGCCCACTGGGCCTTGGCAGGCGCGGCATTGAGCGGCTTCGGATTTTCCCTGGTGTTCCCGGCCTTGGGCGTGGAGGCGGTCAACCTGGTGCCGGCTTCCAGCCGTGGAGCCGCGGTAGGCGCCTATTCGCTGTTCATTGACTTATCCCTGGGGATTACCGGCCCCTTGGCTGGAGCGATTGCCGCAGGCTTCGGCTTTGCCTCGATTTTTCTGTTCGCGGCCCTGGCGGCCCTCGGCGGACTGGCGCTGAGCGTCTATCTGTACCGGCAGGCGCCGAGGTATCGCGAGGAACGGGAGAGAAGCTAGAAATCCACCTTGCCGCGCCCGGCCTTGATCGAGCCGCGCTTGGTCTTGGATTCCAGGCGGCGTTTTTTCGAACCCAGGGTCGGCTTGGTCGGGCGACGTTTCTTTTCAACCTTGGTGGCGCTCAGGATCAGTTCGGTCAGGCGCTCCAGGGCATCGGCGCGATTCTGTTCCTGGGTGCGATACTGCTGGGCCTTGATGATCAATACACCGTCGCTGGTGATGCGACTGTCACGCAGGGCCAGCAAGCGTTCCTTGTAGAACTCGGGCAAGGACGAGGCCGGGATGTCGAAACGCAGGTGCACGGCGCTGGACACCTTGTTGACGTTTTGCCCACCGGCCCCCTGGGCACGGATGGCTGTCAGCTCGATCTCGGCGTCCGGGATGTGCTCAGTGTTGGAAATCGCCAGCATGGGAAAGGGTCCGAAATCAGGCTCCACAGAATACCGCGAATCCCCAGGGCGACGCGTAACTCCTGTGGGAGCAGGCTTGCTCGCGAAAGCGGTGGGTCAATTTTGATGATGTTGGATGTGCCACCGGCTTCGCGAGCAAGCCCGCTCCCACAGGGGTTGGGGTCTTGCCTGAAACAACAAACCCGGCACTTGGCCGGGTTTGTTGTTTCTTTCAGGACTGCTTACTTGGCAGCAGCCGCCACAGCCAGCTCATGCCGGGCACTGCGCTTGTCCTTGATCAGGTAGCACACCCACATGAACACCAACCACACCGGAATCGCATACACCGAGATCTGGATGCCGGGGATCAGCAACATCACACCCAGGATGAACACCACGAACGCCAGGCAGACGTAGTTGCCATACGGATACCACAGCGCCTTGAACAACGGCGTCTGGCGGGTCTGGTTCATGTGCTGGCGGAACTTGAAGTGCGAGTAGCTGATCATCGCCCAGTTGATTACCAGGGTCGCGACCACCAGCGACATCAGCAGCTCCAGCGCATGCTGCGGGATCAGGTAGTTCAGCAGCACCGCCACCAACGTCACGGCAGCCGAAGCGAGGATTGAACGCACCGGCACGCCACGCTTGTCGATCTTGGCCAGAACCTTGGGCGCATCGCCCTGCTCGGCCATGCCCAGCAGCATGCGGCTGTTGCAGTAAGTACCGCTGTTGTACACCGACAGCGCCGCCGTCAACACCACGAAGTTGAGGATATGCGCCGCCGTGTTGCTGCCCAGCATCGAGAACACTTGCACGAACGGGCTGCCGCTGTAGGCATCGCCGGAGGCGTTGAGGGTGGTCAGCAGACTGTCCCAAGGCGTCAGGGACAACAGCACCACCAAGGCGCCGATGTAGAAAATCAGGATCCGGTAGATCACTTGATTGATGGCCTTGGGGATCACGGTTTTCGGTTTGTCGGCCTCGGCGGCGGTGAAACCGAGCATTTCCAGGCCACCGAAGGAGAACATGATGATCGCCATGGCCATCACCAGGCCGCTCACGCCGTTGGGGAAGAACCCGCCGTGGGACCACAGGTTGGTCACTGAGGCTTGCGGGCCGCCGTGACCGCTGACCAGCAGGTAGCTGCCCAACGCGATCATGCCGACGATCGCCACCACCTTGATGATCGCGAACCAGAACTCGGCCTCACCGAAAACTTTGACGTTGGCCAGGTTGATGGCGTTGATCAGGATGAAAAACGCCGCCGCCGATACCCAGGTCGGGATGTCCGGGGCCCAGTAATGGATGTACTTGCCAACCGCAGTCAGCTCGGACATGCCCACCAGAATGTAGAGAATCCAGCAGTTCCAACCCGACAGGAATCCGGCGAAACCGCCCCAGTACTTGTGGGCAAAATGACTGAAGGAACCGGCCACCGGCTCTTCGACGATCATTTCACCCAACTGGCGCATGATCATGAAGGCGATGAAGCCGCAAATGGCGTAGCCGAGGATCATCGACGGGCCGGCTGACTTCAGCACTCCCGCCGAGCCCAGGAACAGCCCGGTGCCGATCGCGCCGCCGAGGGCGATCAGTTGGATGTGGCGATTTTTCAGGCCGCGCTTCAGCTCGCCTGAATGCGAGTTTTGTCCACTCATGAAAAGGGTCTCACGCAAGGTTTGATGATGTTCGTTAGACGTTGCCGCTCGAATCGGATCTCAAGCAGCGCCGATCAAACCCCAGCGCAGGCACCAAGAATTCAGCGTTGTTTCAACAGTCATGCGTCACCTGTTTGTTTTTATCTGTGACGAAATCGAACCCGACACGCTTGTGACGTGGCGGAGTGAACAAGGTGGATAACCTTGAAAGTGCGTGGGAACGCGAAGGGTCACAGTAAAACGCGGCGCATTGTACACCGCCGACCCCCTGCTGCCAGACACCACCGGATCAGCGTGTCGTTTGCCGGGATTGCACGGGGCCGCCTCGAGCGTCTCGGGCGACTGCAAAAATGCGTCCAGGCCCTTGCGAGCCCTTGAAGGGTGTGGCGCGAAAAACGCCACGACGGGAGAAATGCGGTTGAGCTGCGGCGTTCATTGCGCCTCCTTCTTGTTATTCACCTGCACGACAGGCATGGAGCGCATCTGACCCTCCCCGCGTGTTTGAAACAAGCAGGCCAGAGCCTGCAATGAACCGCTGGGGCGGCGTCTGCGGAAGCTTTTTCTTACAACTCCCTGAGGCTGCCGCTGCGGCCTTCACAACCGGGTCCGGACGTCAGCATTTCTTTACAACCCGTAAGGAATTCTTGCCGAGTAGGAATATTCCGTCGGCTGCCTGCAAATTGACGGTAGGTAGCTACCTAATAAATAAACGCCCCAGACAGCTGTTTTTGAATGAGTAATGTTCGCCTTTCAATTTGGAATAAAAAGTTCATTCAAAAAAAATAAAATTATTTTTTGCAATCCAAAAATCCCTCGACTAGGTTTTCAGCGACTTGCCAAGGCATCGTGCCGACAAGTTTTGCGGTGCCGGTTCTGTGTAGTTTTTGCTCGCCGGATCGGCCCGCGTTTTCCGTAAAAAGTCCTCTAGGAGATTCACTATGCAAGCACTGGACAAAGACTTGGAAACCGAACTGCAACTGGACGAATGGTTTGAAGCGCCAACCCATGAAGCCGCTGTCGAAATGATGCAAGCCGATGCGGTCGTTCCGTTCGGCACGGCGATGTGGCCTCTGTAAGCGATACCCGGCGGAGCTGATCCGGCCGGTCGGCTCCGCCACTTTTGCAGGGACGTCAAATCAATCGTCAGGGAAGAATAAGCATGGACACACAACGAGCCATCTCACATTTCCTTTACTACCTCGAACACCACCCCGCCCTGGCCGGCATCCAGCCCGCCAAGGTGCTGCTCGGCCATACGGCAGACTACGAAGCGTTGGCCGGCGCCATCGCCGAACAGGCTGGCAGCGGCTCGCCCTTCCGGTTCAGCGCGATGCGCCTGGATATTGAATCCACCGAGCGCCTGTCCAAGGCGATTGCCGACAGCGATCTGTACATTTTCTTCTACGACTCATCCACTCTGCCCAACCCACGCCCGGACGGCCCGGACTTTGTCCGTGCGCTGCAAGGCGTCATGGCCGACAACTGGAAGAAATCGCTGCTGTTCAAGGACTACGGCGATTATTTCTACGACACCTTCAGCGTCATTCCCCAGCGTATCGCCGGGCTCAACAGCCATCTGATCCGGCGCATGTCCCAAGCGACTACCTTGAGTTTCGAGGATGACCACGGCTCGTATTTCGACACGGCTCTGAACAGCGTCAAGAAATGGACCGATATCAACGGTGTTGGCAATTACGACCTGGCCCCCGGGGAAATCGCCACCCACAGCGACACCATCAATGGCCGGGTGAAATTTGTCGGCACCTTCCTCAGCACTATTCCGTTCGCGCGCAAATACGGCGTGCTGCAATCGCCCCTGGAATTGTGGATCGAAGATTCGACCATCCAGAAAATCGCCACGGACGTGCCAGGCCTGGAACACGACTTCAACAAATACCTGGACGCCAATCCGTCCAATCGACGCATCGAGGAGCTGGGCATCGGCACCAACGAAGGGGTCAAGAGCCTGTACGCCCGCAATGCCGGTTTCGAGGAGCGCCATTGCGGCCTGCACCTCGGGCTCGGTGGCGGGGCCAAGGGCAGCCATCACCTGGATCTGATTTTCGAAAGCGGTGTGCTGGCGCTGGATAACCAACCGATGTTCGATGGGCGGTTTGTGCTTTAGGGGCAGTTGCAAGCGGCGAGCTTCGAGCGACAAGGAAGAGCGGGCAGTCTCTGGATGGTGGTGAGGCTGCTGGCCTCTTCGCGAGCAAGCTCGCTCCCACAATTGATCTTCGGTGAATGGAAGATTTGCGAGCAACTGCGCCCCACTGTGGGAGCGAGCTTGCTCGCGATAGCGGACGCACCGGCACCCAATCAATAAAGCCAGGGCAAAAAAAAAACGCCAACCCGAAGATTGGCGTTTTTTTCTTGCAGCTTGCAGCTAGAAGCCCACAGCTGCCTTACTCAGGCTTGCGACGCCCAAACCCAGGACGCTGTCCGGAGCCTGCCGGCGCGCCGCGGCGTTTGCCCGATGGCGCGTCGCGATCGGCCAACACGATACCTGGGCGTTTCTTCGGCGCCGGCTTGGCCGGACGCTTGGTGTCGGCCGGACGATCGGCAACTGGCGTACCACGGCCAGCAGGAGCACCACGGCCCTCACCGCGTTCGGTGCGACCGTTGGCTGGGCGTGGCGTGCGTGGACCGCGCTCGCCGTCCTGGCGTGGCGCAGGCTTGCGGGCCGGGCGCTCGCCTTCGATCTGTGGCTCGCGGGAAGGACGCGGGCCGGTCGCAACGCCTTCAGCGGCAGGACGCAGCGTACGTACCCGCTCGGTCTTGCCCATCGGACGCGAGGATTTACGCTGCATCCGCTCCAGCTTGTCCTTGCTCTTGGCGGTCATCTGCGGCATCGCCACCGGCTTGAGGCCTACTTCAGCCGCCAGGATGTCGACTTCGTACTGGCTCATTTCGCGCCAGCGGCCCATCGGCAAATCGGAGTTGAGGAACACCGGACCGAAACGCACGCGCTTCAGACGGCTGACCACCAGCCCCTGGGATTCCCACAGGCGACGCACTTCACGGTTACGACCTTCCATCACCACGCAGTGGTACCAATGGTTGAAGCCTTCACCGCCCGGCGCCTGCTTGATGTCGGTGAAACGCGCCGGGCCGTCTTCCAGGACCACGCCAGCCTTCAGCCGCTCGATCATCTCGTCATCGACTTCGCCACGTACACGCACGGCGTATTCGCGGTCCATTTCGTAGGACGGGTGCATCAGGCGGTTGGCCAGTTCACCGTCGGTGGTGAACATCAGCAAGCCGGTGGTGTTGATGTCCAGGCGACCGATATTGATCCAGCGGCCTTCTTTAGGACGCGGCATCTTGTCGAACACGGTCGGACGGCCTTCCGGGTCGTCGCGGGTGCAGATCTCGCCGTCGGGCTTGTTGTACATGATCACGCGGCGCACCGTTTCGGCGGCCTCTTCGCGCTTGATCACCTTGCCATCGATGGTGATGGCGTCGTGCATGTCGACACGCAGGCCCAAGGTGGCATCTTTACCGTTGACCTTGATGCGGCCCTGGGTGATCCAGGCTTCCACGTCGCGGCGCGAACCGACGCCGATCCGGGCGAGGACTTTTTGCAGTTTCTCGCCTGCTGGGCCGATTTCCTGGCTGTCGTTCTGGTCTAGGTCTTTCATTCTGGGCACCTCCCGGTGTGGTCGGGTCAGGCTTGGCCTGACGCTTTGGAAACAGGTCTGTGGCGAAGGGATCGCCAAAGGGTCGCGAATCATACGCCCGTTGAGGCGTTTGCGCATCAGAGACTAGCTGATGGATGCTGGCCCAGCGCTTTTTCCGCCGACCGGTGGTGCCCTGCTGTACCACATTACTCATGTGGGAGCGGGCTTGCTCGCGAAGAGGGCGTGTCAGGTTAATAGATGCTGGCCGACCCACCGCCTTCGCGAGCAAGCCCGCTCCCACAGGGGAATGACGGTGTATCAGTCAACTCAATCGTCGAACTGGCGCCGTTCGTTTTCGATCGCTTCAGCCAATGCACGAGCCTCGGCTTCTTCGTCGCTCAGTTCGGGTTCCGGCGGCTGGAGGGCGGCGACGGCGGCCAGCAGTTTTTCCCGGGCTTCGGCCACGCCGAGGATATCTTCTTCCGGTTCGGGCTCTGGCTCTGGCTCTGGCTCTGGCTCTGGCTCTGGCTCTGGCTCAGGTTCCACCTTGCTTTCAGGCTCCGGCAACTCATCCGTCTCCCCCTCAGGCCCCTCGCGCAGCAGGTCGTCGAAATCGGTCTTCAAGCCCTCCTCCATGGTGTCCAACTCCAGCAACAACGAGTGGAAACTGGTTTCTTCCTTGGGTTCCTCGGGCTCGGCGCTGGCGTCGGCCAGTTCCTGGAGGCCTTGGGGCACCGGGGCGTCGTCGAACTCCAGCATCGGCTCGGGCTCCAGCTCCCGCAGCTCGGCCAGGGGCGGCAGGTCATCGAGATTCTTCAGGTTGAAGTGGTCGAGGAAGGCCTTGGTGGTGGCGAACATTGCCGGTTTACCCGGCACGTCGCGATAACCGACGACGCGAATCCACTCACGCTCCAGCAGCGTCTTGACGATATGACTGTTGACCGCCACGCCGCGCACGTCCTCGATCTCACCGCGGGTGATCGGCTGGCGATAAGCGATCAATGCCATGGTTTCGAGCATGGCGCGGGAATAGCGCTGGGGCCGTTCCTCCCACAGGCGCCCGACCCAGGGGGCGAATTTTTCGCGGATCTGCAGGCGATAACCGGAAGCCACTTCCTTGAGCTCGAAAGCTCGCCCTTCGCAGGACTTCCCCAACAGCGTCAGGGCTTTCTTGAACACGGCCGGCTCAGGCCGCTCGCCCTCTTCGAAGAGTTCGAACAATCGTTCCATCGATTGCGGTTTTCCGGAAGCCAACAGGAAAGCTTCAAGCAAGGGTGCCAGCTCGCGGGGTTCAGTCAGATTCATTGATTTGCTCGTTATTCGGCTCGTGCCCGCACGTGGATCGCTGCGAACGGCTCATTCTGCACCAGCTCGACCAAGGATTCCTTGACCAGTTCCAGGACCGCCATAAACGTCACCACCACACCCAAGCGCCCCTCTTCGGCGGTGAACAGCTCGACGAAGGGCACGAAACCGCCGCCTTTGAGCCGTTCCAGCACATCGCTCATGCGCTCGCGGGTGGACAGCGCTTCGCGGCTGACCTGGTGACTTTCAAACATGTCGCCCCGGCGCAGGACCTCGGCCATGGACATCAGCAATTCTTCCAGGCTCACATCGGGCAGCAATTTGCGCGCCCGCGCTTCGGGCGCATCGAGCTTGGGCACCACCACATCGCGCCCGACCCGGTTCAAGCCATCAAGGCCTTCGGCCGCGACCTTGAAGCGCTCGTATTCCTGCAAGCGGCGGATCAGTTCGGCGCGCGGGTCGTCTTCTTCCGCTTCGACTTCCGCCGAGCGCGGCAGCAACATGCGTGACTTGATCTCGGCGAGCATGGCCGCCATCACCAGGTATTCGGCCGCCAGCTCCAGGCGCACCGACTGCATCAGCTCGACGTAACCCATGTACTGGCGAGTGATTTCCGCCACCGGAATGTCGAGGATGTTGATGTTCTGTTTGCGGATCAGGTACAGCAGCAGGTCGAGCGGCCCTTCGAAGGCTTCAAGGAATACCTCCAGCGCATCCGGTGGGATGTAAAGGTCCAGGGGCATTTCCATGACCGCCTGGCCATAGACCATGGCGAACGGCAGCTCTTGTTGCGCGCCAGCCTGGCTGTCTGCGCTGTCCACGGCGGTTTCCACAACCGACATTCAGGCCTCGGCCATGAACGGCGCGGGGTCGCCGCAGCCAACGCGGACCACTTGCGGCTCGCCGTCGGCCAGGTTGATCACGGTGGACGCCTTCATGCCACCGAAACCGCCGTCGATGATCAGGTCGACTTGATGCTCCAGCAACTGGCGAATCTCGTAGGGATCAGTCATCGGCTCAGTCTCGCCGGGCATGATCAGTGTCACGCTCATCAATGGTTCACCCAGCTCTGCCAACAGCGCCAGGGCGATGGGATGGCTCGGTACCCGCAGCCCGATGGTGCGCTTCTTCGGGTGCAGTAATAGTCGCGGCACTTCTCGCGTGGCATTGAGAATAAAGGTGTACGGCCCCGGCAAGTGGGCCTTGAGCAGGCGGAAGGTGCCGGTGTCGATCTTCGCGAACAGGCCCAACTGCGAGAGATCGCTGCAGATCAATGCGAAGTTGTGCTTGTCATCCAACTGACGCAGGCGTCTGACTCGCTCAACGGCGTTCTTGTCACCGATCTGGCAACCAATGGCGTACGCGGAATCGGTGGGATAGACCACCACACCGCCGCTGCGGATGATTTCCACGGCCTGTTTGATCAGGCGCGCTTGCGGGTTTTCCGGATGAATCTGGAAAAATTGACTCACGTGTTCTACCTGTTCAGACGGCGGCGGTAACGGGATCATGTTTGAATCTACACCAAAGCGGTGGCAGATCTTCCGGCAACGGGCGGTATTCGCCAATCTCGGACCAGCCCCCAGGGCCATGGAAATCACTGCCGGCGGTCACCAGCAGACCGAACTCACGGGCCAGGATCGCCAGGCTGCCGACCTGCTCGGCCGGCTGATGGCCATTGACCACCTCAATAGCGTGCCCCCCCGCTTGAATATAGTCGGCGATCAGGCGGCGGCGCTTGCTACGGGTGAAATCATAGTGCCACGGATGCGCGAGGCTGACCCAGGCGCCAGCCGCCCGCAGGGTTTCAACGGTTTCTTCCAGCGTCGGCCAATGCTGCTTGACGTCCCCCAGCTTGCCGGCCCCCAGCCATTTGCGAAACGCTTCGGCGCGATCCTTCACGAACCCTTCGCGCACCATCCAGTCGGCAAAGTGTGGGCGGGCCGGGGCGTTGCCGCTGTCGCCCAGTTCCTGCTGGATCTGCCGGGCGCCCTCCAGCGCACCGGGCATGCCCTTGAGGGCGAGCTTGCGGCTGATCTCCTCGGAGCGTAGCCAACGGCCGTCGCGCAATTGGGCGATGGCCTGAACCAGTGCCGGTGCATTCACATCGAAACCGTAGCCCAGCACGTGAATGGTCGCCCCACCCCAGGTGCAGGACAATTCGACCCCATTGACCAGTTGCATGCCCA
Source organism: Pseudomonas sp. Q12-87 (assembly GCF_001269755.1). Classification (NCBI taxonomy): domain Bacteria; kingdom Pseudomonadati; phylum Pseudomonadota; class Gammaproteobacteria; order Pseudomonadales; family Pseudomonadaceae; genus Pseudomonas; species Pseudomonas sp. Q12-87. The sequence continues at coordinate 201,598 of NZ_LHVI01000010.1, read as the reverse complement.
GCGCGGTGGCAGCGCCGCGGGCCTCGTCGAGGCCTTCGAGGGTGTCATGGTCGGTCAGGGCCAGGACTCGCACGCCGTGCTCGAACGCCCGCGCCACCAGAACCGCAGGCGCCAGGGCGCCATCGGAGGCCGTGCTATGGCAGTGCAAATCAACATTCACGAGAGTTTGTTACCTCAAATCAGCTGGCCCTATCGCGGCCAAGGATGTTTGTTATTATGCCGCCACATCCTGCTTCTGGCTGCCACTGTGAAACAATTCATCGACTTCATCCCGCTGCTGCTGTTTTTCGTCGTCTACAAACTTGATCCCCGGACCGTCGACATCGCCGGTCACTCCTTGACTGTAGGCGGTATCTACAGCGCCACCGCCGTGCTGATCATCAGCTCCCTGGTGGTCTATGGCGCGTTGTTCGTGTCCCAGCGCAAGCTGGAGAAAAGCCAGTGGCTGACGCTGATCGCCTGCCTTGTCTTCGGCAGCCTGACCCTGGCGTTCCACAGCGAAACCTTCCTTAAATGGAAAGCCCCGGTGGTCAACTGGCTGTTCGCCCTGGCCTTCATCGGTAGCCATTTCGTCGGTGACCGCCTGCTGATCAAGCGCATCATGGGCCATGCCCTGAGCCTGCCAGACGTGATCTGGACCCGGCTTAACATCGCCTGGATCGCGTTTTTCCTGTTTTGCGGCGCCGCCAACCTGTTCGTCGCGTTCACGTTCCAGCAGTACTGGGTCGACTTCAAAGTCTTCGGCAGCCTGGGCATGACGCTGTTGTTCCTGATTGGCCAGGGCATTTACCTGTCCCGTCATCTGCACGATGCCGACCCCACCACGCCAAAAACCGAGGACTGACATGCTCTACGCAATCATTGCCACCGACGTCGCCGACTCCCTGGAAAAACGCCAGGCCGCTCGTCCCGCTCATCTGGAGCGCCTGCAAAAACTTCAGGCCGAAGGCCGCGTCGTGCTGGCGGGCCCGCACCCGGCGATCGACAGCAATGACCCGGGCGCCGCGGGTTTCAGTGGCAGCCTGATGGTAGTCGAATTCGACTCCCTGGCTGCCGCGCAAGCCTGGGCCGAGGCCGATCCGTTCGTGGCCGCAGGCGTCTATGCCAATGTCGTGGTCAAGCCCTTCAAGCAAGTCATGCCGTAAATCCCCCTGGCGCGATGAGCCTTCGCGGCTCATTGCGCCCAGTTGTTCATCTTTCCCATTTGCCTGCCGACAACCTGTCTAATCTCGATTGGAATTCAGGAGTTGCAATGCGCAAAGGTCCGTTGTGCCTGTTATTGGTCACGTTGGCGATCGGAGCCCCCGCCCATGGCGAGGACAGCACCGAGGGCAACCATTCGACCCCCTTGTCCCTGAGTGCCGGCGGCCAGATCGCCGAACTGCAGCAACGCTTGAAAGACAGCGAACGCCAGCGCGAAGAACTGAGTAAACAACTGCAAAGCGCCGACAGCGAACGCGAAAGTGCGTTGCTGGCCCGGTTGCGCCAGGAAAACCAGCGTCTGAAGCTGCAACTCAAGGAAGCCTTGGCGAGCCCATTGCCGCGCCTGTTGACCGATCAACAACAATGGTTCGTCATTGGCGCCGGGGTAGCGCTATTGGCCCTGCTCTGCGGTATCTTTGCCAGCGGTGGACGTAGACAACGTCGGCAATGGCTAAATTGAGTGAGTCATGAGCGAGCTGTTACTGATTGATGATGACCAGGAGCTGTGTGAGCTCCTCGTGAGTTGGTTGAGCCAGGAAGGGTTTCAGGTCCGGGCCTGCCACGACGGCCAAAGTGCCCGCAAGGCCCTGGCCGAAACCGCTCCGGCAGCGGTAGTACTGGACGTGATGCTGCCGGACGGCAGTGGCCTGGAACTGCTCAAGCAGTTGCGCAACGACCACCCGGAACTGCCGGTACTGATGCTCTCGGCGCGGGGCGAACCCCTGGACCGGATCCTTGGCCTGGAACTGGGGGCCGATGATTACCTGGCTAAGCCCTGCGACCCTCGCGAACTGACTGCCCGCTTGCGCGCCGTGCTGCGGCGCAGCCATCCGGCGGCAGTGTCCAGCCAGATCGAACTGGGGGACCTGACCTTCAGCCCGGTACGTGGCGTGGTCAGCATCGACGAGCAGGAACAGACCCTCACCGTTTCCGAAAGCCGCCTGCTCGAAGCGTTGCTCAAGCAGCCGGGCGAACCGCTGGACAAGCAGGAACTGGCGCAGATCGCCCTCGGGCGCAAGCTCACCCTCTATGACCGCAGCCTCGACATGCACGTGAGCAACCTGCGCAAGAAAATCGGCCCCCACCCCGACGGCCGGCCGCGCATCGTGGCGCTGCGCAGTCGTGGCTATTACTACAGTCTCTAGGCCCCACCGATCCCCTGTGGCGAGGGAGCTTGCTCCCGCTGGGTTGCGCAGCGACCGCAAAATCTTGGGGCCGCTTCGCAGCCCAGCGGGAGCAAGCTCCCTCGCCACCCGGTTACCTTATATTCAGCACAATCGTTGTGCAGGCTTATTGGTTTTGTAAGCCCCGCACCAAACCGTCTTTACCCAAGCTTTACGCCCCCCTGACCGCCGCTGACCTTGATCTCCGTAACCTGCACACATCCGGAACTGACCGGGAACGAGACAAGGAGAAACACCATGCGCAAGACCCTTATCGCTCTGATGTTCGCTACCGCCCTGCCTACCGTCGCCATGGCCATGCCTGAAGGTCCCGGCCCGATGGGTCCGATGGACGGCCCACGTCACGGCGGGATGATGCACGACAAAGGCCCCTTCAGCGAACTGGACCTGAGCCGCGAACAACGCCAACAGATCCGCAAGATCATGGGCGAACAGCGTCACGAGCGCCGCGAACTGGTAGAGAAGTACCTGGCCAAACTGTCGCCAGCCGACCAGAAAGCCATGAAAGACGAAATGGAAGCCCGGCATCAGAAAGTCGATGCCCAGATCCGCGGGCTGCTCAAGCCTGAACAGCAGAAAGAGTTCGACGCGATCCAGAAGAAGCAGGCCGAGCGTCGCGCCGAATGGGCCGAATTCAAGGCCTGGAAAGCGCAGCAGCCGCAAAAAGCGCAATAATGCGCTGAAGGTACCCAGCCCAACGGCGAATCGCCGTTGGGCTTTCTTTGTTTTCGAGGACTCAACGTGCGTTCATTGTTCTGGCGCATCCTGGCCAGTTTCTGGCTGGCCATCGCCCTGGTCGCGGGGCTTTCGATTCTCATGGGCCACATGCTGAACCAGGACGCCTGGATCCTCAGTCGCCACCCGGGCCTCAACACTCTGCCCGAAGAGTGGACGCAAACCTACGAAAGCCAGGGCGAAGACGCCGCGCAGGAGATCCTGCAGCAGCGCAAGCGCCAGTATCACATCGACGTCCAGGTGCTCAACGAAAGCGGCGACCCGGTGGTGCGCGGCACTTTTCCCCGTCGTGCCGCCGCTTTCGAGGCGCGGCAGAACAACGACGACCGACGCCTGCCCTGGCGACGCCTGACCGATGAATTCACCAGCGCCAAGACCGGCGACACTTACCTGTTCATCTACCGCATTCCCCATCCGGAACTGGACGCCTGGCACCGCGAAAGCCTGCTCTGGCCCCTCAGTGCCTTGGGCATCGCGCTGGTGGTGCTGACCTTGTTCAGCCTGCTGGTGACCCTGTCCATCACCCGTCCGCTGAGCCGCCTGCGCGGTGCGGTGCATGACCTGGGCCAGGCCACTTACCAACAGAACAGCCTCGCCAAGCTGGCCAACCGTCGGGATGAGTTCGGCGTACTGGCCACCGACTTCAACCGCATGGGCGCACGCCTGCAAAGCCTGATCGCCAGCCAACGTCAGCTATTGCGCGACGTGTCCCACGAATTGCGCTCACCCCTGGCCCGGCTGCGCATCGCCCTGGCACTGGCTGAACGGGCCGGCCCCGAGGAACGCGAAAAGCTCTGGCCGCGCCTGACCCGCGAATGTGATCGCCTGGAAGCGCTGATCAGCGAAATTCTCGTCCTGGCCCGGGTCGATGCCGATAACGCCAGCGCGGAAGAGGTGGAACTTAACAGCTTGCTGGTCACCCTGCAGAAAGATGCGCAACTGGCCTCACCCGACCAAAACGTGCAGTTGGACGCGGAGCCAAACCTGACCCTCAAGGGTTGGCCGACGATGATCGAACGGGCGGTGGACAACCTGTTGCGCAACGCCCAGCGCTTCAATCCCGCCGGGCGTTCGATCGAAATGCACGCGGTGCGCCAGGGCGAACGGATCCTGATCAGCGTGCGCGACCACGGGCCGGGGGTGGAAGCCGAACACCTGGGGCAGTTGGGCGAACCCTTCTACCGCGCGCCCGGCCAGACCGCTGCCGGTCATGGCCTGGGCCTGGCAATCGCTCGTCGCGCCGCCGAGCGCCATGGCGGTGCGCTGGTGTTGGGCAACCATCCGGGAGGTGGGTTCATCGCGACGCTGGAGCTGCCGTTGGTGCCGGGGGCTGTTGTCCAACCGTAGCCCGCAAATGAACAGTTAACTGTTTAGCCCAAGGCAACACTGCCCCCTGTGGCGAGGGAGCTTGCTCCCGCTGGGCTGCGAAGCGGCCCCAGGATTTTCGCGGCTGCTGCGCAACCGAGCGGGAGCAAGCTCCCGCGCCACAGGGAATCGAGCAAGCCTAAGCGAGCAGTGTTGCCAACCCAATAGCAAGAGCCCCTCAAACCAAACGATAATTCCTCTTATTCAAACTGCGCCGCCCTGTTAGACTTTGCGCCCCGTTTCACTCCTCTTCCAGGATGCCCGATGCCGTCGTTGCCTCTTCGTCTATGTGCACTGTTCATGGCCTTGGGCCTGAGTGCCTGCGATGATGCCCCGCGCTTTACCCAGGCCGAGCCCGGGGAAGCCCGGTCCGGTGGCGCCGCGACGGTACGCAAGACGGATCAGAATGCCTTTTCCCTGCCTTCGGCCAACCTGCCGCCTTCGCGGCGGGTGGATTTCAGCGTCGGCAACAGCTTTTTCCGCAGCCCCTGGGTGATCGCCCCTTCGACCACCACCGCCCGCGATGGTCTCGGCCCGTTGTTCAATACCAACGCCTGCCAGAACTGCCACATCAAGGACGGCCGCGGCCATCCTCCCGCGCCAGACGCGGCCACGGCAGTATCGATGCTGGTGCGCCTGTCGATTCCTGACGCAGCGCCTTACGCCAAGGTCATCGAACAATTGGGCGTGGTGCCAGAACCGGTCTATGGCGGGCAGTTGCAAGACATGTCCGTACCCGGCGTCGCTCCGGAAGGCAAGGTACGGGTCGATTACAGCCCCGTCCCGGTCAGTTTCACCGACGGCACCGTTGTGGAACTGCGCAAGCCAAACCTGCAGATCAGCCAGCTGGCCTATGGCCCGATGCACCCCGACACGCGGTTTTCCGCCCGCGTCGCACCGCCGATGATCGGCCTGGGATTGCTGGAGGCCATTCCCGACGAAGCCATCCTGGCGAACGCCGAGGCCCAGGCGCGGGAGAACAAAGGCATAGCCGGTCGTCCCAACCAGGTCTGGGACGATGTCCTGCAAAAAACCGTGCTGGGGCGTTTCGGCTGGAAGGCCGGACAGCCGAACCTCAACCAGCAGAACGTCCATGCATTCTCCGGTGACATGGGCCTGACGACGAGCCTGCGGCCCTTCGACGACTGCACCCAGACCCAGCTCGACTGCAAGCGCGCCCCCAGCGGCAACGGCCCGGACGGCGAGCCGGAAGTCAGCGACAACATCCTGCGACTGGTGCTGTTCTACAGCCGCAACCTCGCCGTGCCGGCCCGTCGTGAGGTGGGTTCGCCCCAAGTGCTGGCGGGCAAGAATCTGTTTTTCCAGGCCGGTTGCCAGTCCTGCCACACGCCGAAATACACCACGTCCGCCAACGCTGCCGAGCCGGAGCTGGCGAACCAGGTCATACGCCCCTACACCGACCTGCTGTTGCACGACATGGGCGAAGGCCTGGCCGACAACCGCAGCGAATTCAAGGCCGGCGGCCGTGACTGGCGAACACCGCCCTTGTGGGGCATCGGCCTGACCGAAACCGTCAATGGCCACACCCAGTTCCTGCACGACGGACGCGCCCGCAATCTGCTCGAAGCCGTGCTGTGGCATGGTGGCGAGGCGCAGGCGGCGCAACGACAAGTATTAGCGTTCGATGCCGAGCAGCGCACCGCGTTGCTGGCTTTTTTGAATTCCCTTTAAACGCACTTTCCGAAACACGGGAGCCCGACATGTTCCGTCCCAAGCTGTTGTTCACCAGCCTCGCCGCCATCGCCCTCGGCGCCTGCTCGCCCCAGGATCCGCAAGCGGTCACCTCGGCGGCCATCGCCAAGCAAGTGATCCTGCCGACCTACAGCCGCTGGGTCGACGCCGACCGGCAACTGGCGAGCAGCGCCCTGGCGTTCTGCCAAGGCAAGGAAAACCTGGAGGCCGCCCGCGCCGACTTTCTCAAGGCGCAAAAAGCCTGGGCTGAGCTGCAACCATTGCTGATCGGGCCGCTGGCCGAGGGCAACCGCGCCTGGCAGGTGCAGTTCTGGCCGGACAAGAAAAACCTGGTGGGCCGCCAGGTCGAGCAACTGGTCAACAGCGAGCCGCAGATCGACGCCGCCGGCCTGGCCAAGTCCAGCGTCGTGGTCCAAGGTCTTTCGGCCTACGAATACCTGCTGTTCGATGCCAAGATCGACATGGCCGACAACGCGCAGAAAGCCAAATACTGTCCGCTGCTGACCGCCATCGGTGAGCGCCAGAAGCAACTGGCCGAAGAGATCCTGTCGCGCTGGAATACCAACGACGGCATGCTCGCCCAGATGAGCAAGTTTCCTAACCAGCGCTACGCCGATTCCCACGAAGCCATCGCCGATCTGCTGCGTGTCCAGGTCACCGCCCTGGACACGCTGAAGAAGAAACTCGGCACACCGATGGGCCGCCAGAGCAAGGGCGTGCCCCAACCGTTCCAGGCCGATGCCTGGCGCAGCCAATCATCACTGCAAGGCCTGGAAGCCAGCCTGAGCGCGGCCAGGACCGTGTGGGCAGGCGTGGATAACAAAGGCTTGCGCGGCTTGTTGTCCAGCGAGCAGAAGCCTCTGGCCGACAAGATCGATGCCGCCTACGATGCGTCGTTGAAGTTATTCGCCAGCAGCCAGCGTTCGCTGACCGAGATGCTCAACGACGATGCCGGGCGCCAGCAACTCAACGATTTGTACGACAGCCTCAACGTCGTCCATCGCCTGCACGAAGGCGAACTGGCCAAGGCGCTGGGCATTCAACTGGGCTTCAATGCCAACGACGGTGACTGATCATGCTACGACGTCAGGCCCTGGCACTGGGCAGCTTGCTGCTCGGCGCCGTTACCCTTGGCGGCTGGACGCTGTTCAAGCAAAAGGACAAGAGTCCGCTATTGCTTTCGGCACGGGACGATGACGATGGCAAGCATTATGCCGTGGGCTATCGACTGGACGGTAGCCGGGTGTTCGCCACCCAGGTTGGCCAGCGCTGCCATGACATCATCAATCATCCGGCGCACCCGATCGCGCTGTTCGTCGCCCGTCGCCCGGGCACCGAGAGCTACCTGATCGATCTGCGCGACGGCACACTGCTGCAAACCATCACCTCGTTGCCGAACCGGCATTTCTACGGCCACGCGGTAATCCACAACAGCGGCGAATGGCTGTATGCCACCGAGAACGACACCACGGATCCGGGTCGCGGCTTGCTGGGCGTCTACCGATTCGAAGGCGAGCGGCTGGTCCACAGTGGCGAGATCCCCACCCACGGGATCGGCCCTCACCAGGTGTCGTGGATGCCCGACGGCGAGACGCTGGTAGTGGCCAATGGCGGCATCCGCACCGAGGCCGAAAGCCGCGTCGAAATGAACCTCGACGCCATGGAGCCGAGCCTGGTGCTGATGCGCCGCGATGGCACCCTGCTGAGCAAGGAAACCCTCGGCCAGTCGATGAACAGCGTTCGTCACCTGGGCATCGCCAGCGACGGCACCATCGTTTCCGGCCAGCAGTTCATGGGCCCTGCCCACGAGCCCTCGGAGCTGGTGGCGATCAAGCGGCCGGGCCAGCCATTTCAGGCATTTCCGGTGGCTGACGAGCAATTGCAGGCCATGGGGCACTACACCGCCAGCGTCGCCGTGCACAGCGACCTGCGCCTGGTCGCCCTGACCGCCCCACGGGGCAACCGGTTCTTCATCTGGGACCTGGACAGCGGCGCGGTACGCCTGGATGCGCCGCTGCCGGACTGCGCCGGCGTGGGCGCCGTGGCCGACGGCTTCGTCGTGACCTCGGGCCAGGGACGCTGCCGCTACTATGACTGCCGGCAATCGAACCTGGTGGCAAAACCGCTGGATCTGCCGGCGGGGCTCTGGGACAACCATTTGCATTTGGCCTGACGAGAGGACGGGAAACGTTAAAGAAAAGTTCTTACACATTAGCGGCAAACATCATTTGGAATGGCTGGCGTAGTCAGAGTAATGTGCCCGCCTGCCTGTCTTTTCTCTCAGTTTATTTCCAAGGAAGTGGAACATGCTGCGACGCCGCATGCTGATCATGTTGGGTGTTGTCCTGCTGGTGGTGCTGTTATTGGCCGGCTACAAGGCCTTTTCCGTTTATCAGCAAATCCAGATGTTTTCCGTGCCCAAGCCGCCGGTCAACGTTGCCGTGGCCAAGGCCACCGAGCAACCCTGGCAGGCCCGCCTGCCCACGGTTGGCAGCCTCAAGGCCCTGCAAGGCGTCGACCTGAGCCTGGAAATTGCCGGGACCGTGCAGAAGGTACAGTTCCAGTCCGGGCAGAAGGTCAAGTCCGGCCAGCCGCTGCTGCAACTCGACAGCGAGGTGGAAAGCGCCCTGCTGGAAACCGCCGAGGCCGACCTGGGCCTCTCCCAGCTGGATTTCGGTCGCGGCCGGCAACTGGTGGGCAGCCAGGCGATCTCCAAGGGCGAATTCGACCGACTCTCGGCACAGTTGAAAAAGAACCAGGCCACGGTCAACCAACTCAAGGCCTCGCTGGCCAAAAAACACATTCTTGCGCCATTCAGCGGCACCATCGGCATTCGCCAGGTGGACGTCGGCGACTACCTGGCCAGCGGCACGGTCATTGCCACCCTGCAGGACCTCAGCAGCCTCTATGTGGACTTCTACGTACCCGAGCAGATGGTGCCCCGGCTCGCGGTTGCCCAGCCGGTCAACGTCAGCGTCTCGGCCTATCCCGGGCAGAACTTCGTCGGCGCCATCAGCGCAATCAACCCCAAGGTCGAGGACAGCACCCGCAACGTGCTGGTGCGCGCCACCCTGGCCAACCCCGACGGCAAGCTGCTGCCTGGCATGTTCGCGGATCTGCAGGTGATTCTGCCGGACATTGCGGCCGGAATCGTCGTGCCGGAAAGCGCCGTGACGTACACCCTCTACGGCAATTCCATGTACGTGGTCACGCAGAAGAAAGCCGCGGACGGCAATGTCGAGAAGGATGACAAGGGCCAGCCGGTGCTGATTGCCGAGCGCCGCTTCGTCGAGACCGGTGAACGCCGTGACGGCCAGGTGCTGGTGGCCAAAGGCGTACAGAGCGGCGAACAAGTCGTGATTGCCGGCCAGATCAAGCTCGACAACGGTACGCACATCGCGATCAGCGATGACAAGACCCTGACCGAACAGAACAGCCCGCCACGCGCGGACTGATCAAGGAACCCCCATGGCTTTTACCGATCCGTTCATCCGCCGTCCGGTGCTCGCTACCGTGGTCAGCCTGTTGATCGTGCTGCTGGGCTTCCAGGCCTGGAGCAAGCTGCCGCTGCGGCAGTATCCACAAATGGAGAACGCCCTGATCACGGTGACCACCGCCTACCCCGGGGCAAACGCCGAAACCATCCAGGGCTACATCACCCAACCGATGCAACAGAGCCTGGCCAGTGCCGAGGGCATCGACTACATGACGTCGGTCAGCCGGCAGAACTTCTCGGTGATCTCGGTCTACGCCCGCATCGGCTCCAACAGCGACCGACTCTTTACCGAACTGCTGGCCAAGGCCAACGAGGTCAAGAACCAGTTGCCCCAGGACGCCGAGGACCCGGTCCTCAGTCGCGAGGCGGCCGATGCCTCGGCGCTGATGTACATCAGTTTCTTCAGCAAGGAACTGAACAACCCGCAGATTACCGATTACCTGTCACGGGTTATCCAGCCCAAGCTCGCGACGCTGCCTGGCATGGCTGAGGCAGAAATCCTTGGCAACCAGGTCTTTGCCATGCGCCTGTGGCTGGACCCGGTCAAGCTCGCCGGTTTTGGCCTGACCGCCGCCGACGTGACCAACGCCGTGCGCCAGCACAACTTCCTTTCCGCTGCCGGTGAAGTCAAGGGCGAGTACGTCGTCACCAGCATCAACGCCAACACCGAACTCAAGTCGGCCGAGGCCTTCGCAGCGATCCCGCTCAAGACCGACGGGGACAGCCGCGTACTGCTGCGGGACGTGGCTCGCGTGGAAATGGGCGCCGAGAATTACGACACCATCAGCTCCTTCGGTGGCACGCCCTCGGTGTACATCGGGATCAAGGCCACGCCCGGCGCGAACCCGCTCGATGTCATCAAGGAAGTGCGCAAGATCATGCCGGAGATGGAGGCCCAGTTGCCGACCAATCTCAAGGCCGAGATCGCCTACGACGCCACCCTGTTCATCCAGGCATCCATCGACGAGGTGGTGAAAACCCTGTTCGAGGCGGTGCTGATCGTCATCGTCGTGGTGTTCCTGTTCCTCGGCGCCTTGCGTTCAGTGCTGATCCCCGTGGTGACCATCCCTCTGTCGATGATCGGCGTGATGTTCTTCATGCAGTTGATGGGCTACTCGATGAACCTGCTGACGCTGCTGGCCATGGTGCTTGCCATTGGCCTGGTGGTGGACGACGCCATCGTCGTGGTGGAGAACATCCATCGGCACATCGAGGAGGGCAAGACGCCCTTTGACGCCGCAATCGAAGGCGCCCGGGAAATCGCCATGCCGGTGGTCTCGATGACCATCACGCTGGCGGCGGTGTACGCGCCGATCGGCCTGCTGCAAGGCCTGACGGGGGCCTTGTTCAAGGAGTTCGCCTTGACCCTGGCGGGGGCGGTAGTGATTTCCGGAATCGTCGCCCTGACCCTCTCGCCGATGATGTGCGCGATGCTGTTGCGCCATGACGAAAACCCGTCTGGGCTGGCCCATCGGCTGGACGTGATTTTCGAACGCTTGAAGAACCGCTACCAGCGCCTGCTTCACGGCACACTCAATTCCCGGCCGGTGGTGCTGGTGTTTGCCGGGATCATACTGCTGCTGATTCCGGTGCTGATCATGTTCACCAAGTCCGAACTGGCGCCCGACGAAGACCAGGGCATCATCTTCATGATGGCCAACGCCCCGAAGACGACCAACCTCGACTACCTGAACGCCTACACCGACCACTTCCTCACCATCTTCAAGGAATTCCCCGAATACTATTCCTCGTTCCAGATCAACGGCTACAACGGTGTGCAGTCCGGCATCGGCGGCTTCCTGCTCAAGCCCTGGAACGAACGCAGCCGCACCCAGATGGAAATCCTGCCAGAGGTCCAGGCCAAGCTGGAGACTATTCCTGGCTTGCAAATCTTCGGGTTCAACCTGCCCTCATTGCCCGGCACCGGCGAAGGCCTGCCATTCGCCTTCGTCATCAATTCGCCGAAGGATTACGCCACGCTGCTGGAGATCGCCGAACGCGTGAAGAAACGCGCCTTGGAATCGGGCAAATTCGCCTTCATGGATATCGACCTTGCGTTCGACAAACCCGAGGTCGTGGTCGATATCGATCGCGCCAAGGCGGCCCAGATGGGCGTTTCGATGCAGGACCTGGGCGGCACACTGGCGACCCTGCTAGGTGAGGCGGAAATCAATCGTTTCACCATCGAGGGGCGTAGCTACAAGGTCATTGCCCAGGTCGAGCGATCATTTCGGGACAATCCGGACCGGTTGAACAACTACTACGTAAAAAATGCCAAGGGCGAGTCCTTGCCGCTGTCGACCCTGATCAAGGTCAGCGACCGGGCGCGACCGCGACAACTGAATCAGTTCCAGCAGCTCAACGCGGTGACGATCTCAGGCTTTCCCATCGTGAGCATGGGTGAAGCCATCGAGACGGTCCGCCAGATCGCCCGGGAGGAGGCTCCGGTGGGCTTCGCCTTCGATTACGCCGGGGCTTCGCGGCAGTTCGTACAGGAGGGCAGCGCGCTGTGGGTCACCTTTGCCCTGGCCCTGGCAATCATCTTCCTGGTACTGGCCGCCCAGTTCGAGAGCTTCCGCGACCCGCTGGTGATCCTGGTGACGGTACCGCTGTCCATTTGCGGCGCATTGATTCCGCTGTTCCTCGGCTGGTCAAGCATGAACATCTATACCCAGGTGGGCCTGGTGACGCTGATCGGCCTGATCAGCAAGCATGGGATCCTGATCGTCGAGTTCGCCAACCAGTTGCGCAAGGAACAGGGCCTGACGCCGCGCGAAGCCGTGGAACTGGCAGCGTCGATTCGTCTGCGGCCGGTGTTGATGACCACCGCAGCCATGGTGTTTGGCATGGTGCCGTTGATCCTCGCCACAGGTGCCGGCGCGGTGAGCCGCTTCGACATCGGCACGGTGATCGCCACGGGCATGTCGATCGGTACGTTATTTACGCTGTTCGTGCTGCCCTGCGTCTACACCTTGCTGGCCAAGCCGGACAAACCCTGAGGCATCGGGTCCTGCTGGAGACTTGTGGCAAGTGGGAAAAATCCAAAAAAAAGCCTCGCACAAGCGAGGCCTTTTATCCTGGTTCCATGATGCTCAACTCTGCGGCTTCATCCCCTGGGAAAGACTGAACATGAACAGCAGCAGATCGTTGTCCGGCCGGATCGCCTCACTGGCCTTCGCCACGCGTGGCAAAGGACAGTGCGCATCAGCATTGGACACACTAAGGATCTGCGCGCGTGGCTGCTCCCAGACAGCCACCGCCATCGATGCAACTGCCAGGGCTCCCACTAAAAACACACCTCTAGCAATTTCTAGTTTCATGGCTATAAACCTTTGATAGCGCTGCCAAACGCCGCCTCATAAAAGTAGACGAGTTTTTTCCAGTCGGCATCGCTGAACGACGAATGGCGCCGCAGTTGCTTCATGTCGTGGGAAGCCGCTCGCTGAGCGGTCAGGCGCTGGCGACACTTCTCGAAATCAAGCAAGGCCACCTCGGGTTTGGCCGCCTCGCCTTCTCCCGTCACACGCACAAAAACGTGCTTGATGTAGATGCAGCCATGCTGCCAACGGCCCTTGTGCATGCGAGCCAGGCTTTCAGCCAGTGCCTGGAGCATTTGATCATGCACCGCTTCACCGTGACGCTCGCGCCCACCTGCGGCATACCAGTGTTCGATTTCTTCAAAGCCGTCGAGCGCCTTGGTCACCAGCAGCGCTCGCCACTTATGAACCGGGTCCCGCTGGGCGCCACAGAAAATCAGCTGGGGAACACGCACATCGAGCCGGGTCAACGCCAGCAGTGCATCCTGCTCGCGCAGCACCGTCGGTCGACCGAATGGGTGCAACCAACTGCGATAAATATGTCCGGTCTGACGCTTGGCATAAAGCAGCTTGCCGTCCTTGCTCCTGATCCGTTGCACACCGCTTTCACCGCCGCGACGCACGTTGGGTTCTTCCACCCACTCCCCCTGCTGGCTCCAGAAATGCTCGAAGTCATCGAGGGGGGTCGTTGATGTCTCTGCTGCTTGTATACCCATGCCATTACCTCTTGCGTAATACATAAACTCGCCACATGGCATAGAGCGGTAGAAAGTCCAGTCGTTCCTGAATGCGAAACCCGGCCTGCCGAAACTCTTCTTCTACTGTAGCAACCGGTAACACAAATCGATTCTGGTAGTCTTTCTGCCCACGAGTGCGTTCCTGACGCTTGCGTTTCCAGGCCTTGAAATTACCATCGACCCATAACGAAACAATCACACTGTCACGACTCACGCGCCCGAACTCCTTGAGGATCGCCAGGCGGTGCTCGGCTTGACCGATGTGATGCAACAGGCGCATGCAAAAAATGCTGTCGACGGCATTATCAGGTAACGCAATGTCGAACGCAGAAGTGTGCAAGGGTTGTACCCGTTTTACGACATCCGCCGGTTGAGCCTCCAAAGCAGTCTTGAGCATGGCCTCGGAATTGTCCGCGCCAATGATGACGCGATTCGGCTTTTCGGCCAATAAGGGCCAGAAACGCCCCGCGCCACAGGGCAAATCCAATACCAGCCCCGGGTCACCGGCGAGCGCCAGTGCGTGCCGGGCCAGTTGTTGATCACGAAGGTTGGAAAGGCGACGACTCAGACCGCTACGATGCTTTTGAAAATATTTACGGGCATGTTGCTCGTCGTACTTTTCAGAAAAATCGAGCTTGATGGGTTTGGACATGGGGAAGAGCTCCATAACTGATCAGCTCAACCTTATGAATCCCCATGTCATCTATTTGTGAAAAAGAAGTCATTTGACTGACGCAATGGTTACAAGATTTTTCAATCGAAGCTGTCAGGCTCCTGGGTCCAGCTGCACCTCGAAGCGGCAACCGTTGGGCTCCATTGTGCTGAGGCTCACCGTCCAGCCTTGGTTCTCGCAGATTCGTTGCACCAGGGAAAGCCCCAGCCCAAGCCCTTCGCCGCGCTGTTCATTACCGCGCACGAACGGCTCGAACATCGCCTCGCGCTTCTCTTCGGGAATGCCCACGCCACTGTCCTCGACCACAAATCCGGTGGCGGACAGTGAGAGGCGGATAAACCCCTGATCGGTGTAGTGCAAGGCATTGCGCAACAGATTGCCCATCACTGCCGTCAGGAATGTGGCGTTATACAGGGTATCGACGGGGTGCCCCGGTACGAAGACCAGCGTCAGGCCTTTGGATTCGATGGCAGCGCGCCACACACCAATGAGGTTCTCCGCCACCTGTCCAAGGGTCAAGCGAGGCGACATGCCGTTGTCTTCACGTTGGGCCCTGGCGAGCATCAGAAAGGTTTGCACCAGCTCGCGCATTTCTTCGCTGGCTCGGTTGATACGCTCGACCTGGGTACGGCCACGCTGGTCCAGCGCCGGGTTCTCCAACAGCAACTCGCATGAAGTCGCCAAGACCATCAACGGCGTACGCAACTCGTGGCTCACGTCGCTGGTAAACAACCGCTCGCGCGTCAGGGCCTGGCGTAACCGTCCCAGCGTTGCGTCGAACGCCACCGCCAGCTCACCCACCTCATCGGCGGCATAATCCGGTGCCAGCGGCGGAGCGAGCCCCAGCAGTTGATCGCGATGACGCACTTGCCGGGCGAGGCGAACCACGGGCGCCATTACCCGGCGCGCCAGCACCCAACCGAGGAAAACCGCCAGCGCCAGGCTGAGCACGAAGCCCACCAGCACCACGGCGAACAACACCCGTTCGCGCTCCTCGAAATCGCTCTGGTCTTGCAACAGCACGTAGTGTCGACCGTCGACGACTTCGACCATGGCGTGATACGACAACTGTTCGCGAAACACCTCGTGGAAACCGCGCTCCAGATGACGCAGATCCTTGGGCAGCTCGAAGTCACCGGGACCGCCACTGAAATAAAACAGCTGGTCGGGTTCCGGACGATGGCTCCAGTCAGAGACGCTGTCCATCAACAGCAGGCGTTGCAGATCGCCGCCAAGCCCGGCGGAAATCAGTTTCTCTTCCACCAAGTGAACCGTCGCCACGATGCCCATGGCGAATGCTCCTGCCACCAACGCGCTCATCAGCGCGAAAGCGATAATGATCCGTTGAGCAAGGCTCTGCTTAAACTCCATCTCGGCCCTCGGCCAGGCGATAGCCGACGCCGTGTACGGTGTGCAACAGCGGTTTGTCGAACGGTTTGTCGATCACCTGGCGCAATTGGTGGACGTGGCTGCGCAGGCTGTCGCTGTCCGGGCAATCATCACCCCACAATGCTTCTTCGAGAATTTCCCGGCGCAGCACATGAGGGCTTTTCTGCATCAACACCGCCAGCAGCTTGAGGCCTACAGGGTTGAGCTTGAGCAGTTTGCCCTGGCGGGTCACCTCAAGGGTATCGAGGTCGTAGGTCAGGTCGCTGACCTGCAAGGCCCGACGGCCGCCGCCCTGGGCCCGACGCATGACGGCTTCGATCCGTGCCGCCAGCTCCGACAAGGCAAAAGGCTTGATCAGGTAGTCATCGGCGCCGGACTTGAAGCCTTGCAGGCGATCATCCAATTGATCCCGGGCTGTGAGCATGATCACCGGCGTGTCGCGCCGGGCGTCTTCGCGCAGGCGCTTGCACAGGGTATAGCCATCGATGCCCGGCAGCATGATGTCCAACACGATCAGGTCGTAGTGCTCGGTAGCGGCCAGGTGCAACCCCGACAAACCGTCCTGGGCGCAATCGACGGTATAGCCCTTGAGGCCCAGGTAGTCGGCCAGGTTGGCCAGGATATCGCGGTTGTCTTCGACCAATAGAATTCGCATGGGCACCTCTGCGTACACGTTAACAGCCATCTTGGCCCGCGCAGCTTACGGCCAATGCCGACTCAGGGCTAGGCCTTGCGGCGCGCCAGCCATGACCTTCATTCCATCAGTTTTTTTTATGGATTTTTCACTATCGATTCACAAACTGACTACAGTCACAAGGCAACACTCTCGCACTATCGGATTGATCTAATAAGGAAATGTAGTAAATGGACTTTATTAAAATGGCGCCAATGCGCCTTCTGCTGCTGATCATCGGCATCTGGCTGTCGATTTTTTTCCTGACCCGAACCGTTTTGTTACTGACCCATCTGGATGAGGCGGCGGGATTCAGCGTTTCCACGTTCGGCATCGGCCTGCTGTATGACCTGGGTTTCCTTGCCTATGCGATCCTGCCGATGGGCCTGTATCTGCTGCTTTGCCCTCCGGCCTTATGGCGCCGTCGCGGTCACCGCTGGTTCCTTCAAGCGCTTTTGACCGTGAGTATTTTCATCATGCTGTTCACCTCTGTGGCCGAATGGCTTTTTTGGGATGAATTCGGCGTGCGCTTCAATTTCATCGCTGTTGACTACCTGGTCTATTCCGACGAAGTGCTCAATAACGTGCTGGAGTCGTATCCGATCGGCACCCTGCTGACGATTCTCGCCGTGCTGGCCGTGGGCTTGAGCCTGGCCTTGCGCAAATCCTTCAATGCCGCCCTGAGCGCCCCGTTACCGCCTATCAGAGGCCGCCTGTTCGGCGCGTTGGGCCTGCTGGCCATGGCCGGGTTGAGCCTACAGTTGCTTAGCCAGGACGCTCCGCGCGCCCACGGCGGTAATGCCTACCAGAACGAACTGGCGAGCAACGGCCCGTATCAGTTCTTCGCCGCATTCCGTAACAACGAGCTGGACTACGGACAGTTCTACAGCAGCCTGACCCCGGCCACTGTGGCCCAGCAGATACGTGCCGAATTGAACGAGCCCAATACCCGTTTCATCGGTGAAGACCCGCAAGACATCCGTCGAATGATCGACAACCCTGGCACCCCCCGTAAACCGAACATCGTGCTGGTGACCATCGAAAGCCTTAGCGCCAAATACCTGGGCAGCAATGGCGACAAACGCGACTTGACGCCCAACCTGGACGCCTTGCGTAAACAGAGCCTGTATTTCAACAATTTCTACGCCACGGGCACTCGCACCGACCGTGGCCTGGAAGCCATCACCCTGGCTATCCCCCCAACCCCGGGGCGTTCGATCGTCAAGCGCATCGGGCGTGAGAGCGGTTTTGCCAGCCTGGGCCAGCAATTGAGCGCAGTCGGTTACGACAGCGTATTTGTCTATGGCGGACGCGGTTACTTCGACAACATGAATGCATTCT
This sequence comes from Pseudomonas sp. Q12-87, assembly GCF_001269755.1. Lineage (NCBI taxonomy): Bacteria > Pseudomonadati > Pseudomonadota > Gammaproteobacteria > Pseudomonadales > Pseudomonadaceae > Pseudomonas > Pseudomonas sp. Q12-87. The sequence continues at coordinate 183,772 of NZ_LHVI01000010.1, read as the reverse complement.
TCAGCGGCAACGGTTATCGGGTTGTCGATCAGAGCAGCATCGACGAATCCGAGATCCATTTCAAAAATGCCTGGGGCATGGCCGATGAGGATCTGTATAAACAGACACTGAAGCTGGCCGATGCCAATTTCGCCAAGCAACAGCCCTTCTTGCTGCAGTTGATGACGACCTCCAATCACCGCCCCTACACCTATCCCGATAACCGGATAGACATCAAATCCGGCAATGGCCGTGATGGCGCGGTAAAGTACACCGATTACGCCATCGGTCAGTTTCTGGAACAGGCGCGGCAAAAACCGTGGTTCGATAACACCCTCTTCGTCTTCGTCGCCGACCACACCGCCGGCAGCGCAGGGAAGGAAGACCTGCCGATCAGCAACTATCAGATCCCGCTGTTCATCTACGCGCCGAAGCTGATCGAACCGCGGGAGAGCGACCAACTGGCCAGTCAGATCGATCTCGCGCCCACCTTGCTTGGATTACTGAACCTGGATTATCAATCAACGTTCTTCGGTCGCAACCTGTTGCAGGACAACCCGACGCCACCCCGCGTTGTCGTGGGCAATTACCAACACCTGGGTCTGTTCGATGGCAAGGATCTGGCAATTCTCAGTCCGCGCCAGGGTCTGCGACGGCATGACGATGCGCTGACCGAGAGCCGCGAGTCCAAGGCAACCGGCGACGATCCGTTGATCAAACGCGCAATCACGTATTACCAAACCGCCAGTTATGGCTTCAAGCAACAGCTGCTTGGCTGGAAGGCACCCAAGGAGGGTGTCGAGCAAATCAGCGAACGTTAACCGAACTGCCCCAGGCTGATGCCCTGGGGCGCTTTCATTGTTCAGGACCTGTCATGTCATCAAGCGTCATATGTTCCGCCCCTCGCCCATTGAACTTTTGGCTATGCCTTGCCATTCCCGCCGTCACAGCGGTCATCCTGGTTCTGCTGGAGTGGACCGATCTGGACATGGTCCTGGCCCGATTGTTCTATGATCCGGCCGTGGGCACCTTCATCGGACGTCACAGTTATTTCCTGGAAGATATTCTCCACGACCGGGCGAAGCAGGTGGTCATCGCCTTCTCGGTGTTTTCCATCGTCGGGTTCATAAGCGCGTTTTTTGTGCCCCGGCTCAAGCCGTTCAAGCGAGAACTGGGCTGCCTGGTGCTCTCCCTGGCGCTGGCGACGTCTTTCGTCACGCCAATGAAAGCGGTGACAGCAGTGCAATGCCCCTGGAGCCTGAAGGAGTTCGGGGGCAAGGAAACCTACAGTGAACTGCTGAGCCCACGCCCGGCCACCGATAAACCCGGCCGCTGCTGGCCCGGGGGGCATGCCGCCACCGGGTTCACGCTGTTCGCGCTGTTCTTCGTATTGCGTGACCGCCGTCCGCGCCTGGCGCGCCAGGCACTCATCTTTGCCTTCACCCTGGGAACGGTGTTCTCCATCGGCCGCATGATGCAGGGCGCACACTTCTTTTCCCACAATGTGTGGACCGCCGTATTCTGTTGGCTGATCTGCCTGGGCTGTTATTACTTCATCCTGTATCGCCCGGCTTTAAAGGCCGGGTCTGTAGCCGCCACCTTGCCTGTAAATGCTTGAAAATACATATCCCTGTGGGAGCGAGCTTGCCCGCTCCCACAGGGAACCCGTGTATTTCATAAACCGGGGTAAACCCAAGGCAATAAAAAACCCCGCCTGCTTTCGCAAGGCGGGGTTTTTCGCTACAGGGGTAAGGCTGGCTTACATCATGCCGCCCATGCCACCCATGCCGCCCATGTCTGGCATACCGCCGCCAGCACCGCTGTCTTTCTTCGGTGCATCAGCGATCGCCGCTTCGGTGGTCAGGATCAGGCCGCCGATGGAAGATGCTGCCTGCAGCGCGGAACGGGTCACCTTGGTTGGGTCCAGGATGCCCATTTCGATCATGTCGCCGTAGACGCCAGTCGCAGCGTTGTAACCGTAGTTACCTTTGCCGTTCTTGACTTCGTTGACCACAACGCTTGGCTCGTCGCCGGAGTTGGCAGCGATCTGGCGCAGCGGTGCTTCAACGGCACGGCGCAGTACTGCGATACCGACGTTCTGGTCGGCGTTGTCGCCGGTCAGGCCGGTCAGGGCTTCCAGAGCACGGATCAGCGCAACGCCACCGCCAGGTACCACGCCTTCTTCAACGGCTGCACGGGTTGCGTGCAGGGCGTCTTCAACGCGGGCCTTCTTCTCTTTCATTTCGACTTCGGAACCAGCGCCAACCTTGATCACTGCAACGCCACCGGACAGCTTGGCCAGACGCTCTTGCAGTTTTTCACGGTCGTAGTCCGAGGAAGTCTCGGCAACCTGGGCGCGGATCTGAGCGATACGCGACTCGATGTCGCCTTCAACGCCAGCACCGTCAACGATGATGGTGTTTTCCTTGGAGATGGTCACGCGCTTGGCGCTACCCAGGTTTTCCAGGGTGGCGCTTTCCAGGCTCAGGCCGATCTCTTCGGAGATAACGGTACCGCCGGTCAATACGGCGATGTCCTGCAGCATGGCCTTGCGACGGTCGCCGAAGCCTGGAGCCTTGACGGCTGCGACTTTGACGATGCCACGCATGTTGTTCACGACCAGGGTCGCCAGGGCTTCGCCTTCAACGTCTTCGGAAACGATCAGCAGTGGGCGGCCGGCTTTGGCGACGGCTTCCAGTACTGGCAACATTTCGCGGATGTTGGAGATCTTTTTGTCGACCAGCAGGATCAGCGGGCTGTCCAGCTCGGCAACCATGGTGTCCGGCTTGTTGACGAAGTACGGGGACAGGTAGCCACGGTCGAACTGCATGCCTTCTACAACCGACAGTTCGTTTTCCAGGCCCGAGCCTTCCTCAACGGTGATCACGCCTTCTTTACCAACTTTTTCCATGGCTTCGGCAATGATGTCGCCGATGGAGCTGTCGGAGTTGGCGGAAATAGTACCTACCTGAGCGATAGCCTTGGTGTCAGCGCATGGCTTGGACAGGTTTTTCAGTTCGGCAACGATGGCGATGGTCGCCTTGTCGATACCGCGCTTGAGGTCCATCGGGTTCATGCCGGCAGCGACGGCTTTGTAGCCTTCGTTGACGATGGCCTGAGCCAGAACGGTGGCGGTGGTGGTGCCGTCGCCAGCGTCATCGTTGGCACGGGAGGCAACGTCTTTGACCAGCTGCGCGCCCATGTTTTCGAAACGGTCTTCCAGTTCGATTTCCTTGGCTACGGAAACGCCGTCCTTGGTGATGGTCGGAGCGCCGAAGCTCTTCTCGATGATCACGTTACGGCCTTTCGGGCCCAGGGTCGCTTTTACTGCATCAGCCAGGATGTTGACACCGGTGAGCATTTTCTTGCGGGCGGAGTCGCCGAATTTAACTTCTTTAGCAGCCATGATCGATATTCCTTAAATACTTTGGTAGTAGCGGGAAAATGAGCGGGGGTATCAGCCTTCGATGACAGCGAGGATTTCGCTTTCGCCGATCACCAGCAGGTCTTCGCCATCTACTTTCACGGTGTTGCTACCGGAGTAAGGGCCGAAAACAACCTTGTCACCCACTTTCACGGACAGCGCACGTACTTCACCGTTTTCCAGTGCTTTGCCTGGGCCAACAGCGAGAACTTCACCCTGGTTTGGCTTTTCGGCAGCCGAACCTGGCAGGACGATACCGCCAGCGGTTTTCTTTTCTTCTTCGCTGCGACGGACGACGACGCGGTCATGCAGAGGACGAAGCTTCATTGTCGATCTCTCCTAATTTTTGGTTTTCATCGGCCGGTGTAGTCCCGGCGGGTTTTACAAAGCCGGCAAAGCCGGGTGCGGTTCGTCAGTCGAACCGCGGAAGTCTGTCCGGTGTTGCCACCGGAAACCTTGCGGTGACCCATACATAAGGGCGGGCAAGCCGATTACAAGGGCGGGGTAGAAAATTTTTTAGCTCGATGGCTTGAAACGAACACGGCACCCGAAGGTGCCGTGCGCAGTTTTTTACTTGGAGTCGCGGTGTTCGAATTCGCCTTCGATCACCTGGGGGTCGCGGCCCACGGGCTCGCGCGGAGCCGGACCGCCACGTGGCTGCAGGTCATCGGCAAAGGCCCGCTGGCGCATCGCCTGCTCTTCGGCGCGCTGGCGCATTTTATTGGCCAGCAATCGACGGGTGAAAGGCAACAGCAGCACCAGGCCCACCACGTCGCTGATAAAGCCAGGCAGGATCAGCAGGCCGCCACCCAAGGCCAGCATCAGGCCTTCAAGCATGGTCTGGGCCGGCAGTTCGCCACGGCTCAGGCTTTCACGGGCACGCAATGCGGTGGCGAGGCCGGCGATACGCAGCACGAACACACCGAGCATCGTGCCTAGAATGACCAGCAGCAGCGCCGGGAAAAACCCGATCGCACCGCTGATCTTGACGAATACGAACAGCTCCAACACCGGGAACAGCAGAAAGAGCAACAAAAAAGGGCGCATCAAATGGTTCCTCAACGCAAGAATGCCTTGCTATGAAACCTTAAATGACGTCGCCCTTTCGTGAAATCAAGCGTCGGCCTCAGCTTTTTTCGGCCAATGGACGGCGTGAGCCAGATAAACCAAGGCTTCGCGCACTTGTGTCGGCGTGTTGCAGGGTGCTTGGAAAGCCAGCCAATACAAGCCCTGGCCAATGCGCAAATGCATGCCTTCGCTGTCGATGCCCACCATTTGCGCCGGCTCGGTTGTCGGCAGGCCGGCCAGTTCCACGTAATGGGCGATGGCCTTGGCGTGATCAGCGTTCATATGCTCGATCATGCCCGCCTCGGCCTTGCCGGCGAACGGGTTGGCGAGGGTGACCTGGTCGAGCCAGTGGATGGCGCCAAAGCCACCGATATAGCGATGACGCACCGGATTGAGCACCCAGAAATCGAAATCATGGGCCTTGTGGTAGTTACGGGAGTCGGGGAAATAACGGTAGTAGCGCTCAGCGGCGGCGTCGATAGCGGCTTCATCCTGCAATTGCTGCGCTTCGGCCAGGTAGGTCAGGCGCCCGACAGCCTGCACATCCTCGGCGCCCCGCTCCCCCACCAGCATCGAGCACTTGGGATCTTTTTGCAGGTTGTGGGTGTGCTGGGCGATTCGACTGATCAGGATCAGCGGCCGGCCCTGCTCGTCCAGGCAATACGGTACGACGGAGCCGAACGGAAAACCGGGCATGGATTTGGAATGGGTGGAGAGCATTCCACGGTATTCCTTGAGCAGCAATTCTCGTGCATGCTTGGCAGCGTCAACGCTCAATTTATGACTCCTTTGATGAAATCCGTTTAAAAACCGGTCGGACAGCTGGGCAATGTTCCAGCGAGTCGTCGGGGCAGTTCTGCGCAGCCAGGCTGCACGTCGCAGATCGAGAAGCTTTCAAAGGACCTTATCCATCGTTCTGCCCGGGACATACGAAATGCAACTCACCGACAAAGTAATCATTATCACCGGCGGTTGCCAGGGTTTGGGCCGCTCCATGGCCGAGTACCTGGCCGGCAAAGGCGCAAAGCTGGCCCTGGTGGACCTCAACCAGGAAAAACTCGACCAGGCCGTTGCCGCGTGCGTGGCCAAGGGCGTCGAGGCCCGGTCGTACCTGTGCAACGTTGCCAATGAAGAACAGGTGAGCGACATGGTCGCCCGGGTGGCCGAGGATTTCGGCGCGGTACATGGCCTGATCAACAACGCCGGGATCCTGCGCGACGGCCTGCTGCTGAAGGTCAAGGATGGCGAAATGACCAAGATGAGCCTGGCCCAGTGGCAGGCGGTCATCGACGTCAACCTGACCGGTGTATTCCTCTGCACCCGTGAAGTGGCGGCGAAAATGGTCGAGCTGAAGAACAGCGGCGCGATCATCAATATTTCGTCGATCTCCCGCGCCGGCAATGTCGGCCAGACCAACTACTCGGCCGCCAAGGCCGGTGTGGCCGCCGCCACCGTGACCTGGGCCAAGGAACTGGCACGCTACGGCATTCGTGTCGCGGGCATCGCACCGGGCTTCATCGAAACCGAGATGACCCTGGGCATGAAACCCGAGGCCCTGGAAAAAATGACTTCGGGGATTCCGCTCAAGCGCATGGGCAAGCCCGAAGAGATCGCCCATTCGGCAGCCTATATCTTCGAAAACGACTACTACACCGGTCGGATCCTGGAGATGGATGGCGGGTTGCGGATCTAAACTCCGCGAAAACCAAATGTGGGAGCGGGCTTGCCCGCGAAGGCGGTGTGTCATTCAACAGATAAGTTGATGCTCTACCGCATTCGCGAGCAAGCCCGCTCCCACAGAGCCAGCGCGTAATTAATCGTCGCTGACGGTGATGTTCGGCATCGCCGGCGAGGCTGCTTCCTGCAACACGATCCGCGCGCCGACGTGGCGGGCCAGTTCCTGGTAGACCATGGCGATCTGGCTGTCCGGTTCGGCGATGACCGTGGGCTTGCCGCCGTCGGCCTGTTCGCGGATGAGCATCGACAGCGGCAGCGAGGCCAGCAGTTCGACGCCGTACTGGGTCGCCAGTTTTTCCCCGCCGCCTTCACCGAACAGATGCTCGGCATGCCCGCAGTTGGAGCAAATGTGCACGGCCATGTTCTCCACGACGCCCAGCACCGGAATGTTCACCTTGCGGAACATTTCGACACCTTTACGCGCGTCCAGCAGCGCCAAATCCTGGGGAGTGGTGACGATCACCGCGCCGGCCACCGGGACTTTCTGCGCCAGGGTCAATTGGATGTCGCCAGTGCCTGGCGGCATGTCGATCACCAGGTAATCCAGGTCGCCCCAGGCGGTTTGCGTGACCAACTGCAGCAAGGCGCCGGACACCATCGGGCCGCGCCAGACCATCGGCGTGTTGTCGTCGGTGAGGAAGGCCATGGACATGACTTCCACGCCATGGGACTCGAGCGGGACGAACCACTTCTGTTCCTTGATCTGCGGGCGCGTGCCTTCGGCAATGCCGAACATGATGCCTTGGCTCGGACCGTAGATGTCCGCGTCGAGAATCCCGACCTTCGCCCCTTCACGGGCCAGGGCCAGGGCCAGGTTGGCGGCGGTGGTGGACTTGCCCACGCCGCCCTTGCCCGACGCCACGGCGATCACATTCTTGACGTTCGCCAACCCCGGCACCTGCGCCTGGGCCTTGTGGGCGGCGATCACGCTGGTGACTTCGACCTTGGCAGCCGTTACGCCGTCCAGGGACTCGATGGCCATTTGCAGCATCTGCGCCCAACCGCCCTTGAACAGATCGGCGGCGTAGCCGATTTCCAGCTGGACGCTGACGCGATCGCCCTGGATATCGATGGCGCGCACGCATCCGGCGCTGATCGGGTCCTGGTTCAGGTAGGGGTCGGTGTACTGGCGAAGAACGGCTTCCACCGCTGCGCGATTGACGGCGCTCATGGGCAACTCCGATAGCAAGACTTGAAAAACAGGCCGCTATCCTACGCCGCGCGTGCCTGTGTGGCGAGGGAGCCTGCTCCCGCTCGACTGCACAGCAGTCGCCTTAAGGCTGACTCAGCCCAGTTATCAGGGCGCACAACCATTTTGGGGCGGCTTCGCCCCCCAGCGGGAGCAAGCTCCCTCGCTACAGAAGCCCTGCCAGCATTCGGAAACAGGCTCACAGGGTGAAAAAAAGCCGCCAGCGCTTTATAGTGGCCGACCTCCGTTTCATCAAGTAGCCGAGCCCCATGTCCGAGCCACGCAAGATTCTCGTCACCAGCGCCCTGCCCTACGCCAATGGTTCGATTCACCTCGGCCATATGCTGGAATACATCCAGACCGATATGTGGACGCGCTTCCAGAAACATCGCGGCAACCAATGCATCTATGTCTGCGCCGACGACGCCCACGGTTCGGCCATCATGTTGCGCGCGGAAAAAGAAGGCATCACCCCGGAACAACTGATCGCCAACGTCCAGGCTGAACACAGCGCCGACTTTGCCGAGTTCCTGGTGGACTTCGACAATTTCCACTCCACTCACGCCGAAGAAAACCGTGAGCTGTCGAGCCAGATCTACCTGAAGCTGCGTGACGCCGGCCATATCTCCACCCGCTCGGTCACCCAGTATTTCGACCCGGAAAAGAAAATGTTCCTGGCCGACCGCTTCATCAAGGGCACCTGCCCCAAGTGCGGCACCGAAGACCAGTACGGCGACAACTGCGAAAAATGCGGCGCCACCTACGCACCCACCGACCTGAAAGACCCGAAGTCGGCGATTTCCGGCGCCACGCCGGTGCTGAAGGACTCCCAGCACTTCTTCTTCAAGCTGCCGGATTTCCAGCAGATGCTGCAAGCCTGGACCCGCAGCGGCACGCTGCAGGACGCGGTTGCCAACAAGCTCGCCGAGTGGCTCGATTCCGGCCTGCAGGAATGGGACATTTCCCGCGATGCGCCGTACTTCGGCTTCGAAATTCCCGGTGAGCCCGGCAAATATTTCTACGTATGGCTGGACGCGCCCATCGGCTACATGGCGAGCTTCAAAAACCTCTGCGACCGGACGCCGGCGCTGGACTTCGATGCGTTCTGGGCGAAGGACTCCACTGCCGAGGTGTATCACTTCATCGGCAAGGACATCGTCAATTTCCACGCGCTGTTCTGGCCGGCGATGCTCGAAGGCGCCGGCTATCGCAAACCGACTGGCATCAACGTACACGGCTACCTGACCGTCAACGGCCAGAAAATGTCCAAGTCCCGTGGCACCTTCATCAAGGCCCGGACCTACCTGGATCACTTGTCGCCGGAATACCTGCGCTACTACTACGCGGCCAAGCTTGGCCGTGGCGTCGACGACCTGGACCTGAACCTCGAGGACTTCGTGCAGAAGGTCAACTCCGACCTGGTGGGCAAGGTCGTCAACATCGCCAGCCGCTGCGCCGGTTTCATCCACAAAGGCAACGCGGGCGTGCTGGTGGCCGGCAACGCCGCGCCGGAACTGACCGACGCCTTCCTGGCGGCGGCGCCCAGCATCGCCGAAGCGTATGAAGGTCGTGACTTTGCCCGTGCCATGCGCGAGATCATGGGCCTGGCCGACCGTGCCAACGCCTGGATCGCCGACAAGGCCCCGTGGTCGCTGGCCAAGCAGGAAGGCAAGCAGGACGAAGTCCAGGCCATCTGTGCCCTGGGTATCAACCTGTTCCGCCAGTTGGTGATTTTCCTCAAGCCGGTGCTGCCATTGCTGGCCGCCGATGCCGAGGCGTTCCTCAACGTCGCGCCGCTGACCTGGAACGATCACCAGACGCTGTTAAGCAACCATCAGTTGAACGAGTTCAAGCCGTTGATGACCCGTATCGACCCCGCCAAGGTGCAAGCCATGACCGACGCCTCCAAGGAAGACCTCACCGCCAGCCAGACCGACACCGGCGCCCCAGCCGGAAACGGCGAGTTGGCCAAGGACCCGTTGTCGCCGGAAATCGAATTCGACGCGTTTGCCGCCGTTGACCTGCGCGTAGCGCTGATCGTCAAGGCCGAGGCCGTAGAAGGTGCCGACAAACTGCTGCGCCTGACCCTGGACATCGGCGATGAGCAACGCAACGTGTTCTCGGGCATCAAGAGCGCCTATCCGGATCCAGCCAAGCTCGAGGGCCGGCTGACCATGATGATCGCCAACCTCAAGCCGCGCAAAATGCGCTTCGGTATTTCCGAAGGCATGGTCATGGCAGCGGGCCCCGGCGGTGAGGAAATCTACCTGCTGAGCCCCGACAGCGGCGCCAAGCCGGGCCAGCGGATCAAGTAACACGGTTGCGTGCTGCACCGATCCCACAGTCGCCTTGCAGGCGGCTGTGGGATTTTCATATCTGGCCCACGCTCCTCGGGTGCCGGATAATGCCTAATCTTGCAACAGGCCCTTTGTCGCCAACACGCCCATGACCGAAATTCTCCTCACGCTGTTCAGCGCTGCCCTGATCAACAACCTGGTGTTGCATTGGCCGCTGGGCGTCGATCCGCTGCTGGCGACCAACGGTAGAAGGCAAATGCATGCCTTGGGCCTGGCGACGGCGTGCCTGATGTTGGTTGTCGGCACCCTGGGTTATCTGGTCGATCACGGGGTGCTGGCGCCGACGAACCTGACCTCGCTGCGCCTGCTGGCGTGGCTGTGCTTGAACGTGTTGCTGATCGGCCCCTTGCTGCGCCTGTTGGCGCGCTGGCTGCCAGCGCTGCCGTTCGAGGGGTTGTGGCCATTGCTGCTCGGCAATGCCGGCGTATTGGGCGTCCCGCTGCTCAACGGCCAGGATGACCGAGGCCTGGGCCACGCCATGGCGCTGAGCCTGGGTGCCGGGCTGGGCTTCTGGTTGGTGCTGAGCCTGTTCGACGATCTGCGCCGGCGCACTTTGAATAACGATATTCCCTTGCCCTTTCGGGGCCTGCCGATCCAGTTGATCAGCGCCGGACTGATGGCGGTGGCATTTCTGGGTTTGCGCGGTCTGGTCAAAACATGAGCCTGATTCAACGTATCGACGCCCTGCTGCCGCAGACCCAATGCGGCAAATGCGGTCACCCTGGCTGCAAGCCCTACGCCGAAGGCATCGCCCAGGGCGAGCCGATCAACAAATGTCCACCCGGCGGTCGGGAAACCATCGCCGCCCTGGCCGACCTGATGAAGATACCGGTGCTGGAACTGGACACCAGTCGCGGTTCAGCCCCGGCGCAAATCGCCTTCATTCGCGAGGCTGAATGCATCGGCTGCACCAAGTGCATCCAGGCCTGCCCGGTGGACGCAATTGTCGGCGCGGCCAAGCTGATGCATACCGTTCTCATCGACGAATGCACAGGCTGCGATCTCTGCGTGGCGCCCTGCCCGGTCGACTGCATCGAAATGCGGCCCTTGCCAGTGGCGACCGTGGTGCCGATTGTCGCAGGCTTGGCCTTCAGCCTGGAAGAACAGCAGGCACGCGCCGTCAAGCGCAACCACGCCCGGCGGCGGTTCGAACAACGCAATGCGCGCCTGCGCCGCGAAGAAGAGCAGCGTCAGGCTGAACGCCTGGCCCGCTCCCAGCGCGCCGCCCAGGCTCAAACCCAGGCCCTGGATCCGGTGCAAGCGGCACTGGAGCGCGTGCGTGCGCAAAAAGCCGCCACTGCCGATGCTGCCCTGAAAAAAGCCAAGGTCGACCTGGCCATGAGCCGGGCACAGTTGAACAAATCCTTGAAAGCCTTCGGCCACCCGCCGACCTTCGAGCAGCAATCGCAATTGATCGTCCTGCAGCGTCAGTTCGAAGCAGCGGAACAAGCCCTGGCGCAGCTCGAGAGCGCCGCGTCGCCCGTGGCCCAAACCGTGGCACCGGTACAAAGTGCCGAGCTGAAGCGGGCCAAGATCCAACTGGCGATGCGCCGCGCCGAACTCAGCAAGGCCCGGACGGCGGCCGCATCGGATGAGCAGGTGCAGGCGTTGGAGCAAGCCGTGAAGGACGCCGAACGCCAGGTGGACGCTCATGCCACGGCCTGAGCCGCTGGACGAACGGCTGCGGCCAACGATGCAGCGCGTGCTGCTGGCGACGGTGCCCGGCGGGCTGGCATTGCTGTGGTTCCAAGGCTGGGGCATCGCGCTCAACCTGATATTGGCCGGGCTCACCGCACTGGCGGTCGAAGCACTGATGTTGCGTCTGCGCCGCCGTCCCCTCACACCCGATCTGAACGACGGCAGCGCGCTGGTCAGCGCCACGCTGCTGGCCCTGGCCTTGCCGGCCTATTGCCCTTGGTGGCTGACCGTCACAGCGGCCGCCTGCGCCTTGCTGTTTGGCAAGCACCTGTGGGGCGGTGTCGGCGCCAACCCCTTCAACCCGGCGATGCTCGGATACGCGCTGGTGCTGGTGGCATTCCCCGCCCACATGAGCCAATGGCCGGCGGCCCATGGCGTGGGTTTGCTGGACGGCTTGCAGCAGGTGTTCGGCGCTCAGCAAACGCCGGATGCCTGGGCCGGAGCCACCGCCCTGGATACCCTGCGAATCAACCGGAGCCTGACGGTCGACGAGCTGTTCGCCCACGATCCGGCATTCGGGCGCTTCGGTGGCCTGGGCAGCGAGTGGGTCAATCTGGGGTTCCTGGTTGGGGGGGTGTTCCTGCTGCAGCAACGGGTGTTCAGCTGGCACGCGCCGGTGGGCATGCTCGGCAGCTTGTTTATCGTCAGCCTGCTGTGCTGGAACGGCTCGGGTTCCGATTCCCACGGCTCATCGCTGTTTCATCTGTTCACGGGCGCGACCATGCTCGGAGCGTTTTTCATCGCGACCGAACCGGTCTCGGGCGCCAAGGCCCCCTTCGCACGGCTGTTATTTGGCGCCGGCATGGGCTTGCTGGTCTATCTGATCCGCACCTGGGGAGGCTATCCCGACGGCGTAGCATTTGCCGTGTTGTTGATGAACCTTGCCGTACCAGCCTTGGAGCGATTTGCCGAGGCGCGACAACGGCGGCAACCGGCATGAAGCATCCCGGCGGCGTGGCAATCCTCATTCTCTTGATCGCCCTGGGGATCGGTGCCACTTACTTCACGCACATCGGCACGGCCGGACGTATCGAGGCCCAACAGCACGCTATCGCCAACAGGAGCGTGCTCGAGGTACTGCCGGCCGACCGCTATGACAATCAGCCGCTGGCCCAGCCTGTGCTGACAGGTCCGCTGGCCTTGGCCCATAGCACGCTACTGGGCGGTTACCTCGCCACACGCAACGGCCAGCCCAGCGCCGTGTTGTTGCGCAGCCAGGCGCCAGGCTACGAAGGCAGCATCGAACTGCTGATCGCCATTGACCCGTTGGGTCGGTTGCTTGGGGTGAAAACCCTGCGCCAGTCCGAAACGCCCGGATTGGGCGCGGCGATTGCCGGTTGGCCGAACGCCTGGTTGCAGGCCTTTACCGGAAAATCACGGCAGGCGCCCGAGGACAGCGGTTGGGCCTTGAGCAAAGACGCGGGGCAGTTCGATCAGATCGCCGGCGCGACCGTGACCTCTCGAGCCGTGCTGCAGGCGGTTCATGATGCGTTGCGTTATTTTGACGAGCACAAGGCTCAATTGACCGGAGTGGCTGCAAATGAGTAAGCCATGGGTACTGACGCAGGGCCTGCTGCTCGTCCCGTTGGTCGGCGCGAGCGACTCGTTCGCCGGTGCACTGGGGTTATGGCTGGCCTGGACGTTGGTCATCCTCGGCCACGGCTCGGTGATGGGGCTGATTCGGCCCCGCCTGACTACGTATCAGCGGCTGCTCGCCTCGGTCGTGCTGGCCGCCACCCTGGCCACTTGTGCAGGCTTTGCCGTACAGGCCGGGGCGCTGGAAATGTTTCAACCGCTGAGCCTTTATTTTGGCTGGATCGCCTTGAGTTGCGTAGTGCTGGAGTATGAGGGTTTCTTCGCTGAATCCTCCCTGCCCGCGCGCCTCAGGCTGGTCGGGCTGTTTGGCCTGTGGATGACAGGGCTGGGAGCCTTGCGCGAGCTGACCGGCAGCAACATCCCCATGATCTTGCTCGCACCGGGCGGGTTCATTCTGCTGGGCCTGCTATTGGCTGCACACCAGGCCTGGACAACCGTCGCCCCCCATTCAATCGTCGAGGAAAAGCCGCGCCCATGAACGCCGCAAAACGCCTGGAAATATTCCGTCGCTTTCACGAGGACAACCCGGAACCGAAAACCGAACTGGCCTATTCTTCGCCGTTCGAATTGTTGATCGCGGTCATCCTGTCGGCCCAGTCCACCGATGTCGGGGTCAACAAGGCAACGGCCAAGCTGTTCCCAGTGGCCAATACGCCGGAAACGATCTACGCCCTGGGCGTCGAAGGCCTGTCCGAGTACATCAAGACCATCGGCCTGTTCAACAGCAAGGCCAAGAACGTGATCGAAACCTGCCGCCTGTTGATCGAACGCCACGGCGGTGAGATCCCGCAGACGCGTGAAGCATTGGAAGCCCTGCCCGGCGTCGGTCGCAAAACCGCCAACGTGGTACTCAACACCGCATTCCGGCAACTGACCATGGCGGTCGACACTCATATCTTTCGCGTCAGCAACCGGACCGGGCTGGCCCCAGGGAAGAATGTGGTGGAGGTGGAGAAAAAACTGCTGAAATTCGTTCCCAAGGAGTTCCTGCTGGACTCCCACCACTGGCTCATCCTCCACGGACGCTACGTCTGCCTGGCACGCAAGCCCCGCTGCGGCAGCTGCCGAATCGAGGATTTATGCGAATACAAGCACAAGACGTCCGACGATTGAGGCGCTATTGGTTTAATTGATCCATCGATTGAAAAAATCTTTTTTACCCGCCCGTGGTTTATCGATATAAGGAGCGCCAATGGCAGTCTTAGCCTGGAGTCGAACCCATGAGTGCTGGTAAAGAACAACTGGATGTGGAAGACGAATTCATCGCCGTTGAGGCCGACGACGTGGAACCTGTGGTCGTGGAAGTGGCGAAAACCAACCTGAGTAAACGCCGCACCATCGATAATCTGCTCGAAGAGCGCCGCTTGCAGAAGCAACTGGCCGATTACGACTTTGATCTCTGACACGTAAAAGCCTCCCTGATGGAGGCTTTTTACTGAATACGCGCTATCTGGGGCTCACACCAAACCATTACGTTGCGCCAGCTCGATCAGATCGACCAACGAGCGTGCGTTGAGCTTCAATAACAAGCGCGTCTTGTAAGTACTGACGGTCTTGTTGCTCAAGAACATGCCATCGGCAATTTCCTTATTGGTTTTTCCGCGAGCCAATTGCTGCAGGACCATCATTTCCCGTCCCGATAGGCGATCAACCATATCGGACTCGCTGGCGTTACCCAGACTTGAACGCACTGTATGCAGCGCCTGGTTGGGGAAATAACTGTAGCCCGACAGGACCGCCTTGATCGCACTCAATAATTCAGTCAGGTCCTGTTGCTTGCATACATAACCGGCGGCCCCCGTTTGCATGCATCGCATCGAGAAATGCCCGGGTGCCTGGGAGGTCAGTACCAACACTTTCAATGGTGAAGGGTTGGCGGTCAAGCGGGCAATAACCTCCAATCCGTCAAGTTTCGGAATGCCTATATCGAGAATGACAATATCGGGCGCCAAGTCGCGGGCGAATTGTAACGCATCGACGCCGTTATCCGTTTCGGCAACAACTTCATAACCATGACGCTCCATCAGCAAACGTACAGCAAGACGAATGACGGGATGATCATCCACGATCAGCACTTTATTCATGGGCAAATCCAACTTCGCTGTTCGAATTTTTAGAGCACGCACAATAGCCTAGTCATTTCTACCTTGGCATGCTGCCCCCCCCTGACCGCTCGCACCGAGAGACGCAACCTACAAGCTATACAGAAAAATCCTACAAATTACCCTGGAAAAAATGTGACATGAATTTGTCTGGCGAGGGGGAGCGAGTCTTCTTCATCACCCGTTGCCCCTACGGGTCGTGTGCTCTTTGATCGCCAAACCCGGCCGCGAGCAACCCGATAAAACAATTTCATTCATAAAGCGTAACTGAATTATTTACCGGCCATGCCACTTCCAATGCACTTCCAGCACCGAAACTCATATATAAAACAGACGTCACTCGAACCACTACTTCTTACTCAACACGGCCAGTCTAACCTGTGCCTACACTCGATCAACCACAGCCACTTCCAATTCATTCACGAGCCAGAACAATCCATGAGCCACCACCATGAACAAACCCTTGAAGACCATTACCAACCCCATGACACTTATCGCGATATTCGCAACTTTATCCGAAACTTCGGCGGCGATTTCCCTGCCCTTTCTCGATGACGACGATCGTGAATACTATCTTTGGTTCTTGATCAGTTTTCCGTTCTATCTGTTGCTGCTTTTCTTCATCACACTGAACTTCAACTATCGCTCACTCTATTCGCCCTCGGATTTTCGCAAGAGCAAGCATTTCATCAGAACCATGACTGACTCGACTTCCCGGCGTAAACGAATGCTGCGCAGGACCGCCCAGGCCAAGGCATCATTGCTCCCACATCGAGGTCGAAAACAGCCACTGCGGGTCATTTGTATTGTCTGCAGCCAATCGCAACCCCCGACCGAGGCTTGTCATTCAAAACCGGTCGCAGGCACCACGGACGTCATCGTGTACATCATTTACAACTATGCGGGCACCAAGGCGGGTATACACGCAGGTGAGCGGCCACGGGATGGTGCCGCGGCAGACGAGCGACCTGCGCACCAATAGGTACGCACCAAAAAAAACGGCCTGCTCAAAGGCAGGCCGTTTCTCGTATCACCCGGGTCAGAACAGCTTGCGACCCTTGTTCGCCGCGATGCGCATGCGCAGGGCGTTGAGCTTGATGAAGCCGGCTGCGTCGGCCTGGTTGTACGCACCGCCGTCTTCCTCGAAGGTCGCGATGTTGGCATCGAACAGCGAGTCGTCGGACTTGCGCCCGGTCACGATCACGTTGCCCTTGTACAGCTTCAGGCGCACGACACCGTTCACGTTGGTCTGGGAGGCGTCGATCATCTGTTGCAGCATCAGGCGCTCAGGGCTCCACCAGTAGCCGGTGTAGATCAGGCTCGCATACTTGGGCATCAGCTCATCCTTGAGGTGAGCCACTTCGCGGTCCAGGGTGATCGATTCGATCGCCCGGTGAGCGCGCAGCATGATGGTGCCGCCCGGGGTTTCGTAGCAGCCACGGGACTTCATGCCGACATAGCGGTTCTCGACGATGTCCAGGCGACCGATACCGTGTTCGCCACCGATGCGGTTCAGCGTAGCCAGCACAGTGGCCGGGCTCATTTCCACGCCGTCGAGGGCGACGATATCGCCGTTGCGATAGGTCAGCTCAAGGTATTGCGGAGCATCTGGGGCTTTCTCCGGGGAAACGGTCCAGCGCCACATGTCTTCTTCGTGCTCGGTCCAGGTGTCTTCCAGCACGCCGCCTTCGTAGGAAATGTGCAGCAGGTTGGCATCCATCGAGTACGGGGATTTCTTCTTGCCGTGACGCTCGATCGGGATCGCATGTTTCTCGGCGTAGTCCATCAGCTTTTCACGGGACAGCAGGTCCCACTCGCGCCATGGGGCGATGACTTTCACACCCGGCTTGAGGGCATAGGCACCCAATTCGAAACGTACCTGGTCGTTGCCTTTGCCGGTGGCGCCGTGGGAAATGGCGTCGGCGCCGGTTTCGTTGGCGATTTCGATCAGGCGCTTGGCGATCAGCGGACGGGCGATGGACGTACCCAGCAGGTACTCACCTTCGTAAACTGTGTTGGCGCGGAACATCGGGAACACGAAGTCGCGGACGAATTCTTCGCGCAGGTCGTCGATGTAGATCTCTTTGACGCCCATGGCCTGAGCCTTGGCGCGTGCAGGTTCAACTTCTTCGCCCTGCCCCAGGTCAGCGGTGAAGGTCACCACTTCGCAGTTATAAGTGTCCTGCAGCCACTTGAGGATCACCGAAGTGTCCAGGCCGCCGGAATACGCCAGAACGACCTTGTTTACGTCCGCCATGCCATCACTCCACGGGTTGTACGGAAAGCCGGGAAGTCTAACGTCCAGCGCGGATAATTTACAGGGGCGCGACAGCTTATGACGACGAAGCGACAGATTATGTCGATTGCGCGACGATCAATCTCGAATCAGGAGGTGCGCGCGGTCGCCGGGGCGGGCGTCGCAGCGGGAGCCTTGACTGGCGCCGCAGCCGGGGCCGGAACCTTCGCTGGCGCCGCTGTTGGCGCGGGCTGCGGCGCTGGCGTGGCCGGCACCTGGGTCACCGCCACGCGCTCCAGGCGCACGGCCACTCGCCGGTTCTTGGCCCGGTTGGCGGCGTTGGTATTGGGTACCAAGGGATAACGTTCGCCATGGAAACGCAAGGTGATCTGCGATTCCTGAAAACCGTTGGCCTTGAAAAAATCCTGCACCGCCAGGGCCCGGCGGCGTGACAACTCGCGGTTGGTCAGGCGATTGCCGCTGTTGTCGGAATGACCGTCAAGCTCGATGTGGTTGACGCTCGGGTCGGCCTTGATGAAGTCGAGCATCACCTGCAACTGGGCCTTGGCCCGTGCATCGAGCTCGACTTCTTCGCCAGGGAAACCGATCTGGGTCTGTTTCACCTGCTCGAAATTTTTCGGCAGCAGTTTCGCCACGCAGCCTTGATAGTCGTTGAAAGCCTTATTGAAACGTACAGGCAGCAACCGGACCTCCGACACCCGTCCGTCCTCGGTGTTGCGGCGCACGACCGGGCTACGGCCCTCCATCAACCCGCTGATCAAGCGACCAGCCTGGATCTGCGAGCTGTTGAACAGCACGTCGCCGCTGCCAATGCTGACCGACCCCAAGTTGATATCGCCCCGCCCCGGTTGCCACGGCGCAGCGGCCGCCAGCAAGGTAGCGGAACCGCCGCCGAGCATCGGGTTGTAAGCCTTGAGGCGGAACGTGGCCTGCTCGCCTGCCCGGCGCACGAATTCACCGCTGCCGAAATCGGTGATCGGCTGGCTCAGCCGGCACTCGAACTTGTCGCCTTCGACCGTCCACTCAATGCTCTCCAGACGGGTCTGGAAAGTGAGCGCCATGGCAGGAAAACTGGCAAACACACTGAGCAAGGCTAGATAACGCTGGCGCACGGGAGGCTCCACTGGCTTTTATACAAAAAATCGACTCGCGCTGAGAGTAAGACGCAGGTCCTCGGCGCTGCACGGATTCATGGCGCACCTATAGGCTCTATCGGTCACTGGGGCCAGAACTTGATAGCGGGTGCCTGAATCGGTCTTTTCCGGTAGCATTCCCCAGAGTTTGACCCGCCTGGAAGCCCCCCAATGTCCAACCGCCTGACCCTGCTGCGTCCCGACGACTGGCATATTCATCTTCGCGATGGTGCTGTGTTGACCCATACCGTCGCCGATGTCGCGCGTACCTTCGGGCGCGCAATCATCATGCCTAACCTGGTTCCGCCAGTGCGCAACGCCGCCGAGGCCGATGGCTATCGGCAGCGCATCCTTGCCGCGCGCCCGGCCGGCAGCCGCTTCGAGCCGCTGATGGTGCTTTACCTCACCGACCGCACCCAGCCCGAAGAGATCCGCGACGCCAAGGCCAGCGGCTTTGTCCACGCCGCCAAGCTGTACCCTGCCGGCGCGACCACCAACTCCGATTCCGGCGTCACCAGCATCGACAAGATCTTCCCGGCGCTGGAGGCCATGGCCGAAGTGGGAATGCCCTTGCTGATCCACGGTGAAGTGACGCGCGGCGACGTCGACGTATTCGACCGCGAGAAAATCTTCATCGACGAGCACATGCGCCGCGTCGTGGAGCGTTTCCCGACACTCAAGGTGGTTTTCGAACACATCACCACCGGTGACGCCGTGCAGTTCGTCAACGAGGCCTCGGCCAACGTCGGCGCGACCATTACCGCGCATCACCTGCTGTACAACCGCAACCACATGCTGGTCGGCGGAATCCGGCCGCACTTCTACTGCCTGCCGATTCTCAAGCGCAACACCCATCAGGAAGCCCTGCTGGACGCCGCCACCAGCGGCAGCGCCAAGTTCTTCCTCGGTACGGACTCGGCGCCCCACGCCCAGCATGCCAAGGAAGCCGCTTGCGGCTGCGCCGGCTGCTACACCGCCTATGCCGCCATCGAGCTGTATGCCGAGGCGTTCGAACAGCGCAACGCGCTGGACAAGCTCGAAGGCTTCGCCAGCCTGCATGGCCCGCGTTTCTATGGCCTGCCGGTGAACACCGATCGTATTACCCTGGTCCGCGACGAGTGGACCGCCCCCGCCAGCCTGCCGTTCGGCGAGCTGGCTGTCATCCCGCTGCGCGCCGGTGAAAAACTGCGCTGGCGCCTGCTGGAGGAAAACGCGTGAGTGAAGATCATTTCGACGAAGAACTGGACGGCAACGGTGGTTCGGGCGGCGCCCGTCACCCCATGGCGGCCCGGTTCCGCGGCTATCTGCCCGTTGTCGTCGACGTAGAAACCGGCGGCTTCAACTCCGCCACCGACGCCTTGCTGGAAATTGCCGCGACCACCATCGGCATGGACGAAAAAGGCTTCGTGTTCCCTGACCACACCTATTTCTTCCGCGTCGAACCGTTCGAAGGCGCCAACGTTGAAGCCGCCGCGCTGGAGTTCACCGGGATCAAGCTCGATCACCCGCTGCGCATGGCGGTGAGCGAAGAGACGGCCCTGACCGACATCTTCCGGGGCGTGCGCAAGGCGCTGAAGGCCAACGGCTGCAAGCGGGCAATCCTGGTCGGCCATAACAGCAGCTTTGACCTGGGCTTCCTCAACGCCGCTGTCGCGCGCCTGGACATGAAGCGCAACCCATTCCACCCGTTCTCCAGCTTCGACACCGCGACCCTGGCCGGTCTGGCGTATGGCCAGACGGTATTGGCCAAGGCCTGCCAGGCAGCGGACATCGATTTTGATGGCCGTGAAGCTCACTCGGCCCGCTACGACACCGAAAAGACCGCCGAGCTGTTCTGCGGCATCGTCAATCGGTGGAAGCAGATGGGTGGGTGGCAGGATTTCGACGACTGACCTAAAGCCTGGCTCTTTGTGGCGAGGGAGCTTGCTCCCGCTTGAGTGCGCAGCGCTCACAATATCTTGGGGGCGGCTGCGCACCCAGCGGGAGCAAGCCCCCTCGCCACGGGGGGCTGTGTTTTCATTTTGAAGTCCCATAAAAAAACCGGCCCATCGAGGGCCGGTTTTTTTATGCCTTGTGCGCTTACAGCTTGTCGCCGTGCTCGCCCAGGTAAGCAGCAACGCCTTCAGGCGATGCGGTCATGCCCTTGTCGCCTTTTTTCCAGTTGGCAGGGCAAACTTCGCCGTGCTCTTCGTGGAATTGCAGTGCATCGACCAGGCGGATCAGCTCTTCCATGTTACGGCCCAGCGGCAGGTCGTTGATGATCTGCGAACGGACAACGCCCTTGTCGTCGATCAGGAACGCGCCACGGAAGGCCACGCCGCCTTCGGACTCAACGTCGTAGGCCTTGGCGATTTCGTGCTTCATGTCGGCAGCCATGGTGTATTTCACCTGGCCGATGCCGCCACCGTTGATTGGGGTGTTGCGCCAGGCGTTGTGAGTGAAATGCGAGTCGATCGAGACAGCGATCACTTCAACATTGCGTGCCTTGAAGTCATCCATGCGGTGATCCAGTGCGATCAGCTCGGATGGGCAGACGAAGGTGAAGTCCAGCGGGTAGAAGAACACCAGGCCGTATTTGCCTTTGATGGCCGAGGACAGGGTGAAGCTGTCGACGATTTCGCCGTTGCCGAGCACGGCTGGGACGGTGAAGTCAGGGGCTTGTTTGCCTACGAGTACGCTCATTGGATATCTCCTGGTGTAATAACGTGAAAACAAGGTCCGGGCCAGCCTGCCACCCTCAGGCGACAGCCCTGTGACACGAACCCGCTTTGCAAGGACCGACCATCATACACCGCACATTTGGACTGTCTTCAACGGTTTTTAGGCGATGGCGCAAATTCCTGATTTCGTTTCAGCGCGCCTTCACACTCGATGAGAAAACCGTTCGTCAGTCAGGCGACATTCTGGCGCAAGGGCTTCAGAAACCACTTTGACAATCATTCTCGTTAACATTAAGATCCGTCTCAATTGAGTCACAACCAGCGACGGTTCTCACTTATGTATGTATGCCTCTGCACTGGCGTCACCGACGGGCAAATCCGCGAAGCGATCTATGAAGGTTGCTGCAGCTATCGCGAAGTCCGCCAGGCCACCGGCGTAGCCAGCCAATGCGGTAAATGTGCATGCCTGGCCAAGGAAGTGGTTCGTGAAACCCTCGCCAAGGTGCAAACCGCACAGGCGTCGATCCCCTACCCGGTAGAATTTACCGCCGCGTAAACATCAGCATTTCAAGGAACCGGACTTCATGTCCGGTTTTTTTATGCTCTTAAATCAGTTAGTTAGCTTCCAGACGCGGAACACAAACATTCTTATTCCGATTAATTTTCATTTATTATTCAATAACTTAGGTTTGACACTGGTAAATGCGCGGCTCAAACTCCGCTTTATACACAGCAATTACAGGACAGGCCCTCACCATGAAAGGCGACATTACAGTCATCCAGCATCTCAATAAGATCCTTGCCAATGAGCTGGTCGCGATCAATCAATACTTCCTGCATGCGCGCATGTATGAGGATTGGGGCCTGAACAAGCTGGGCAAGCACGAGTACCACGAATCCATCGACGAGATGAAGCACGCGGACAAGCTGATCAAGCGCATCCTGTTCCTCGAAGGCCTGCCGAATGTCCAGGACCTGGGCAAGTTGCACATTGGCGAGCACACCCGGGAAATGCTCGAGTGCGACTTGCGCATCGAACGCACCGGCCACGCTGATCTCAAGGCCGCCATCGCCCACTGCGAAAGCGTTGGCGACTTCGGTAGCCGTGAACTGCTCGAAGACATTCTCGAGTCTGAAGAAGAGCACATCGACTGGCTGGAAACCCAACTGGGCCTGATCGATAAAGTAGGCCTGGAAAACTACCTGCAATCGCAGATGGGTGAAGAGTAACCTTCACCGAAAGCGAGCCATTAAAAAGCCCCGCCCTCTTCGAGAGGCGGGGCTTTTTAATGCCTGGACTCCAGACAACTGCGATCTCCTGTGGGAGCGGGCTTGCTCGCGAAGGCGGTGGGCCAGATAAAAAATGCTAACTGACACACCTTCGCGAGCAAGCCCGCTCCCACAAAGTCCGTGTTCGACCACAACACGTGAGGCGAACAGGGCCTTCTCGATCACGCTTCGGTCTTGTTCGCCGCAGCTTCAACCGCTTGCTTGATCGTAGCCTGCAGCGAGCCGTCAGCGGCCATTTCGGTCATGATGTCGCTACCGCCGACCAGCTCACCGGCTACCCACAATTGTGGGAAAGTTGGCCAATTGGCGTACTTGGGCAGGTTGGCGCGGATTTCCGGGTTCTGCAGGATGTCCACGTAGGCAAACTTCTCGCCACACGCCATCACAACCTGAGCAGCCTTGGCCGAGAAGCCGCACTGGGGCGCGTTCGGCGAGCCTTTCATGTAGAGCAGGACGGTGTTATTGGCAATCTGGTCTTTAATCGTTTCGATGATATCCATGGAGCACCTCGGCTTAAACTTTCGCGACTTAAGTTGTCGACACGGTGGCGCATTGTAACGGAAAGCCGAGCATGCTGCTCGGTCTGGCCGAGAGACAAATTCACGCAGCAGCCACCTTCACCGGTACGCCATTGAGCGCCGCGTTGCCGGACAACTCGTCGAGCTGATGATGGTCGGTCAGGTCGTTGGCACTGGAGCCCGGCTGCTCGCAGGCGATGGTCATCTGCACGCCCGGCCGGGCATGGCCCCAGCCATGGGGCAGGCTGACCACACCTTTCATCATATCCAGGCTGCCCTGCACTTCGACTTCGATCACGCCCACCCGGGAGCTGACCTTCACCCGCTGGCCGTCGACAAGGTCGCGACTGGCGAGGTCATCGGGGTGCATCAGCAACTGATGACGGGGCTTGCCTTTGACCAGCCGATGAAAGTTATGCATCCAGGAATTGTTGCTGCGCACATGGCGACGGCCAATCATCAGCAGCTCATCGGGTGTGGGCGCCTGCAATGCGGCGAAGCGTTCAAGGTCGGCGAGAATCACGGCCGGGGCAGCTTGCACGCGCTGGTTTTCGGTCTTCAGACGCGGGGCCAGGTTAGGCTTGAGTGCGCCGAGGTCGATGCCATGAGGGTGATCGAACAAGGTGGCCAGCGACAGCTTGTGCGGCGAAGCATCACCATAGGCTCCACTGCGCAGGCCCAGGTCAATCATTTGTGCCGGCGGCAGGGTCGGCTTGAGTTCCTTGCCGGTTCGGGCGGCGAAGGCCTTGGCCAGGCCGACAAAGATTTCCCAGTCATGCAATGCACCCTCGGGCTTGGGCAGGATCGCCCGATTGAATCGCGTTACGTTGCGCACCGCGAACACATTGAACGTGGTGTCGTAATGATCGTTCTCCAACGCCGAGGTCGATGGCAGGATCAGGTCGGCGTAACGCGTGGTTTCGTTGATGTACAAATCGACGCTGACCATGAATTCCAGCCCATCGAGGGCCTGCTCCAGTTGTCGCCCGTTGGGTGTGGACAGCACCGGGTTGCCGGCCACGGTCACCAGTGCACGGATCTGGCCCTCGCCCTCGGTAAGCATCTCTTCGGCCAGGGCCGAAACCGGCAACTCGCCGGCATACTCGGGACGCCCGGATACCCGGCTCTGCCAGCGGTTGAAATGGCCTCCCGAGGTCGTCGCCACCAGATCCACCGCCGGCTCGGTGCAGAGCGCCCCGCCCACCCGGTCGACATTGCCGGTGACCAGATTGATCACTTGGATCAGCCATTGGCACAGCGTGCCGAACGCTTGGGTCGACACCCCCATTCGCCCGTAACACACCGCTGACGGCGCCGCGGCGAAATCCCGGGCCAATTGACGGATCTGCTCGGCCGGCACCGCACAGAGTGGGCTCATCGCTTGCGCCGTGAAGGGTGCGATGGCTTCACGCACCTCTTCCAGGCCGTCCACCGGCAAGTGGCTGTCACGGGTCAGATTTTCGCTGAACAAGGTATTGAGCAAGCCAAACAGCAATGCGGCATCGCCACCGGGGCGGACGAAAATATGCTGGTTGGCAATGGCTGCCGTTTCGCTGCGACGCGGATCGATCACCACCACCTTACCGCCACGGGCCTGGATCGCCTTGAGGCGTTTTTCCACGTCGGGCACAGTCATGATGCTGCCATTGGACGCCAGCGGGTTGCCGCCCAGGATCAGCATGAAATCGGTGTGGTCGATATCCGGGATCGGTATCAGCAGGCCATGGCCGTACATCAGGTGGCTGGTCAGGTGATGGGGCAACTGATCCACGGAAGTTGCCGAGAAGCGGCTGCGGGTTTTCAACAGGCCCAGGAAATAGTTGCTGTGGGTCATCAACCCATAGTTATGCACGCTGGGGTTGCCTTGATAAACCGCCACTGCATTCTGGCCATGACGTGCCTGGATGTCCGCCAGACGCTCGGCCACCAATGCGAAGGCGTCATCCCAGGCAATGGGGTGCCATTCGTTGCCAATTCGCTGCATGGGCTGGCGCAGACGGTCCGGATCGTTCTGGATATCCTGCAGGGCCACGGCCTTGGGGCAGATGTGACCGCGACTGAAGCTGTCCAGCGCATCGCCCTTGATCGACGTGATCGCCACGCCCTGGCCGTCGGTCTCGGTGGTTTCGAGGGTCAAGCCGCAGATGGCTTCGCACAGGTGGCACGCACGGTGGTGGAGAGTCTTGGTCATGGCCAGTCTCTGTTTTATTCGTGGCGGGCACTTTTGGCCGCGGGAACAAAACTATGGCGCGTGATTCGCGCCGGCGCCAGCGACGTTCGTCCTGTGAATCGCCGGGCATCAGGCGCACCCATGGCTGGCCTTACGATCAGTCGGGAGGCGGCGCCAGCAGTTGGATTTCCTCAACGGTTTCCACTTCCTCCTGGGCAATGGGCACCCCCGTCAGCTCGCCGATCAACCGCCAATGCTCATCGAGCCCGCTGCTGATCGTGGCCATGCGATCGATCATCCGGCGACCGGCCGCCTTGGTCACCTCGTCGTCGCTGCGCAACAACTCGAATGACATCGACGTGACCGATGCGGTCAGGTGCGTCAACGAGCGTGCCGTCAGCCCCAGCAATTCCATCAGTTGTTGCTCTTTCGAATCCATTTCGGGCCTCCTGTGTCGCTCGGGACTCATTTATAACCCAGCCCTTTGCATTAGGAAATGTTTCACAGCCTCCGGCCAGCGGTCCAAATCCGCTAATCACGGGCGGCAAATCGCCTGCCGACGCGGGGATGAATGCCGTGCTCAATTGCCAAGCCAAGCAACGCCAGTGTACAAATGGGTCGCTGCTGTCAGGAAACCGGCCTCAAAAACGTCATCACAGCCTCGTAATGACCTCGCTGAAATCCCCAAATACCGTAGCCCTATTGGTAAGACGCGACATTTCCTTATAAGATCGCGCCTTCCCCTATTTCGTCGCCCCGTGCGGCTTTTGCCGCAGGTCTCGCCCGTTTTTTCATTAGACAAGGCTTTGAGCATCTGCGGTCAGTTACAAAAAGGTAGTCAATCATGAGCGCAAGGCACTTTCTCTCCCTGATGGATTTCACGCCCGAAGAGTTGCTGGGCGTGATCCGTCGAGGCGTGGAGCTCAAGGACCTGCGTAAGCGCGGCGTACTGTTCGAGCCCTTGAAAAACCGTGTGTTGGGGATGATTTTCGAAAAATCATCGACCCGCACACGCATCTCTTTCGAAGCCGGCATGATCCAGTTGGGTGGCCAGGCTATCTTCCTGTCGCCCCGTGACACCCAACTGGGCCGTGGCGAACCTATCAGCGATTGCGCCATCGTCATGTCGAGCATGCTCGACGCCATGATGATCCGTACCTTTGCCCACAGCACCCTGACCGAATTCGCGGCCCATTCCCGCGTGCCGGTGATCAATGGCCTGTCCGATGATCTGCACCCCTGCCAGTTGCTGGCCGACATGCAGACTTTCCTCGAACACCGTGGCTCGATCCAGGGCAAGACCGTGGCCTGGGTCGGCGACGGCAACAACATGTGCAACAGCTATATAGAAGCGGCGATCCAATTCGATTTCCAGCTGCGCATCGCCTGCCCTGAAGGGTACGACCCCAACGCCGCGCTGCTCGCCAAAGCCGGGGACCGGGTGTCTATCGTCCGTGATCCGAAGCTGGCCGTGGCCGGTGCGCACCTGGTCAGTACCGACGTCTGGACCTCCATGGGTCAGGAAGAAGAATCCGCCAAGCGCCTCAAGCTTTTCGCGCCGCTCCAGGTCAACCGGGCGCTGCTCGACCTGGCGGATCCTGACGTACTGTTCATGCATTGCCTGCCGGCTCACCGTGGCGAAGAGATCAGCGTCGACCTGCTCGACGATCCGCGCTCGGTCGCCTGGGACCAGGCCGAGAATCGTCTCCATGCGCAAAAGGCCCTGCTCGAGTTCCTGGTCGAGCCGGCGTACCACCACGCATGAGCCATTCCCTGCTACTGAACCTGCACAACCTGGCGTGCGGCTACCAGGACCAACGGGTTGTCCAGCACCTCAACCTGCACCTCAATGCCGGTGACATTGGTTGCCTGCTCGGTTCGTCCGGGTGCGGCAAGACCACGACCCTACGGGCCATCGCCGGCTTCGAGCCGGTGCACGAAGGCGAAATCCAGCTGGCCGGGGAAACCATTTCCCGCCCAGGCTTTACCCTCGCCCCGGAAAAACGCCGTATCGGCATGGTGTTCCAGGACTATGCACTGTTTCCCCACCTGAGCGTGGCGCAGAACATTGCCTTTGGCATTGGCAAGCATCCGGACAAGCATCGCGTCGTCGAAGAGCTGCTGGAACTGGTCAACCTGAAGAACCTGGGCAAGCGTTATCCCCATGAGCTGTCCGGCGGCCAGCAGCAGCGCGTGGCCCTGGCCCGTGCGCTGGCACCGGAGCCGCAGTTGCTGTTGCTCGATGAACCCTTTTCCAACCTCGATGGCGAGCTGCGACGCAAGCTCAGCCATGAAGTGCGGGACATCCTCAAGGCCCGCGGCACCAGCGCGATCCTGGTCACCCACGACCAGGAAGAAGCCTTCGCCGTGAGCGACCATGTCGGCGTGTTCAAGGAAGGTCGACTGGAACAATGGGACACGCCCTACAACCTCTACCATGAACCCCTGACGCCTTTCGTCGCCAGTTTCATCGGCCAGGGTTATTTCATTCGCGGCCGCCTCGAAAGCCCGGAATCGGTGCAGACCGAGCTGGGCATCCTGCAGGGCAACCGCGCCTACACCTGGCCCATTGGTGCTGCGGTGGACGTGCTGCTGCGCCCGGACGACATCGTCTACGCACCGGACAGCCCGCTCACAGCCCATATCGTCGGCAAGACGTTCCTGGGGGCTTCCACCCTGTATCGCCTGCAATTGCCAACCGGCGCGCAACTGGAATCGATTTTCCCCAGCCATGCCGATCATCAGATCGGGGCCAGCGTCGGCATCCGCGTGGCGGCTGAGCATTTGGTGTTGTTCCAGGCTTCGGGCAGCACGGCGGCGCAGATACCGCTGGTGGAAAGCGGCGTGCGGCGATATAGCGCGGCCAGTTAACCCCAACAATAGGGGAGCCGCTTCTGTGGCGAGGGAGCTTGCTCCCGCTGGGCCGCGAAGCGGACCTCAAAACAGTCACCTCAGTCTGCGAACCTGATGAACCACCAGGTTGGTAGGTTTTGGGGCTGCTTCGCAGCCCAGCGGGAGCAAGCTCCCTCGCCACCCAGGTCAAAAAGCTCAAAGAAAGCGATCTCAGCCCAGCGTCAACGTCCCACTGGCCACCAACGTCGCGTCTCCGCCAATCTTCACCCGATCGCCCTCCAGCCGGCAAAACAGCGCCCCGCCGCGAGCTGAACGCTGATAAGCCGTCAGCCCGTGTTTACCCAAGCGCTTGGACCAGTATGGAATCAAGCTGCAATGGGTCGAGCCGGTCACCGGGTCTTCGTTGATGCCTATCGCCGGGGCAAAGTAGCGCGAGACGAAATCATGCTTGCTTCCAGGGGCCGTCACGATAGCCCCCGGCCATGGCAGTTTCGCCAGGGCCGCCATGTCCGGCTTGCAATCGAGTACCGCCTGCTCCGATTCCAGTACGACGAACAACTCATTGGAGCTCAACACATCCACCGCCTCGACACCCAACGCGCTCTGGACTGCCAGCGAAGCGCCCAGCTCGACCGGCACGATGGCCGGAAAATCGAGCCATAGCCGATCGCCTTCGCGGGTGACGCTCAACGGACCGGATCTGCAGATGAAATCCAGCCGCTCGGCGGTTTCGTGATAAATCTCGAACAGCACATGAGCGCTGGCCAACGTGGCGTGCCCGCACAGCGGCACTTCCGTGGTGGGTGTGAACCAGCGGATGTGCCAATACTGACCTTCGCGTACGAGAAATGCCGTTTCCGCCAGGTTATGTTCGGCGGCGATCTTCTGCATCAAATCATCGGCCAGCCAGGCGTCGAGACGATAGACCATCGCCGGGTTACCGCCAAACGGCCGGTCGCTGAACGCATCGATCTGATGAAACGCAAGCTGCATGGCACTTCTCCTTATTATTGATGTGCGAGCATGAGTTGCTTGGACACCGGTTTTCCAGTGACAGATCCGTTGAATTTTCGCCCTACAGCCCCGGATGAAGAATCGTATACCTCTCAAGCACGCCCGATATCGGCGAACGTCGCCCCGGTATGCTCCGCCAGGACTGCCGGCGCCAGTTCGACCTCCAGCCCGCGCCGTCCGGCACTGACATAAATGCTGGAATGTGATCGTGCGGATGCGTCGATAAAAGTGCGCAGCCGCTTCTTCTGCCCCAGCGGGCTGATGCCGCCGAGTAGATAGCCGGTCGAGCGCTGCGCCGCGGCCGGGTCGGCCATCTCGACCTTTTTTACCCCAGCCGCATGAGCCAGTCCTTTCAAATCCAGGCTTCCGGCCACCGGTACCACCGCTACCAGCAGTTCGCCTTTTTCGCTGGCCGCCAGCAACGTCTTGAACACTTGCGCCGGCTCCAACCCCAGCTTCTCAGCCGCCTCCAAACCGTAGGACGCAGCCTTGGGGTCGTGTTCGTAGCTGTGGATGCGATGTTCGGCACGCACTTTCTTAAGCAGATCCAACGCGGGTGTCATGACGGCCCCTCGATACGCTAATCAAAAAACATGGAGCGGATTCTAAGCGATCAACCGCAAAAAGGCTGCGACCCCATCGCCGCACCGTTATATGTCGCCGCTCGAAGAGACATTCACGAGACGAATAGTTGAAATGTGACCGATGGTTCACTTTCGACCTTTGACACCAGCGTTTCTTGTCTATATTTTTTCGAAACTGAAAGCCAGAACACAGGTCTCAAGCAACAACCCGAGAACAGGATGGGGATCCTGCCTCGGGGGACATCGCGCTATCGAGCTTTTTCGGATGCGCAGCAAAACAACAAAAAACCGAGGTTTGAATGACAACTGCTTTACAACAGCCATCCCTTTCCAGCCAATGCCTGGCCGAATTCCTGGGCACTGCCCTGCTGATTTTTTTTGGTACCGGTTGCGTTGCAGCGCTCAAGGTCGCGGGTGCAAGTTTCGGCTTGTGGGAAATCAGCATTATCTGGGGCGTCGGCGTCAGCATGGCCATTTACCTCAGCGCGGGCATTTCCGGCGCGCACCTGAACCCAGCCGTCAGTATCGCCCTGAGCCTCTTCACTGACTTCGAAAAGCGCAAACTTCCGTTCTATATCGTTTGCCAGATCGCCGGTGCTTTCTGTGGAGCCCTGCTGGTCTATACGCTATACAGCAATCTATTTTTCGATTTCGAACAGTCGCGGCACATGATTCGCGGCACAGAAGCCAGCCTCGAATTGGCCTCGGTGTTCTCGACCTACCCGCACCCGGCGCTGTCCACAGGCCAGGCCTTCCTGGTGGAGACGATCATCACTGCCATCCTGATGGGCGTGATCATGTCCCTGACCGATGACAGCAATGGCCTGCCTCGCGGCGCATTGGCGCCGCTGCTGATCGGCCTGCTCATTGCAGTGATCGGCAGCTCGATGGGGCCACTTACCGGCTTCGCGATGAACCCGGCGCGAGACTTCGGCCCTAAACTGATGACTTTCTTTGCAGGCTGGGGTGAAATTTCCCTCACGGGCGGGCGCGATGTCCCGTACTTCCTGGTTCCGATTTTTGCACCGATTCTTGGTGCGTGCCTTGGCGCTGCGGCTTATCGCGGGTTGATTGCCCGTCATCTGCCCAGCGCCATAACTGCTACAAAGGATGCAACACCTTCCATTGACGGGAAGCCCAGAACGTCCTGAAACAGTCGGCGCAGGCTTGTGCCATTCAAGCGTGCGCCGTGGCCTCTCCCCTTATTTTCGTCCCAAGGCAATCGACATGACCGATATTGAGAACAAGAACTACATCATTGCCCTCGACCAGGGTACGACCAGCTCGCGCGCGATCATTTTCGACCGTGACGCCAACGTGGTCTGCACCGCCCAACGCGAATTCGTCCAGCATTACCCGCAGCCCGGTTGGGTCGAACACGATCCAATGGAAATCTTCGCCACCCAAAGCGCGGTCATGGTCGAAGCCCTGGCCCAGGCCGGCCTGCATCATGACCAGGTCGCCGCCATCGGCATCACCAACCAGCGGGAAACCACTGTGGTGTGGGACAAGACCACCGGCCGCCCGATCTACAACGCTATCGTCTGGCAATGCCGCCGCAGCACCGAGATCTGCCAGCAGCTCAAGCGCGACGGTCACGAGCAGTACATCAGCGAAACCACCGGCCTGGTCACCGATCCGTACTTCTCCGGGACCAAGCTCAAGTGGATCCTGGACAACGTCGAAGGCAGCCGCGAGCGCGCGCGCAACGGTGAGTTGCTGTTCGGCACCGTCGACAGCTGGCTGATCTGGAAATTTACCGGTGGCAAGGTCCATGTCACTGATTACACCAATGCCTCGCGCACCATGCTGTTCAATATTCACTCGCTGGAGTGGGATGCGAAGATGCTCGACATCCTCGACATCCCTCGCGAAATGCTTCCGGAAGTGAAGTCTTCTTCGGAAATCTACGGCCGGACCAAAAGCGGTATCGCCATCGGCGGCATCGCCGGCGACCAACAGGCCGCCCTCTTCGGCCAAATGTGCGTGGAGCCGGGCCAGGCGAAAAACACCTACGGCACCGGCTGCTTCCTGCTGATGAACACCGGTAGCAAGGCCGTGAAATCCAACCATGGCATGCTCACCACCATCGCCTGTGGCCCGCGCGGCGAAGTGGCCTATGCCCTGGAAGGCGCGGTATTCAATGGTGGCTCTACCGTCCAATGGCTGCGCGACGAGCTGAAAATCATCAATGACGCGCTGGACACCGAATACTTCGCCAATAAGGTCAAGGACAGCAACGGCGTGTACCTCGTACCGGCCTTCACCGGTCTTGGCGCGCCGTACTGGGACCCCTATGCCCGCGGCGCGCTGTTCGGCCTGACTCGTGGCGTGCGGGTCGATCACATCATTCGCGCAGCGCTGG
The DNA here is from genome assembly GCF_001269755.1 of Pseudomonas sp. Q12-87. Taxonomy (NCBI): domain Bacteria; kingdom Pseudomonadati; phylum Pseudomonadota; class Gammaproteobacteria; order Pseudomonadales; family Pseudomonadaceae; genus Pseudomonas; species Pseudomonas sp. Q12-87. Next base: position 151,778 of record NZ_LHVI01000010.1, on the reverse strand, counting down.
AATCGATTGCCTACCAGACCCGCGACGTACTTGACGCCATGCAGCAGGATTCGGGCGAACGCCTCAAGGCCCTGCGCGTCGACGGCGGTGCGGTGGCGAACAACTTCCTGATGCAGTTCCAGGCGGATATTTTGGGCACCCAGGTCGAACGCCCGAAAATGCGCGAGACCACTGCCCTGGGCGCCGCCTACCTGGCCGGCCTGGCGTGCGGCTTCTGGGGCAGCCTGGAAGAATTGCGCGGCAAAGCGGTGATCGAGCGCGAATTCGAACCGCAACTGGACGAGCAAGCGAAGGAAAAACTCTATGCCGGCTGGCAGAAAGCAGTCAGCCGCACCCGTGACTGGGAGCCTCACGAAGACGCTGAATAAGCCACGATAGGGTTCTGAAACTGGTCGGGAGTGGATTCCTGCGGCATCATGGGCAAATTTTGTACGGCAGCCCAAAGGAAGCCCCATGAATCTGCCTCCCCGCCAGCAGCAAATTCTCGAACTGGTCCGCGAACGCGGCTATGTCAGCATCGATGAAATGGCGCAGTTGTTCATCGTCACCCCGCAAACCATCCGCCGTGATATCAATCAATTGGCGGAAGCGAACCTGCTGCGCCGCTACCATGGCGGCGCAGCCTACGATTCAAGCGTGGAAAACACCGCCTACGCCATGCGCGCCGATCAGATGCGTGATGAGAAACAACGCATCGCCGAAGCCATTGCCGCGCAGATCCCCGACCACGCCTCGCTGTTCATCAACATCGGCACCACCACCGAATCCATCGCCCGGGCGTTGCTCAATCACAACCATCTCAAGGTCATCACCAACAACCTGCACGTGGCTTCGATCCTCAGCGCCAAGGACGACTTCGAAGTCCTGATCGCCGGCGGCAATGTACGTCGCGACGGTGGTGTAGTCGGCCAGGCCAGCGTCGACTTCATCAACCAATTCAAGGTCGACTTCGCCTTGGTGGGCATCAGCGGGATCGATGAAGACGGCAGCCTGCTGGATTTTGACTATCAGGAGGTTCGGGTTTCCCAGGCCATCATCGCCAACGCCCGGCAAGTACTGCTGGCGGCCGACTCCAGCAAGTTCGGACGCAATGCCATGGTCCGCCTGGGCCCCATCAGCCTGATCGATTGCCTGGTGACCGACCAGCAACCGGTGCCGGCCCTGGCGCAATTGCTCAGCCAGCACAAGATTCGGCTGGAAGTGGTTTAACCCCCTCCCTCTGTACCGGTGAGAGGATCACCCCTCACCACCTTCCATTCAGCATCTTCATGTTCGTAAATTTTCCTTTCAGCTTCCTTTGATCAGTATTTTCAATCGAAGTCGGCTGGCTGTTGCTGTGTTTATGGGCTAGTATTTTCGCAAATGAACATTTATGTTCGAATTCAAATATTACGAAAAGAGCCCGAGGCCAGCCGATGCCCACTTCTACCTTGCCTACGCCCCCTCTCGCCGAGATTTACGATATCGCCGTCATTGGTGGTGGAATCAATGGCGTGGGGATTGCCGCGGACGCTGCCGGTCGCGGTCTTTCGGTGTTCCTTTGCGAAAAAGACGACCTGGCCAGCCATACCTCCTCGGCCAGCAGCAAGTTGATCCACGGTGGCCTGCGCTACCTTGAACATTATGAGTTTCGCCTGGTGCGTGAAGCGCTGGCCGAACGGGAAGTGCTGCTGACCAAGGCTCCCCATATCGTCAAGCAGATGCGCTTTGTCCTGCCCCACCGTCCACATTTGCGTCCCGCCTGGATGATTCGAGCAGGCCTGTTCCTTTACGATCACCTCGGCAAACGCGAGCAACTCGCCGGCTCGAGAAGTTTGAAGTTCGGTGCCGACAGCGTACTGAAAAGCGAGATCACCCGCGGTTTCGAATACTCCGACTGCTGGGTCGATGACGCACGCTTGGTGGTGCTCAACGCCATGGCCGCCCGGGAAAAAGGCGCGCATATCCACACCCGTACACGCTGCGTCAATGCTCGGCGCAGCAAGGGCCTGTGGCATTTGCATATGGAACGTGCCGACGGCAGCCTGTTTTCGATTCGCGCCAAGGCGTTGGTGAACGCCGCCGGCCCGTGGGTCGCCAAGTTCATTCGCGACGACCTGAAGATGGAATCGCCCTATGGCATCCGCCTGATCCAGGGCAGTCACCTGATCGTGCCGAAACTCTACGAAGGCGAGCATGCGCACATTCTTCAGAACGAAGACCAGCGCATCGTGTTCACCATTCCGTACCTGAACCAGTTCACCCTGATCGGCACGACCGATCGCGAATACACTGGCGACCCGGCCAACGTGGCGATTACCGACGGCGAAACCGATTATCTGCTGAAGGTTGTCAATGCGCACTTCAAGAAGCAGGTCAGCCGCGACGACATCCTGCACAGCTATTCCGGTGTGCGCCCACTGTGCAATGACGAGTCCGACAACCCGTCGGCCGTGACCCGGGACTACACCCTTGCGCTCTCGGGCGGTGGCGAAGAAGCGCCATTGCTGTCGGTGTTCGGCGGCAAGCTGACCACCTACCGCAAACTGGCCGAATCGGCCATGGCGCAACTGGCACCTTATTTCACCCAGATGCGCCCAAGCTGGACCGCCGTAGCCACGCTTCCTGGCGGTGAGAACATGACCACCCCGCAGGCTTTGTGCTCGGCGATTCGCGACAAGTACGACTGGTTGCCGAAGGACATCGCCCGTCGCTGGTCCACCACCTACGGCAGCCGTACCTGGCGCATGCTCGAAGGCGTCCACACCCTCGGCGACATGGGCGAGCACATCGGCGCTGGCCTCTACACCCGGGAAGTCGATTACCTGTGCAGCGATGAATGGGCCCTCGACGCCCGAGACATCCTGTGGCGCCGCAGCAAGCTGGGCTTGTTCACCACCCCGGCCGAGCAGGAAAAGCTGCAGCAATACCTGGACAAGGTCGAGCACAACCGGCGCAAGATCGAAGCGGCGTGATCCGCTAGCGTGCCAAACCAAAGCCCCTGAATCTGGCGATTCAGGGGCTTTTTGCATTTTTGGCCCCGCTGAATATTCCTGTGGGAGCGGGCTTGCTCGCGAAGAGGGCAGTTCATCCAACATCGATGTCGACTGATCTACCGCTTTCGCGAGCAAGCCCGCTCCCACAGGATTGGGGACGGACTCAATTCATTCGGTTTTCCGAACGCGACCCATTGGTCAATTCGGTCAACCGGATAACCAGCGAGCCACTAAACCTGACACAGAACATTATTGTCGTTATTAAACAAAGATTTAGCCTTAAGCGCCTGGCCTGGCACGACTCATGCTCTACACTCCTGGAGACGAATACCTGCATGCCAACACAACAGGAGCTGCAGGCACTTCGAAGCACTCAGGGCCGACAAATCGGTCGAATAAAAAAAACAATGTCGAGGAAACATCGATGCGTATCGTTCCCCATCTCCTGGGCGCAGCCATTGCTGCCGCTCTGATCAGCACCCCGGTTTTCGCAGCCGAACTGACCGGCACGTTGAAAAAGATCAAAGAGTCCGGCTTTATCACGTTGGGTCATCGCGACGCTTCCATTCCGTTTTCCTACATCGCGGACGCCTCGGGCAAACCGGTTGGCTATTCCCACGACATCCAGATGAAAGTCGTCGAAGCGATCAAGAAAGACCTGGCTATGCCCGACCTGCAGGTCAAATACAACCTGGTCACCTCGCAGACCCGAATCCCGCTGGTCCAGAACGGCACCGTGGACCTGGAATGCGGCTCGACCACCAACAACGTCGAGCGTCAGCAGCAGGTTGACTTCTCCGTTGGCATCTTCGAGATCGGCACCAAGCTGCTGTCCAAGAAAGACTCCAAGTACAAGGATTTCGACGACCTCAAGGGCAAGAACGTCGTAACCACCGCCGGTACCACGTCCGAGCGCATCCTCAAGGCAATGAACGCCGACAAACAAATGGGCATGAACGTCATCTCCGCCAAGGACCACGGCGAGTCCTTCCAGATGCTGGAATCGGGCCGTGCCGTCGCGTTCATGATGGACGACGCCCTGCTGGCAGGTGAGGCAGCCAAGGCCAAGAAGGCCGATGACTGGGCCGTGACCGGTACGCCACAGTCCTATGAAATCTACGGCTGCATGATGCGCAAGGGCGATGAGCCGTTCAAAAAGGCTGTCGACGACGCCATCGTGGCAACCTACAAATCGGGCGAGATCAACACGATCTACGAAAAATGGTTCATGCAACCTATCCCGCCAAAAGGCCTGAACCTGAACTTCCCGATGAGCGACGAGCTCAAGGCCCTGATCGCCACGCCGACCGACAAAGCGGCTGACGACAAGAAATCCTGATTACTGACTAACCTTACCCTTGGAAGGGCTTGCCCCTTCCAAGGGATGGTCACTCCCTGCTGGCACTTCTGGAAACACTCGAACCGGTGGCTGTCGAGCCGATAGCGTGTGCCTGATCAACACGATCAGGATGGGAACGGAGCTTCCCCAGGCGGGCATTTGTACATCGAACGATCTGAGGGGAGACCCTAATGAATTACAACTGGGACTGGGGCGTGTTCTTCAAGTCTACCGGCGTGGGCAGCGAGACTTATCTCGACTGGTACATCGCCGGCCTGGGCTGGACCATCGCCATCGCCGTCGTGGCCTGGATCGTTGCCCTGCTGCTGGGCTCGATCCTCGGTGTAATGCGCACCGTGCCGAACCGGCTGGTGTCGGGTATCGCCACCTGCTACGTGGAGCTTTTCCGTAACGTGCCGCTGTTGGTGCAGTTGTTCATCTGGTACTTCCTGGTGCCCGACCTGCTGCCCGCCGATATGCAGGAATGGTACAAGCAGGACCTGAACCCGACCACTTCGGCCTACCTGAGCGTAGTCGTGTGCCTGGGCCTGTTCACCGCCGCGCGGGTCTGCGAACAGGTTCGCACCGGTATCCAGGCGTTGCCACGCGGCCAGGAATCGGCCGCCCGCGCCATGGGCTTCAAGCTGCCGCAGATCTACTGGAATGTGCTGCTGCCCCAGGCCTACCGGATCATCATTCCGCCGCTTACCTCGGAATTCCTCAACGTCTTCAAGAACTCTTCCGTGGCCTCGCTGATCGGCCTGATGGAACTGCTCGCGCAGACCAAGCAGACCGCCGAGTTCTCCGCCAACCTGTTCGAAGCCTTCACTCTGGCGACGCTGATCTATTTCACCCTGAACATGAGCCTGATGCTGCTGATGCGCATGGTCGAGAAGAAAGTCGCGGTGCCCGGCCTGATTTCCGTGGGGGGTAAATAATGGAATTCGACTTCACTGGCATCATCCCCGCCATTCCCGGCTTGTGGAACGGCATGGTGATGACCCTCAAGCTGATGGCCATGGGCGTGGTCGGCGGGATCGTCCTGGGGACCATCCTGGCGCTGATGCGCCTGTCCCATAACAAGCTGATTTCCAATATTGCTGGCGCCTACGTCAATTATTTCCGTTCGATTCCGCTGCTGCTGGTCATCACCTGGTTCTACCTGGCGGTGCCGTTCGTGTTGCGCTGGATCACCGGCGAAGACACGCCTATCGGTGCGTTCGGCTCCTGCGTCGTGGCGTTCATGATGTTCGAAGCCGCGTACTTCTGCGAAATCGTGCGGGCCGGCGTGCAGTCGATTGCCAAGGGCCAGATGGGCGCCGCCCAGGCACTGGGCATGAATTATGGCCAGACCATGCGCCTGATCATCCTGCCCCAGGCGTTTCGCAAGATGACCCCGCTGTTGCTGCAACAAAGCATCATCCTGTTTCAGGACACCTCGCTGGTCTACACCGTCGGCCTGGTGGACTTCCTCAATGCTTCGCGGGCCAATGGCGACATCATCGGCCGCTCCAATGAGTTCCTGATCATCGCAGGTCTCGTGTACTTCACAATCAGCTTTGCCGCCTCGCTGCTGGTCAAGCGTCTGCAAAAAAGGTTCGCCGTATGATCTCTATCAAGAATATCAACAAGTGGTATGGGGACTTCCAGGTACTGACCAATTGCAGCACCGAGGTCAGCAAGGGTGAAGTCGTGGTGGTGTGCGGCCCTTCGGGTTCGGGCAAGTCCACGCTGATCAAGTGCGTGAACGCGCTGGAACCGTTCCAGAAAGGCGACATCGTGGTCGACGGCACCTCCATCGCCGACCCGAAGACCAACCTGCCGAAACTGCGCTCCCGAGTGGGCATGGTATTCCAGCATTTCGAGCTGTTCCCGCACCTGACCATCACCGAAAACCTGACCATCGCGCAGATCAAGGTGCTGGGCCGCAGCAAGGAAGAAGCCACCCAGAAAGGCCTGCAATTGCTTGAGCGAGTCGGTCTGTCGGCCCACGCCCACAAGCATCCGGGCCAGCTCTCCGGCGGCCAGCAGCAGCGTGTGGCGATTGCCCGCGCCCTGGCGATGGACCCGGTGGTGATGCTGTTCGACGAACCGACTTCGGCCCTTGACCCGGAAATGGTCAACGAAGTGCTCGACGTCATGGTGCAACTGGCCCACGAAGGCATGACCATGATGTGCGTGACCCACGAAATGGGCTTCGCCCGCAAAGTGGCGAACCGGGTGATCTTCATGGACCAGGGGCAGATCATCGAAGACTGCAAGAAGGAAGAGTTCTTCGGCGACATCAGCGCCCGCTCCGAACGAGCGCAGCATTTCCTCGAGAAAATCCTGCAGCACTAAGCGCCACTTCCTTTGGACCGGCTCCTGTGGCGAGGGAGCTTGCTCCCGCTGGGTCGCGCAGCGACCCCAAAACCGGCGAATGCGGTGTATCTGGCACACCGCATCAACCCTATTGCGACTGCTTCGCAGCCGAGCGGGAGCAAGCTCCCTCGCCACAGGACCGCGTTCGAAGGACGACCGCCGCCACACTGGTTGACCCAAGGCTTCTGTGATGAAATGCGACCCCACCCTTTATCGCGCCGCGCCGCCATCACTTGCCGTGAAGCCCCGTCTGATTCGCCATCTGTTCCTGCCGCCGTTGGTCATCGCGTTGATGATCGGCCTGGGCTACCTCGGCTTTTGGATCAGCGAGCACTACGGCGTGCGCGGCCTTGCCGAGAACGGCGAGCGCCAGCTGGAGCTGCATGCCCGCGCGGTCGAAAGCGAGATCAGCAAGTACACCTACTTGCCCAGCCTGCTGGAGTTGGAGTCGAGCGTCTCCGTACTGCTCGACGACCCGACACCCGAACACCGCAAGACCGTCAACGAATACCTCGAAGGCCTGAACCGGCGCAGCCGCAGCCGGGCCATTTATGTCATGGACACCACCGGCCGGGTCTTGGCCACCAGCAACTGGCGCGACGTCGATAGCTATCTGGGGGAAGACCTGTCCTTCCGCGCCTATTTCCAGAACGCCGTGCGCGGTCAGCCGGGGCGCTTCTATGGGATCGGCAGCACCAACGGCGAACCGGGCTATTACCTGGCCCATGGCCTGGAACAACAGGGCAAGATTATCGGCGTCGCCGTGGTCAAGGTACGCCTCGAAGCCATGGAGGAACGTTGGCAGCGGGCGCGCCTGGAGGCTTTCGTCAGTGATGAGAACGGCATCATCATTCTCTCCAGCGACCCGGCGCGACGGCTCAAGTCGGTGCGCCCGCTGAGCGACGACACCAAGGAACGCCTGGCCCGCAGCCTGCAATATTACTGGTTCCCGCTGAACGAACTGGTGCCCCTGGCCCGGGAAAAACTCGCCGAAGGCATGGAGAAGCTGACCTTCCCGGCCAATACCGAACTGGTGTCCGACGAGCAGGCCATCAGTTACCTGTCGCAGACCCGGCCGCTAAGCGACACACCGTGGAATTTCACCTTGCTGACCCCGCTTGAAGACCTGCGGCGCCAGGCGATCAACCAAGGCATCCTGGTGGCCGTCGCCTTCGCCCTGGTGGCGTTCCTGTTGATCGCCTGGAATGAGCGACGCAAGGTCATCGCCACCCGCCTCGCGGCCCGGGAAGCCTTGCAGGAAGCCAACAACCAGCTCGAGCGTCGGATTACCGAACGCACCACCGACCTGCGTGCCAGCAACGAACGACTCAAGGGCCAGATCCGCGAGCGACGCCAGGCTGAAGAGACATTACGCAGGGCCCAGGACGAACTGGTCCAGGCCGGCAAGCTGGCGGCCATCGGTCAGATGTCCACCAGCATCGCCCACGAACTCAACCAGCCGCTGGCGGCGTTGCGCACCTTGTCCGGCAATACCGTGCGCTTTCTGGAGCGCGGTCAGTTAGACGTCGCCAGTACCAACCTCAAGACCATCAACGAACTGATCGACCGCATGGGCCGCATCACCGCCAGCCTGCGCGCGTTTGCCCGCCGAGGCGACGACCAGGGCCGGGCGAGCCTGGGCAAGGCCGTCGCGGCCGCCCTGCAACTGCTGGGCGGGCGCCTTGAACACCTGGATATCGAAATCCACAACGGTTTCGACGACGTCCAGCTGCAAATCGACCAGACGCGCCTGGAGCAGATCCTGGTGAACCTGATCGGCAATGCCCTGGACGCCATGCAGGCCCAACCCGAGCCGCGGCTGTGGCTCGAAGGCGAAATCAGCGACGGCAAATATCGCCTGCGGGTGCGCGACAACGGCCACGGCATCGATCCGCAGGCACGCAAGCACCTGTTCGAACCGTTCTTCACCACCAAGCCCGGCGAACAGGGGCTGGGCCTCGGCCTGACGCTTTCGGCGAGCCTGGCCGCAGCCGCCGGCGGACACCTGGGTGTCGAGTATCCGGTTGAGCGTGGCACCATTTTTGTCCTCAGTTTACCGTTGGTAAGCCTTTCTCCTGCCGAGCCGCTATGAACAACGACCTGAGCGTATTGATCGTCGAAGATGATCCCCATGTCCTGCTGGGCTGCCAGCAAGCCCTGAGCCTGGAAGACATTCCTTGCATCGGCGTGGGCAGCGCCGAAGAGGCCCTGGAGCGAGTCGACGATAACTTCGCCGGCATCGTCATCAGCGACATCCGCCTGCCGGGCATCGATGGCCTGGAGCTGCTGACACGCCTCAAGGCCCGGGATCGCAGCCTGCCGGTGGTGCTGATCACCGGCCACGGCGACATCTCCATGGCCGTCGGCGCCATGCAAAAAGGCGCTTATGACTTCATGGAGAAACCCTTCTCCCCGGAGCGCCTGGTGGACGTCGCCCGTCGCGCCCTGGAACAGCGCAGCCTGGCCCGCGAGGTTTCATCGCTGCGCCGGCAATTGGCCGAACGCGACTCCCTGGAAGGCCGGATCATCGGGCGCTCGCCAGCCATGCAACACCTGCGAGCGCTGATTGCCAACGTCGCCGACACCTCGGCCAACGTGCTGATCGAAGGCGAGACCGGCACCGGCAAGGAACTGGTTGCCCGTTGCCTGCACGACTTCAGTCGACGCCACGATAAGCAATTCGTCGCGCTGAACTGCGGCGGCCTGCCGGAAAACCTCTTCGAAAGCGAGATTTTCGGCCACGAGGCCAACGCCTTCACCGGTGCCGGCAAACGCCGGATCGGCAAGATCGAGCACGCCGATGGCGGCACGCTGTTTCTCGATGAAGTGGAAAGCATGCCCCTGCCCTTGCAGATCAAGTTGCTGCGGGTGTTGCAGGAACGCACCCTTGAACGCCTGGGCTCGAACCAGAGCGTGGCCGTCGATTGCCGGGTGATTGCCGCGACCAAATCCGACCTGGACGAAATGAGCCGCGCCGGGCAGTTTCGCAGCGACTTGTATTACCGCCTCAACGTGGTGACCCTGGAACTGCCGCCCCTGCGCGAGCGCCGCGAGGACATCCTGCAATTGTTCGAGCACTTCCTCCAGCAGTCGTCCCTGCGCTTCGACCGCACGGTGCCACAGCTGGACAACCAGACCCTGTCGAACCTGATGAGCCACGACTGGCCAGGCAACGTGCGCGAACTGCGCAACGTCGCCGAACGTTATGCCCTCGGCCTCCCCGCCTTCAAAAGAGCCGGCGCCAGCAGCGGCAACCAGAGCCTGGCCTTCGCCGAAGCCGTGGAAGCGTTCGAACGCAACCTGCTGGTGGACGCGTTGCAACGCAGCGGCGGCAACCTGACCCAGGCCAGCCAGGAACTGGGCATGGCCAAGACCACGCTGTTCGACAAAGTCAAAAAATATGGCCTGAGCCATTAACCGGACGGTGGATTTGTGGATCTGATTTTCAAAGCAGCGCTGGGTGCAGCCGTGGTGGTCATCCTGGCGATGCTGGCCAAGACCAGGAATTATTACATCGCAGGGCTGGTGCCGCTGTTCCCGACCTTTGCCCTGATCGCCCACTACATCGTCGGCAAGGGCCGTTCGGTCGACGAACTGAAGACCACCATCGTGTTCGGTATGTGGTCGATCATTCCTTATTTCGTGTACCTGGCGACACTCTATGTGATGGTCGATCGCATGCGCCTGGAGACGTCACTGGCCGTAGCGGCGGTGGCGTGGCTGATGGCGGCGACCGTGCTGGTCAGCGTCTGGGTGAGGGTTCACGGCTGAATCGGGAAGAATGTGGGAGCGAGCGTGCTCGCGAAAGCGCCGGGTCAGCTTGCATCGATGCAGGATAAGACGGCCCCTTCGCGAGCAAGCCCGCTCCCACACGGACTCGCGACGTGGTGGATCAGTAGCCGACGGTGTAGCGCGCGCGCGAAAACTGCGGTGTTTCCACTTCATCGATCAGCGCAATGGCGTAGTCGGCAAAGCTGATCCAGCTGCGTCCCGCGTCATCGAACAGCAGGTGATCCTTGCCGACACGGAACTGGCCGGTGCGCTCGGTTTCGACGAACTCCGCCGAAGGCGAGAGGAAGGTCCAGTCCAGGTCCTGCTCCTTGCGCAGCACGTCCAGGAACAACGCACCGGCCGTGGCTTCGGCCAGGTATTCCTCCGGGAAACCATCACTGTCGATCACTCGGCTGTTATCCGGTAGCAGCAACGAACCGGCCCCACCAACCACCAGCAAGCGCTTGACCCCGGCGGCTTTCACCGGGGCGACGAGTTTGTCGGCCGGCACGGTGGCGAAGTGAGCCGCGCTGATGACCACGTCGTGGCCGGCGACCGCAGCGGTCAGGGCCTCGCTGTCCAATATATCCACTTGCTTGCTGACAACCCCTGTCCTTTCGCCGATTTTCGTAGTGTTACGGGCAATGGCCGTCACGCTGTGGCCCCGACGCAGGGCTTCTTCCAACAGTTGGCTGCCGGCACGACCGGTGGCGCCGATGATTGCGATTTTGCTCATGATTTACTCCAGTGATGACCTATGGATGCCATTGAAGGTGTGCTCGAAACGGGCACGACAAATCTTTTGCGGTGGTACATCGTTGTGGCGAGGGAGCTTGCTCCCGCTCGGCTGCGAAGCAGTCGCTAAACGGTTCACGCGGTGTGTCAGGTACGCTCCATTTGCTGAAATTGGGCCGCTTCGCAGCCCTGCGGGAGCAAGCTCCCTCGCCACATGAAATCAATGAGTCACCACTTCATCTCGCCTTTAGCCACCTTGGCACTGAGCTCCAGCGAACTGTCTTCGCCCAGGTTCGGGTAGCGTTTTTTCATGGCGGCGATCAGCGCAGCGGAGTCCTTGGCGCGGGCGGTCTCCTCATCGAAGGCCTTGATGTAATTGGCGGTAAATCTGACCGGGGCCAATGAGCGGTCGCTTTCGCCCAGGTAATGACCCGGAATCACCGTGACCGGTTGCAGTTTCTCGATGCCTGCCAGCGTCGCCAGCCAGTCCTTGTGGGATTGCGGCGTCTGGGTGTCAGCCATCCAGACATGAATGTTCTGCGCCACCACCACACCGCCAACGACCGACTTGATCGATGGAATCCACACGAAGCTGCGGTCCGGCTGCGGGCCGTCGAGGCCGATGATCTGCAAACGCTGGCCCTCCAGGGTCAGGCTGTCGCCCTTGAGTACCTGGGGCAGGATGGCCTTGGCCGGTGCATCGGCCTTCAGGATCGGTCCCCAATATTTCAGCTTGCCGTCCATGGTTTGCTTGATGTGCTCGACCGTCGGCGCGGACGCCAGCACCTTGGCCTCAGGGAACGCGGCGGTCAGGGTTTCCAAGCCAAAATAGTAGTCTGGATCGCCATGGCTGATGTAGATCGTGGTCAAGCGCTTGCCGCTGGCGCGGATTTTTTCCACGACTTGCGCGGCTTGGGTCTTGCCGAACTGGGCGTCCACCAGAATCGCTTCTTTTTCACCGCTGACCAGGACCGAGGTCACCGGAAAAACCGCCGCTGCGCCTGGGTTGTAGACATCCAGTGTCAGGTCGGCCGCCCAGCTATGCGCCGCGAACGCCAGGGTTGCGGTTGCCAGCAGCAGTCGCTTGAGTGAAATGAAACCGGTCATGGTGTGCTCCGTTGTCCAAAAGCCCGAAGGGAATGAAAGGGAGCTTAGTGGCGCGGCTCGTTTCAAAAAATGCGATGCTTGGACATAGTTTGTTTCTGAAACCGGGCAAATCATGGATCGTCTACAAGCAATGCAGGTGTTCGTCACAGTGGTGGATCTGGGCAGCCAGTCGGCAGCAGCCGAACACCTGGAACTCTCCCGGCCGGTGGTATCGCGGTACCTGGCGGAGCTGGAAGACTGGGTCGGCGCCCGCCTGATGCACCGCACCACCCGCAAGCTGAGCCTGACGGCCGCCGGCACGGAAATCCTGCCGCGCTGCCGACAGATGCTGGAGCTGTCCGGTGACATGCAAGCGGCTGTCGGCACACCGGACGACGCCCCCCGGGGCATGCTGCGTATCAGCGCCAGCACCTCGTTCGGCCAGGCTCAACTGGCAACCGCCATGGCTGAATACGTCACGCGCTACCCAGGCGTGAGCGTCGACCTGCAGATGCTCGACCGCACGGTGAACCTGGTGGACGAGCGCATCGACCTGGCGATCCGCATGAGCAACGACCTGGACCCGAACCTTATTGCCCGCCGTCTCACGGTCTGCCGCTCGGTGATCTGCGCGTCGCCCGGTTACCTGCGTGGACACTCGACACCACAACGGGTCGAGGACTTGAGCCAGCACAACTGCCTGACCCATTCCTACTTCGGCAAGAGCCTGTGGCATTTCGAACAGGACGGCGAACAGGTTTCGGTGCCGGTGCAGGGCAATATCAGCGCCAACGAAGCCAGCACGCTGCTGTGCGCCACCATGGCCGGCGCCGGGGTGGCGATGCTGCCCAGCTACCAGGCCGGCGCCCACATCAAGAACGGTGAACTGATCCGCCTGCTGGCCCATGCCGAGCCCCGCCAGATGAGCATGTACGCGGTGTATGCATCCCGCAGGCACATGCCGTCGGCGCTGCGCAGCATGCTGGATTTCCTGGTGCTCAAGTTTCCCGAGACGCCTGAATGGGACGTGGGGTTGTAGGCAATATCGACTGCACCGCGCCCCCTTGTGGGAGCGGGCTTGCTCGCGAAAGCGGTGTATCAGTCGATATCTGCTTTGCTGACACTACGCTTTCGCGAGCAAGCCCGCTCCCACAGAGAAGTTCGGCATATTTCTCGAGAGCTGCACCAGTTTCACCAACACCCCGGCCCAAGGCATACTTGCCACCCTTCGCACTCCAGAAGCCAAAACCGCCCCATGCGTATCCACGTCAGCTTCATCGACCGCGTCGGCATTACCCAGGAAGTCCTGGCCTTGCTCGGTGGGCGCAATCTCAACCTGGATGCGGTGGAAATGGTGCCACCCAACGTCTATATCGACGCGCCGACCCTCAGCCCGCAAGTACTGGATGAGTTGCGCGAGGCGCTGTTCAGCGTGCGTGGCGTGCAGGCGGTGACGGTGGTGGACATCCTGCCGGGCCAGCGCCGGCATTTGCAGCTCGACGCGTTGCTGGCGGCCATGACCGACCCGGTGCTGGCCCTGGACAGCGCCGGCAAGGTGTTGCTGGCCAACCCGGCGCTGATCGCCTTGTACGGTCGGGAACCCGCCGGGCAAAGCGTCGCCGAGCTGTTCGGTGACGAAGCCCTGTTGGGTGCGCTGCTGGAAAATGGTTTTCGCCTGCCGCTGCGGGAAATCACCCTCAACGGCCAGACCTTGCTGCTGGACGCCACGCCCATCACCGACGCTGGCGCCCTGCTGACGCTCTACCAGCCCAACCGCATCGGCGAACGTTTGTCGGCCCTGCACCACGATCACGCCGAAGGCTTTGATGCATTGCTGGGCGAATCCCCGGCGATTCGTACACTCAAGGCTCGGGCCCAACGGGTCGCAGCGCTGGATGCACCGCTGCTGATCCAGGGCGAAACCGGCACCGGCAAGGAGCTGGTGGCCCGTGCCTGCCACGCCATCAGCGCCCGTCATGGCGCACCGTTCCTCGCCCTGAACTGCGCCGCGCTGCCGGAAAACCTGGCCGAAAGTGAACTGTTCGGCTACGCCCCCGGCGCCTTCACTGGCGCGCAACGGGGCGGCAAGCCAGGGCTGATGGAACTGGCGAACCAGGGCACGGTGTTTCTCGATGAGATCGGCGAGATGTCGCCGTATCTGCAAGCCAAGCTGCTGCGTTTCCTGAACGATGGCAGCTTTCGCCGAGTGGGCGGTGACCGGGAAATCAAGGTCAACGTGCGCATCCTCAGCGCCACCCACCGCAACCTGGAGAAAATGGTCAGTGAAGGCTCGTTTCGCGAAGACTTGTTCTATCGCCTGAACGTGCTCAACGTCGAAGTGCCGCCGCTGCGCGAGCGCGGCCAGGACATCCTGTTGCTGGCGCGTTATTTCATGCAGCAGGCCTGTGCGCAGATCCAGCGTCCGGTCTGCCGCCTGGCCCCCGGCACCTATCCGGCGCTGTTGGGTAACCGCTGGCCGGGCAACGTGCGGCAATTGCAGAACGTGATCTTCCGCGCAGCGGCCATCTGCGAAAGCAGCCTGGTGGACATCGGCGACCTCGACATTGCCGGCACCTCGGTGGCGCGCCAAGGCGATGTGGAGGTTGAGAGCCTGGAACAGGCCGTGGAGACCTTCGAGAAAGACCTGCTCGAAACGCTTTATGCCAACTATCCCTCCACCCGCCAGCTCGCCGCCCGCCTGCAGACTTCCCACACTGCGATCGCCCATCGGTTGCGCAAGTACGGGATTTCCGGAAAGCCATAGCTTTACTCGGTCCATGTGGGAGCGGGCTTGCTCGCGAAAGCGGTGTGTCAGTCGACATCAACTTAGCTGGCACACCGTCTTCGCGAGCAAGCCCGCTCGCACAAGGGATCTGCGTCTGCCCCAAAGCCGATCAAAAACGACCTCCACCTGTACTGAAAGCGCTACAGCGGAACGATATCGATACACTCATCGCTAAGCAGCGCTGCGCAAGGCTTTGATCCCACAACGATTTTTTCCAGCCTCCCAGCTGTAGCGATTTCGCTACAGCGAAGTCGATCCAAGCTTCGACAAAACCATTCAACCGATTGATATATAAGCAATTATGAAGATTGGCCGCATTCTTGCTATGGGTATAACCATTCGGCCGGGCCAAGCCCCGTGCCTTTCATCGCGTCCACCAGACGAGTCTGGCCCCAGGAGTTTCCATGAGCGAGTTGCGTTTCACTGAAGATCACGAATGGCTGCGTGCCGAAGCCGACGGCAGCGTAACCGTGGGCATCACCGCTTTCGCCCAGAATGCACTGGGTGATGTGGTCTTCGTGCAACTGCCTGAGCTGCAGGCCTACGCCAAAGGCGCCGAAGCCTCTACCGTAGAGTCGGTCAAGGCCGCCAGCGGTGTGTACATGCCTTTGGACGGTGAAGTCCTGGAAGTGAATGACAAACTCGACGCCAGCCCGGAACTGGTCAACGAAGACCCGATGGGCGAAGGCTGGTTCTTCCGCTTTAAACCGACCGATGCCGACGCAGTGACTAAGCTGTTGGATCAAGACGCCTACGACCGCTTGATCAAAGCCAACGCCGAAGCCTGAGGAGCGCACCATGACCGTTAATCTCGGCACCGCCAACGAATTCATCGCCCGCCACATCGGCCCGCGCGCCAGCGACGAGCAAGCCATGCTCGAACGCCTGGGCTACGACTCCCTGGAAGCCCTGAGCGCCAGTGTCATCCCGGAAAGCATCAAGGGCACCAGCGTCCTGGACATGGGCGACGGCCAGAGCGAAGCCGATGCACTGGCCTCGATCAAGGCCATCGCCGCCAAGAACCAACTGTTCAAGACCTACATCGGCCAGGGCTACTACAACTGCCATACCCCGGCGCCGATCCTGCGCAACCTGCTGGAAAACCCGGCCTGGTACACCGCCTACACCCCCTACCAGCCAGAAATTTCCCAAGGCCGTCTCGAAGCACTGCTGAATTTCCAGACCCTGATCAGCGACCTCACCGGCCTGCCGATCGCCAACGCCTCGCTGCTGGACGAAGCCACGGCCGCCGCCGAAGCCATGACCTTCTGCAAGCGCCTGAGCAAGAACAAAGGCAGCAACGCTTTCTTCGCCTCGGTACATAGCCACCCGCAAACCCTCGATGTATTGCGCACCCGCGCCGAGCCCCTGGGCATCGACGTGGTGGTCGGCGACGAACGCGAACTGAGCGACGTCAGCCGCTTTTTCGGCGCGCTGCTGCAATACCCGGCCAGCAACGGTGACCTGTTCGACTATCGTGAACTGACCGAACGCTTCCACGCCGCCAACGCCCTGGTGGCGGTCGCGGCTGATTTGCTGGCCTTGACCCTGCTGACCCCGCCAGGTGAGTTCGGCGCCGACGTCGCCATTGGCAGCGCCCAACGCTTCGGCGTACCGCTGGGCTTCGGCGGTCCGCACGCGGCGTACTTCTCCACCAAGGACGCCTTCAAGCGCGACATGCCCGGCCGCCTGGTCGGTGTTTCCGTAGACCGTTTCGGCAAGCCGGCCCTGCGCCTGGCGATGCAGACCCGCGAACAACACATCCGTCGCGAAAAAGCCACGAGCAACATCTGCACCGCCCAAGTGCTGCTGGCCAATATCGCCAGCATGTACGCCGTGTATCACGGCCCCAAGGGCCTGGTGCAAATCGCCAACCGCATCCATCACCTGACCGCGATTCTCGCCAAGGGCCTGGGCGCGCTGGGCCTGAGTGTCGAGCAAGAAAGCTTCTTCGATACCCTGACCCTGCACACCGGCGCACAAACCGCCGCCCTGCACGACAAGGCCCGTGCCCAGCGCATCAACCTGCGTGTGGTGGACACTGAACGCCTGGGCTTGTCCCTGGATGAAACCACCAGCCAGGCTGACGTCGAGGCCTTGTGGAACCTGTTTGCCGAGGGCAAGGCCGTGCCTGACTTCGCCGCCCTGGCCGCCAGCGTGCAAAGCCGTATCCCGGCCGAGCTGGTGCGCCAATCGGCGATCCTCAGCCATCCGGTGTTCAACCGCTACCATTCCGAAACCGAGCTGATGCGCTACCTGCGCAAGCTCGCCGACAAGGACCTGGCCCTGGATCGCACCATGATCCCGCTGGGTTCCTGCACCATGAAGCTCAACGCCGCCAGCGAAATGATCCCGGTGACCTGGGCCGAGTTCGGCGCCCTGCACCCGTTCGCCCCGGCCGAGCAAAGCGCCGGTTACCAGCAACTGACCGACGAATTGGAGGCCATGCTCTGCGCCGCCACCGGTTATGACGCGGTGTCGCTGCAACCCAACGCCGGTTCCCAAGGTGAGTATGCCGGCCTGCTGGCAATCCGCGCCTATCACCAGAGCCGTGGCGAAGACCGCCGCGACATCTGCCTGATTCCGTCCTCGGCCCACGGCACCAACCCGGCTACCGCCAACATGGCCGGGATGCGCGTGGTGGTCACCGCCTGCGATGCTCGCGGCAACGTCGACATCGAAGACCTGCGAGCCAAGGCCATCGAGCACCGCGAGCACCTCGCGGCGCTGATGATCACCTACCCGTCCACCCACGGTGTGTTCGAAGAAGGCATCCGCGAAATCTGCGGCATCATTCATGACAACGGCGGCCAGGTGTACATCGACGGCGCCAACATGAATGCCATGGTCGGCCTCTGCGCACCGGGCAAGTTCGGCGGCGACGTCTCCCACTTGAACCTGCACAAGACCTTCTGCATTCCTCACGGCGGTGGCGGCCCGGGCGTCGGCCCGATTGGCGTCAAGTCGCACCTGGCGCCGTTCCTGCCTGGCCATGCCAACATGGAACGCAAGGAAGGCGCGGTCTGCGCGGCGCCATTCGGCAGCGCCAGCATCCTGCCGATCACTTGGATGTACATCCGCATGATGGGCGGCGCCGGCCTAAAGCGCGCTTCGCAACTGGCGATCCTCAACGCCAACTACATCGCCCGTCGCCTGGAAGAGCATTACCCAGTGCTTTACTCCGGCAGCAACGGCCTGGTGGCGCACGAGTGCATTCTCGACCTGCGTCCTCTCAAGGACAGCAGCGGCATCAGCGTCGATGACGTGGCCAAGCGCCTGATCGATTTCGGCTTCCACGCCCCGACCATGTCGTTCCCGGTGGCCGGCACGTTGATGATCGAGCCGACCGAAAGCGAATCCAAGGAAGAACTGGACCGCTTCTGCGACGCCATGATCTGCATCCGCAAAGAAATCCGCGCAGTGGAAAACGGCAGCCTCGATAAAGACGACAACCCGCTGAAAAACGCCCCGCACACCGCGGCGGAACTCGTCGGCGAATGGACCCACCCCTACAGCCGCGAACAGGCGGTGTACCCGGTGGCGTCGTTGATCGAAGGTAAATACTGGCCGCCAGTGGGCCGGGTCGACAACGTGTTCGGCGACCGCAACCTGGTCTGCGCCTGCCCATCGATCGAAAGCTACGCTTGACCTGTGGAGGGGGCGGGTTTGCACGCCCTCTCAACAACACCGCATATCCCCTTGTGGGAGCGGGCTTGCTCGCGAAGGCGGTGTGTCAGCCAAGTAAATATCGACTGGCACACCGCCTTCGCGAGCAAGCCCGCTCCCACACTGGATCTGCTTCAACCTCACAGAACCGTCGATCCTCATAAAAAGAAACCGGAGAAACACCATGTCGTTAAGCGTGTTCGACCTGTTCAAGATCGGCATCGGCCCGTCCAGCTCCCATACGGTCGGCCCGATGCGTGCCGCTGCTCGTTTCGCCGAAGGGCTGCGTCGGGACGATTTGCTCGAAACCATCACCAGCGTCAAGGTTGAGCTCTACGGCTCGCTCGGCGCCACCGGCAAAGGCCACGGCAGCGACAAGGCCGTGCTGCTGGGCCTGGAAGGTGAACACCCGGACACCGTGGACACCGAGACAGTCAACGCCCGCCTGCAGGATATTCGCAGCAACGGTCGCCTTAACCTGCTCGGCCAGCACCCCATCGAATTCAATGAAAAACTGCACCTGGCGATGATCCGCAAACCGCTGCCCTTCCACCCCAACGGTATGATTTTCCGCGCCTTCGATGCGGCGGGGCTGCAAGTGCGCAGCCGCGAGTATTACTCGGTGGGTGGCGGTTTTGTCGTGGACGAAGGCGCGGCCGGCGCCGACCGGATCGTCGAAGATGCCACGCCCCTGACCTTCCCGTTCAAAAGTGCCAAGGATTTGCTGGGCCACTGCACCACTTATGGCCTGTCCATCAGCCAAGTGATGCTGACCAACGAAAGCGCCTGGCGCCCCGAAGCCGAAACCCGCGCCGGCCTGCTGAAGATCTGGCAGGTGATGCAAGATTGCGTCGCGGCCGGATGCCGCAACGAAGGGATCCTGCCGGGCGGGCTGAAGGTCAAGCGTCGGGCCGCGGCGCTGCACCGCCAATTGTGCAAGAACCCTGAAGCCGCCCTGCGCGATCCGCTGTCGGTGCTGGACTGGGTCAACCTGTACGCCTTGGCGGTCAACGAAGAAAATGCTTATGGCGGACGCGTAGTCACCGCCCCCACCAACGGCGCGGCGGGGATCATCCCGGCCGTGCTGCATTACTACATGCGCTTCATCCCCGGTGCCAACGAGGATGGCGTGGTGCGGTTCCTGCTGACCGCCGCCGCAATCGGCATCCTGTACAAGGAAAACGCCTCCATCTCGGGTGCCGAAGTCGGTTGCCAGGGCGAAGTCGGCGTGGCCTGTTCGATGGCGGCCGGCGCCCTCTGCGAAGTGTTGGGCGGTACCGTCCAGCAAGTGGAGAACGCCGCCGAAATCGGCATGGAACACAACCTTGGCCTGACCTGCGACCCCATCGGCGGCCTGGTACAGGTGCCATGCATCGAGCGCAACGCCATGGGTTCGGTGAAAGCCATCAACGCGGTGCGCATGGCCATGCGCGGCGACGGGCATCACTTCGTCTCTCTCGACAAAGTCATCCGCACCATGCGCCAGACCGGCGCCGACATGAAAAGCAAATACAAGGAGACCGCCCGCGGCGGTCTGGCGGTCAACATCATCGAATGCTGATGCGCCCGCTTTCTTCAACATTTTCCAGGAGCTGATATGTCCACCGAACAACTGCTGAAAACCCCGCTGCATGCGCTTCACCTTGAACTCGGCGCCCGCATGGTGCCGTTCGCCGGCTATGACATGCCGGTGCAATACCCACTGGGCGTGATGAAAGAACACCAGCACACCCGCGCTCAGGCCGGACTGTTCGACGTATCCCACATGGGCCAGATCCGGTTGATCGGTGCTGAAGCTGCCAAGGCCCTGGAAACGTTGGTGCCGGTGGACATCATCGATTTGCCGGTGGGTATGCAGCGCTACGCCATGTTCACCAACGCGAACGGCGGCATCCTCGACGACCTGATGGTTGCCAACCTGGGCAACGACGAGTTGTTCCTGGTGGTCAACGCGGCTTGCAAGGATCAGGACCTGGCGCATCTGCGTGCCCACATTGGCGAGCAGTGCAGCATCGAGCCGCTGTTCGAAACCCGTGCCCTGCTGGCCCTGCAAGGCCCGGCGGCGGTCACCGTGCTGGCACGCCTGGCGCCGGACGTGGCGAAGATGACCTTCATGCAGTTCCAGCGCGTCACGCTGTTGGGCGTGGACTGCTTTGTCAGCCGTTCGGGCTACACCGGTGAAGATGGCTTTGAAATCTCCGTACCTGCCGCTGATGCGGAAAAACTCGCCCGCGCCCTGCTGGCCGAGCCGGAAGTCGCGGCCATCGGCCTCGGTGCTCGTGACTCCCTGCGCCTGGAGGCCGGACTGTGCCTTTATGGCCACGACATGAACACCGAGACAACGCCGATCGAAGCCAGCCTGCTGTGGGCCATCTCCAAGGTGCGACGTGCCGACGGTGCTCGCGCCGGTGGTTTCCCCGGGGCTGAAACCGTATTCGCCCAACAACAGGGCGGCGTGAGCCGCAAGCGCGTCGGCCTGCTGCCCCAGGAACGTACCCCGGTGCGCGAAGGCGCCGAGATCGTCAACGAAGCGGGCGACATTATCGGAACGGTGTGCAGCGGTGGTTTCGGCCCGACTTTGGGCGGTCCGTTGGCGATGGGCTATCTGGACAGCGCCTATGTTGCGCTGGATACGCCTGTCTGGGCTGTTGTGCGTGGGAAAAAGGTGCCTTTACTTGTAAGCAAAATGCCATTCGTTCCACAACGCTACTACCGTGGTTGATTGACTGTTTCTATACGTAACGCAGTTGCGTTATACGTGCACTAATGTGTAACGCAACCGCCATAAAAAGGTGCATCTTAGACATTTCTGGATGCTTATAACGGTCACAACTTATTGAACTAGCCTATCGAATAAGCCCCGCCCGACAACCCCTGTAAATGGTGGCAGGCTGAGCAAATACGGGCTTCTGCGTGGGGGTTGTTTTTTCGTTGGTAGTTGGCGTAGAGTTTGATCACTGTGTTTGCATGGGTCGCTTGGAATCGTGACCTGGGCAGTAGCTAATGAAGTTCGCTACATCCCGTTCGACGTCTCTTACTTTCCTGCAACCCAGCCCCAGTACTCTTTCATGTGAAAGAGGCTGTCATCAATTTTAGCGTCAAAGGAAATAAGAAAATGTCTCAACGTCAGAGCGGTACCGTCAAGTGGTTCAACGACGAGAAGGGTTTTGGTTTTATCACTCCTGAAAGCGGTCCGGACCTGTTCGTGCATTTCCGAGCTATCCAGGGCAACGGCTTCAAGAGCCTGAAAGAAGGCCAGAAAGTCACTTTCGTTGCTGTGCAAGGCCAGAAAGGCATGCAGGCTGACGAGGTTCAAGCCGAGGCCTAAGGCTTTCGCGAACTAAAAAGCCCCTGATTGATATCAGGGGCTTTTTTATGGGCGTAAATCCGTAAAATGGCTTCTTTTTCATCCGAGGCCGTCATGCCCAAACACCTGCTCACTCCCCAAGGCGACTTTCCCCCCGTCGGCCTGGGCCGTCGCCTGGCAGCGATGTTCTATGACTTTTTACTCTGCACGGCCCTGCTGATTGTCACCAGCGGCGCCTACAAGATGATCCAGATGGCGATCATCGGTGAAGAAAAAATGCGCTCGCTCACCGAAGCCGGCGCGTTGGATGGCGACCCGCTGCTGTCCAGTGTGCTGCTGTTCGTGCTCTTCGGCTTCTTCGCCAAGTTCTGGACTCATAATGGCCAGACCCTCGGCATGCAGGTGTGGGGTGTCCGCGTACAGAACGCCGATGGCACCGCCATCAGCCTGTGGCAGGCGCTGCTGCGATTCGTCGTGTCGATTGCGTCGTTGCTGCTGCTGGGGCTGGGCTTTATCTGGGCGCTGTTCGATAAGCGCAAGCGCAGCTGGCATGACATCTATTCGGATACGCAGCTGGTGCGGATTCCGAAGAAGACCAAGTAAGAACGCACCACAAGCCCCGTGGCGAGGGAGCTTGCTCCCGCTCGACTGCGCAGCAGTCGTGGATGGCTTGTGTGGTTTATTTGAAGGTATCGGGCGCTGACAAGAGGGGCTGCTTCGCAGCCCAGCGGGAGCAAGCTCCCTCGCCACGGAAAGCCCCGCAAGTCTCAAGACCTCGACAATCAGGCATTTCCCGCCAGCTTCATCCGCGCCGCCTGGGTGAAGTCCAGCATGCGCTTGAGCGGGCGAATCGCCTGGGGGACCAGCGCCGGGTCGACAAAGATTTCGTTGGTGCCCGCCTGAAGACTCTTGAGCATCCGCTCCAGGGTATTCATCGCCATCCATGGGCAGTGTGCGCAACTGCGGCAGGCCGCGCCGTTGCCGGCGGTGGGGGCTTCGATGAAGACTTTGTCCGGGCACAGCTGCTGCATCTTGTAGAAAATGCCGCGGTCAGTGGCGACGATCAGTGTCTTGTTCGGCAGGCTCTGGGCCGCAGCGATCAACTGGCTGGTGGAGCCCACGGCATCCGCCAGCTCGATCACCGAGGTCGGCGACTCAGGATGCACCAGGATCGCGGCGTCCGGGTACAGGGCCTTCATGTCCTCCAACTGCTTGGACTTGAACTCTTCATGGACGATGCAGGCACCGTCCCAGAGCAGCATGTCGGCACCGGTCTGGCGCTGGATGTAGGTGCCCAAGTGCTTGTCCGGGCCCCAGATGATCGTCTCGCCGTTGTCCATCAGGCTCTCGACGATTTCCAGCGCACAGCTGGACGTCACCACCCAGTCGGCCCGGGCTTTGACCGCTGCCGAGGTGTTGGCGTACACCACCACGGTGCGCTCCGGATGCTGGTCGCAGAACGCCGAGAACTCGTCCACCGGGCAACCCAGGTCCAGGGAGCAAGTGGCTTCCAGGGTGGGCATCAGCACGCGTTTTTCAGGGTTGAGGATCTTGGCGGTCTCACCCATGAACTTGACCCCGGCCACCACCACCGTCTTGGCCGGATGGGCATTGCCGAAGCGAGCCATCTCCAGGGAGTCGGATACGCAGCCACCGGTCTCTTCGGCCAGGGCCTGGATGATCGGGTCGCAATAGAAATGCGCGACCAGCACCGCGTCCTGAGCCTTGAGCTCAGCGGCGATGGCGGCGCGATACCAGGCCTCCTGTTCGGCAGTCAGCGGCTTGGGCTGCTTGGCGTCGAGGTGGGCTTGAACCAGAAGACGTTCGGAAATTTGCGTCATGTTCGCAAGACCTGCAAGCGCGTATTGCGCGAAAGTCGAGTATACACCCGGCTCCGGACCACTCGGGTACCGCCGGGAAAGTGGGTATCAATCAGGCACGGACTGCGTGAAGCCGGCAAGGCTACAGGTTATCCCACCGTTGCAAAAGATCATTCTGACCTGCGCCCGCCCAAGCACCGGACGCGTTCCCCCGTGGCGAGGGAGCTTGCTCCCGCTGGGCTGCGAAGCAGCCCCAAAATGGCCGGTTCAACATCGATCACCCCACTTGCGCGCCCCTTCAAGCTGACTGAAATGTAATCACTCGCCCCGCTCGCCTGTGTCATCTTTTCGTTCAAACCTGCCCAGGGAATTTGCCCTGGGCACGTAGCGAATCGACTGACGGACTTCCATCGCATGCAAACAAAGACTTCCCGGCGAACCTTCGTCAAAGGCCTGACCGCCGCCGGTATCCTGGGCGGCCTGGGACTGTGGCGCGCGCCTGTCTGGGCGGTCGCCGGCCCCGGCCAGCCCAACGTGCTGACAGGCACTGAATTCGACCTGTTCATCGGCGAAAGCCCGGTCAATTTCACCGGCAACCCGCGCACCGCACAGACCATCAATGGCGGCGTCCCCGGCCCGCTGCTGCGCTGGCGTGAAGGCGACACCGTGACCTTGCGGGTGCGCAATCGCCTGAAGGACACCACGTCCATCCATTGGCACGGTATCTTGCTGCCAGCCAACATGGACGGCGTTCCGGGGCTGAGCTTCAAGGGCATCGAGCCCGATGGCATGTACGTCTACCAATTCAAGGTCCGGCAGAACGGCACTTACTGGTACCACAGCCATTCCGGTTTCCAGGAGCAATCCGGGGTCTACGGCCCGTTGGTGATCGACGCCAGGGAACCCGAGCCTTTCCAGTACGAACGGGACTACGTGGTGATGCTCACCGATTGGACCGACGAGGACCCCGGCGACGTCATTCGCAAGCTCAAGAAACAGTCGGACTACTACAACTACAACAAACGCACCGTCGGCGATTTCATTGACGATGTGAGCAAGAACGGCTGGGCCGCCACCGTGGCCGATCGCAAGATGTGGGCGCAAATGAAGATGAATCCCACGGACCTGGCCGATGTCAGCGGTGCCACCTACACCTATCTCATGAACGGCCAGGCGCCGGACATGAATTGGACCGGCTTGTTCAAGCCAGGTGAACGCATCCGCCTGCGCTTCATCAATGGCTCCTCCATGAGCTATTTCGACGTCCGCATCCCTGGCCTGAAAATGACGGTCGTGGCCTCCGATGGCCAATACGTCAAGCCGGTGAGCGTCGATGAATTTCGAATTGCCGTGGCTGAAACCTACGATGTCATCGTCGAGCCCACCGCAGAGGCCTATACCCTGTTCGCCCAATCCATGGACCGCACCGGGTATGCCCGCGGCACGCTCGCAACCAGGGCCGGGTTGTCGGCACCAGTGCCGCCCCTCGACCCTCGGCCACTGGTGACCATGGAAGACATGGGCATGGGCGGCATGGATCACGGCGGAATGAGCGGCATGGGCGACATGAAAGGCATGGACCACGGGTGGATGGCGGGCATGGCGGGAATGGATCAGGGCCAGATGCAAGGCATGGACGATGGCGACATGCAGGGCATGGATGACATGGCCGGCATGGACCATGGCGCCATGTCAGGTATGGGCGGAATGCAGGCCCATCCCGAATCGGAGAAAGACAACCCGCTGGTGGACATGCAGGCCATGAGCGTCAAGCCCAAGCTGGACGACCCCGGTATCGGCCTGCGGAATAACGGTCGCAGGGTGCTGACCTATTCGGACCTGCGTAGCACCTTTGCCGACCCGGACGGACGGGAACCGGGCCGCACCATCGAACTGCATCTGACCGGGCACATGGAGAAATTCGTCTGGTCGTTCAACGGCGTGAAGTTCTCCGATGCCGCACCGCTGCTGCTCAAGTATGGCGAACGCCTGCGCATCGTACTGATCAACGACACCATGATGACCCACCCCATCCACCTGCACGGCATGTGGAGTGATCTGGAGGACGAAAACGGTCAGTTCATGGTGCGCAAACACACCATCGACGTGCCACCGGGCTCGCGACGCAGTTACCGAGTCACCGCGGACGCCCTCGGGCGCTGGGCGTATCACTGCCATCTGCTGTACCACATGGAAATGGGCATGTTCCGTGAAGTCCGGGTGCAGGAATGAGGAGCCGACCATGACCACTGTTTTTCAATACCCCATGGCACTCATTGCCAGCCTTGCCCTCGGCGTCACCGCCCCGGCCTGGGCGGCAAGCAACGATATACAAGGCATGGATCACAGCCAGATGCCGGGAATGGATCACAGCCAGATGCAAGGCATGGACTCGATGCAGGGCATGGAACCCATGCAATCGGCGCCCACCATCAGCCGCACGCCGATTCCCGCGCTGACCGCCGCCGACCGCGCCGCCGTCTATGACGATCACGGCGGGCATGCGGTGCACGACAGCGCCGTCAATTCATTCTTCCTGATGGACCAACTGGAGTGGCAAGACGCCGACGACGGCAGCGCCCTGAGCTGGGATGCGTCGGGCTGGATCGGCGGCGATATCGACCGTTTATGGCTGCGCTCCGAAGGCGAACGCCTCAATGGCAAGACTGAAAAGGCCGAACTCCAGGCCCTGTGGGGCCACGCCATCAGCCCTTGGTGGGATGTGGTGGCCGGGGTTCGCCAGGACTTCAAGCCGGGCGATTCGCAAACCTGGGCCGCCTTCGGCCTGCAGGGCCTGGCGTTGTACAACTTCGAAGCCGAGGCCACCGCCTTCATCGGCGAAGACGGACAGAGCGCGGCGCGCCTGGAAGGGGATTACGACATCTTGTTGACCAACCGCTTGATTCTGCAGCCCACCGCCGAAGCCAATTTCTATGGCAAGAACGATCCGGGCCGCGGCATCGGTTCGGGGCTGTCGGACACCGAAGTGGGCCTGCGGTTGCGTTATGAAATACGCCGTGAGTTCGCACCGTACATCGGCGTCACCTGGAACCGCGTCTACGGCAACACTGCCGACTACGCCCGGGACGAAGGCGAGGACCGCAGCGAAGCACGCCTGGTCCTGGGCCTGCGCCTGTGGTTCTGACCCGCTGATCTGTTTCACTAAAACTAAAAACCAAGCTGTAGGAGTCCTTGCATGTCATACATCAAAACCGCTGTCGCCTTGTCCGTCGGCCTGTTGTTCAGTGGCCTGGCCCAGGCCCATCCAAAACTGCTGTCCTCCACTCCTGCCGAAGGTGCGGAGGGCGCGGCGCCGGCAAAAATCGAGCTGCACTTTTCCGAGAACCTGATGACCAAATTCTCCGGCGCCAAGCTGCTGATGACCGAGATGCCCGGCATGTCGGCGCATTCGCCGATGCCCATGCCAGCAAAGGTTTCCGGTAGCGATGATCCGAAAACCATGGTCATTAGCCCGAACGCCCCCCTCGCTGCCGGCACCTATCAAGTCCAGTGGCGCGCGGTGTCATCCGACACCCACCCGATCACCGGCAACGTCACGTTCAAGGTGAAATGAGTTGATGAGCGACTCGATCAACATCGCGCTGCGTTTTGCGCTGTACCTGGATTTGATGTTGTTGTTCGGCCTGGCTGCGTTCGGTCTCTATAGCCTGCGAGGCCAAGAGCGGGTGTCAGGCGCGCAGTTGCCTTTCGTACCGCTGTTGGGGACCACGGCGATGCTTGGCGGGTTGCTCTCCCTGGCTGCCATGGCCTGCATGGCCTGGGCCATGAGCGGTGTCTCGGACTGGGCCGAGTTGTGGCCGCACATTGAAATGATGGTGTTCGAGACGGATGTCGGCCTGAGTTGGACGCTGCGCATAGCGGTGCTGTTCCTGGCCGGGGTCGCCGTGACGCTCAATCGACGCTGGCCGACCGCCAGCCTCGGCCTGGTCATGCTGGGCGGGGCCGTGGCCTTGGCGACGCTGGCCTGGGCAGGACACGGCGCCATGGACGAAGGCACCCGTCGTAGCTGGCACTTCATCACCGACTTCCTGCATCTGTGGGCAGCGGGCGTTTGGGTCGGGGCCTTGGCCGCGTTTGCCCTGCTGCTTCGCCAGGCCAAGCCCCAACTGCCGGTACTGGCTCGGACGCTGACCGGATTTGAAACCGCCGGGGCGGTGATTGTGGCAGTCATCAGCGTGACAGGGGTGGTGAATTATCTGTTCATCGTCGGCCCCAGCGTCGAAGGGCTGCTCGACAGCCGCTACGGTCAGTTGCTGGCGCTCAAACTCGTCTTGTTCGCGGCCATGCTGGTGTTCGCCGCGCTGAACCGCTTTCATCTGAGCCCACTCCTGGAGAAAGCCCGACAGACCGGTGAACACGACGTCGCGGTGAATGCGCTGAGGCGCAGCATGGTGCTGGAGTTCTCCGTGGCGGTGATCGTCCTGGGGTTGGTGGCTTGGTTGGGGACGCTGAGCCCGGAGATGGAATAGGAAGCTGCGGGCTGCTTGTGGAGAGGGAGCTTGCTCCCTCTCCACACAAGTTCCTGAACCTTGATTGATTGAGTACGGTATTTAATTTTTCAATATTCCCCGCCAGTTTTCAGTTTGCCCATGACAAGCCGCACCCGCCTAAATGACGCTTTGTTAAGCCAAGGCCTTGTCATGGAAAACGTTAAAACCTCAAGCACCCATGCCGTCTGGCTGATGGTGAGCATCGTGCTGGTGGCGCTCAACTTGCGCCCCTCAATGGCGGCGGTGGGGCCGTTGTTGTCGGCCATTCGCGGCGAGGTGCCCCTCAGCTTCAGCACCGCCTCGCTGCTGACCATGCTGCCGGTCATGGCGATGGGCATGGCGATGTTCCTGGGCATGCGCATCGCCCTGCGCATCGGCGAACACCGCACCATCGTACTGTCGCTGTTGATCATCGGCATCGCCACCGCGTCGCGCCTGTACCTGAACAGTGCCGCCGATCTGATCATCAGTGCGGTGTTGGCCGGGATCGGCATCGCCCTGATCCAGGCGGTGATGCCGGCGCTGATCAAATCGCGCTTCTCCAATAACGTTTCATTGCTCATGGGGTTGTACGTCACGTCGATCATGGGAGGCGCTGCCATTGCCGCGTCCTTCTCACCCTTCGTCCTGGCACAGACCGGCAGCTGGCGCATCGGTCTGGCGATCTGGGCGCTGCTGGCGCTGGTCGCACTGGGTTGCTGGTACGCTCAGCGCTCGGCCGTCACGCCCTTGCCCGACGCACCGACACGGCGGCAGGAATCGTTCTTCGCCAACGGCCGGGCCTGGTTGCTGGCGATCTTTTTCGGCCTGGGTACCGCCTCCTACACCTGCGTGTTGGCCTGGTTGGCACCGTACTACGTGGAGAAAGGCTGGAGCGAACAGCACGCCGGCTTACTCCTGGGGTTTCTCACAGCGATGGAAGTATTGTCCGGCCTGCTCACCCCGGCGATTGCCAACCGCAGCCAGGACAAGCGCCTGGTGCTGGCCGTGTTGCTGGCCCTGATCATCGGCGGCTTCTGCGGCCTGATCCTCAGCCCGGAACGCTTCAGCCTGCTATGGCCCTGCCTGCTGGGGCTGGGCATCGGTGGCCTGTTCCCAATGAGCCTGATCGTGTCCCTCGATCACTTGGACAACCCCCGCCGGGCCGGCAGCCTCACCGCGTTCGTGCAGGGTATCGGCTACCTCATTGCCGGGCTCTCGCCGCTGATTGCCGGGATGATCCGCGATCAATTGGGGAGTTTCGAGTGGGCTTGGTGGTCGCTCACGGCGGTCATGGGGCTGATGATGGTGATGGTGTTGCGCTTGGACCCAAAACATTACGAACAGCACATCCGCTAAACCTATGGATCGAATATTTGGCGGCTGCGACTTGGCGTTACTATACCTGCCGGGAATTTTACCTCGTAAGGGAGCTACGCCTTGTCCGCTACACCTGACAGAACCTTCAACGAAGTGTTCAAGCACACCGCCAAACGCATTCTTTCCTATTGGACCCAGATCACCGTGAGCTTAGGCCTGTTCGCAACAGGGTTAGGGTTCACCACACTGTATCTTTATACCCGTACGATTGGACGAATCGACCTATTCCTGCCATCCATTGATGTGAAGTCCGCATTGTTGGTCTGGGTAGTCCTGGTCCTGTTGCTAATGCTTTCGTATCTATTCATCCTGGGCGCAACAACGTGGATGTTCGGTTGCTCGGTTTCGCTGTTTTCAAATATGAAGGACAACCAACCGAAAATTGTCTTCTATTTGATGCTCCCCACTGTTGTCGGCTTTAGTTCATTCATCTGGGCGACCTTCTTTTGGTCAAAATTGAATGCCTGGGTGACATTTTCAGGATTATTCCTGATCGTCTTCGCTGCGTGCTTTCTGATGTACGCACTCACGCCCTTCAAAAGAATCATCAGGAAAAGCATAATTGTCCAAGCCAGGTTAAATCGAGCTCGCTTGAAGCGTTTGGCGACCCATCAACCAGCAAAGCGAAAAAGACGACAAACGCATAAGACTGCCCGCACCCCAAGTGCTCGCCAACAAAAATGGCGCACCCGTTGGCAGGCAATCAAAAACAAGATAACTCCAGCGTGGCGCAGGGTAAAAGGAGCATGGCAGCGGCGACTGTCGTGGATACTCGCTCGTCAGGAATTCTGGCTCGTCACCTTGCTCTCGATCTCCATCTTTGTCACCGTTATCTTCGCAGCCTTCCCAATACTGTTGACGATACGTTCATATATGGAGAAGGAAACCTCGGGCACCGTCCCCTACGTGGCGGGTTTGTCCTGGCTGACACTCATTTTTACCCTGCTACCGGTCGTCATATTTTATTGCTTCAAGGGGGACATCTACAGCCGTACCTCCAAGGGCCTGGTGGCGATGATATTCGCCTTTGGCGCCTTCACATTGATTTCGCCAGGCAGTTTGAGCCAGATAACCTACATTGCAGCGGGAGGTTTATCAGTTCGCCAAAAAACGACTGAGCGATACGCCTTGCCAGAAGATATAAAGCTGCAGGACCTGAGCGCAACCATGTGGAAAACACGCCAAGTCACTTCGCAAAAAATAGACGTCGAGGCGTTCCAGTTGTATTCCTTTGGCGACGTACTGTTACTGTGCCCAAACGATATGCTGTCACTTGAACTCAAAGAACTTAAGAACTACTCGAAGTTCTGTATCAGCACGCTCAATAGCAAAGTTGTACGAAAGCCCCGGCTGCTCGCATTTGCCTCGCGACCACAGAGCGAATGGATCTGTCGGGTGCCTTCATGGCGGATCCTTGCAGGACGCTGGCTAGGGTGGGAAGCGCTGGGTCCGGGAATTTACCGCTCCGCTTCGGGCGAGAAAAAAGGCTGATAGCCCATCAAGCCATGAGCGTATGCCCCTTCGACTCCATTCCCCGCCCCTTGGGCGGGACCGGTTTATTCCAGACAAAAAAAAACCCGGAAATCCTCACTTACGTGGGCCTTCCGGATTTTCTAAACTGCTAAAAATGGTGGGTCGTGTGGGATTCGAACCTACGACCAATTGGTTAAAAGCCAACTGCTCTACCAACTGAGCTAACGACCCGCTGTGTGGTGGCGCGTATAATACTGATTTCTAAGGACTATTCAACACTTAATTTGAAATAAATCAAAAATAAGGGGTTGGATCGCTCACGCCCGCCGCTGCGAAGCCTTCCGCACGCAATCGGCAGCTGTCGCATTTGCCGCAAGCACGGCCCTGATCGTCGGCCTGATAGCAGGAAACAGTGAGCCCGTAGTCGACGCCGAGCTTCACACCGGCCCTGACGATGTCTGCCTTGCTGAGATTTTGCAGCGGCGCCTGGATGCGGAAGCCTTGTCCTTCTACGCCGGCTTTTGTCGCCAGGTTGGCCATGCGCTCGAACGCTTCGACGAACTCCGGACGGCAGTCCGGATAGCCGGAGTAATCCACCGCATTGACGCCGATGAAGATGTCGCGAGCGCCCAGTACTTCGGCCCAACCCAATGCCAGGGACAGGAATACGGTGTTACGGGCCGGCACGTACGTCACCGGAATGCCTTCGCTTGGCGCTTCGGGCACGTCGATGGAGCTGTCGGTCAGGGCCGAGCCGCCAATGCCGTTGAGGTTCAGGCCGATCACCTTGTGCTCCACCACGCCCAAGTCCCTGGCAACCCGCTCGGCAGCATGCAGTTCAGCACGATGACGCTGGCCGTAGTCGAAACTCATGGTGTAGCACCGGTAGCCTTCGGCACGGGCCATGGCCACCACCGTCGCCGAATCCAGGCCGCCGGACAGCAGGATGACCGCACGTTTCTCGGTATTCGATTGTTCAGTCATGTCAGCGCCCCGGCTCGTCGTTCCAAAGATATTTATGCAGCTGCAATTGCAGGCGTACCGGCAGGTTGTCCGCTACCACCCAGTCCGCCAGATCACGGGCGTTCAGGTCGTGATGGCTTGGCGAAAACAATACCTCGCCGGCCCGCTGGTCGAGCCCGTACTGGATCAACTTGGACGCCGCCCAGTCGTAATCGTCCCGCGAACAGATGACAAACTTGACCTGATCATGGGGCGTCAGCAGCTCGATGTTCTCGTAGCGGTTGCGATGCGCTTCCTTGGAGCCTGGGGTTTTCAGGTCCACGACGCGGCTGACACGCGGGTCGACGGCCGAGATATCCAGCGCGCCGCTGGTTTCCAGCGAGACCTCATAACCGGCATCGCACAACTGCTTGAGCAAAGGGATGGCGTTGGGTTGCGCCAACGGCTCGCCGCCTGTGACGCAGACATAACGCGGACGATAGCCGGCAACTTGCTCGAGGATATCGTCGAGGGAGCGCAAAGTGCCGCCGTTGAAGGCGTAGGCACTGTCACAGTATTGGCAACGCAGCGGGCAGCCGGTCAACCGCACAAATACGGTGGGCAGCCCGGCCGTTCGCGTTTCACCCTGCAACGAGTAAAAAACTTCGGTAATTCTCAATGTGTCTTGCATAGTCGCCACGGGCGTAACAGCTAAACAGGCTGTCCGCCTCCGTCAGGCACTTCAAGGAACCCCGCCAACGCGCAGATCCCAAAAAGCGTGTTTCATAAAAAGGGCGTGAATTCTAACGAAAAAACCCGCGACAAGCGCGGGTTTCTTCAATTCAACGTCAAGCCGGCTTACATGCGTTGCAAATCACGCTGGGCCAACTGGGCGGCGGATGTACCCGGATACTGGGCCACCACCTGCTGCAGGATGCCCTTGACCTTGTCGGTGTGACCCAGGCGGCGCTCTACGTCAGCCAGTTTGTACAGCGAATCCGGTACCTTGGCGTGCTTGGGATACAGCTGGGAAACCTTGGCAAACGCCTGGCCGGCACCTTGTAGGTCGCCCTTGGCCAGGTTCACTTCGCCCAGCCAGTATTGGGCGTTGCCCGCGTACTGGCTGTTGGGGTATTTGCGCAGGAAAGCGGCAAAGGCCTGGCTGGCCTTGTCGAAATCCTTGGCCTTGATCAGGTCGAAGGCAGCGTCGTAATAGAGCTTTTCCTTCGCCGGATCAGCCGGCTCGCCACTGGCGGCAGGTGCTGCCGGAGCAGCGGCCCCCGCGCCAGCGCCTGCGGCTGCACCGGGGGCGTTCAAATCGCCACCGGCATTAGAATTCTCAGGAGTCGCGGCAGGTGCAGCACCACTTCCTATGCGCCGATCAAGATCCTGGTATCGCTCCAGGTTTTCCTGTTTCATGCGCGAAATATCATTCTGCAGAACTTCGATCACGCCTTGCTGGCGCGACAGTTGATCCTGCATTTGCTGGAGCTGGTTGAACAGCTCGCCCTGTGCCGAGACAGGGGCCGAAACCCCTCCCCCGGCATAGGCGCCGTTCGTACCGTAACCTGCAGGCGGATAGCTGCTCCCGCTATTGTTATAGCCGGCATCGTTATCGACCACAGGAACCGCAGCCCACGCCGCAAGCGGCGCGAGGCTGAGAGCCAGAACAGTTACAGCACGACGGCACGTTCGCATGACGAATTACTTACGCAGTTCGACGCGACGGTTTTGAGCCCAGGACTGCTCGTCGTTGCCGGTAGCAACTGGACGCTCTTCGCCGTAGGAAACCAGTTCCAGCTGAGCTGGGGAAACACCTTGCAGTACCAGGTAGCGTTGAACGGCTTTCGCACGACGCTCGCCCAGTGCCATGTTGTACTCACGAGTACCACGTTCGTCGGTGTTGCCTTCCAGAACAACGCGAGCGCCGTTTGCTTTCAGGTCTTTGGCGTGAACGTCCAGAGCGCGCATGGCTTCTGGCTTCAGGTCCGAGCTGTCGTATTCGAAGTAGAAGGTGGTGATTGCGCGCAGAGCAGCTTCTTCGCTCAGGGAGCCATCAACAGCACCAGTGTTAGCGCCGTAACCAGCGTTTGGATCGACAGCGCCTTCACCGGCATTGTCGCCGCCTTTGGACGAGCAACCTACAGCTACAGCCATGGCCAGAGCCAGCGCAGCAAATTTACCAAACTTCAGCATTTCCATCGTGAAACTCCTAATGAACCCCAGTGTGTTAAGTAAAACGTATTGCGCCGCGTCAGTTCAGGTAAGGGGACCAGGACGGTTCTCTGACTTCGCCTTGTGCGGTAGGAAGCGGGAGCCTCACGCGTCCATTAATGGACACGAGCATCAAGACTCCCCGGCCCTGCTGGCGGGTGGCGTAGATTACCATGGTGCCGTTGGGCGCAACAGTAGGTGACTCGTCCAGAGTGCTATCAGTGAGGATTTTTACGCTACCGCGCTGCAAATCCTGGGCCGCCACCTTGAAATTGGTGAAACCATCCTGGCGATGGATCATCACCAGGGTCTTTTCGTCCGCCGACAATTTAGGGTTGGCGTTGTAGTTACCGACGAAAGTCACGCGCTCGGCACCACCGCCACCGGCGCTGGTCTTGTAGATCTGAGGCTTGCCGCCACGGTCGGAGGTGAAGTAGATGGTCGAGCCATCCTTTCCCCAGAACGGTTCGGTGTTGATGCCCGGGCCATTGGTGACGCGAGAGATCGAACGCGAGGCCAGGTTCATCACGTAGATGTCCGGGTTGCCGTCCTTGGACAGCACGAACGCCAGGCGCGAACCGTCCGGCGACCAGGCTGGCGCGCCATTCAGGCCTTCGAAGTTGGTGATCTGCTCACGACGACCGGTGTCGATGTGCTGCACGAAGATGCGCGGACGCTTCTGCTCGAACGACACATAGGCGATGCGCTTGCCATCGGGGGCAAAACGCGGCGACAGGATCGGCTCGCGCGATTGCAGCAGGGTCACCGCACGGGCGCCATCATAGTCGGAACGCTGCAGGGTGTAGCGGGTATTGTTCTCGGAGAAACGTTCCGCCGTCACGTAGAGCATGCGAGTGGAGAACGCGCCCTTGATGCCGGTGAGTTTCTCGAACGACTGGTCGGCGATGTAGTGCGACATATCGCGCAACTGATCGACACTGCCCGATACGCTGCCGGTCAGCACTTGCTGCTCGGTGGCGACGTTGAACAGGGCGTATTGCACCTGCAGGCGACCGCCGGCCGGGACAATGCTGCCGACCATGATGTACTGGGCGCCCAGGGCCTTCCAGTCACGGTAGATGACTTCACTGGCCTGGGTCGGCAGGCTGATCATGTTCTGTTTCGGAATCGGCGAGTAATAGCCCGAGTTGCGCAGGTCGTTGCCGATGATCTCCGCCATGTCGTCCGGCAGGACACTACCGCCCTGCCAACCGAATGGTACGACGGCGATCGGGGTAGCCCGATCGCTGCCGCTGGTGACCAGGATGTTCTTTTCCTCTGCTACCGCTATCCCTGCCAGGCAGCAGATAACGACAAGCATTCCTCGAAGAAGGTTTCTCACAAGGCTAGATCCTCAGGTGTGAATGTCATCTTGAATGAACGATAGGGAGCGAAGTCGCTCGGTTTCATTCCTTGCATTTCCGTCAATCGTCCAATGTTCTTGACCGCTGCGACCGCCGAGGCGTCGAACGGACCGTCACCGCTGGACTTGTTAACCGTGACCGAGGTAACCGTACCGTCGGGCAGCATGCCAATTTGCAACTCTACGCTCATGCCTTTGCGCGCCGAAGGTGGACGAGCCCAGCCTTCCGCCGCTCGGGCGCGAATCAAATCGTCGTAACTGCCGGCGACTTCATCGCCCTGTTCATCGGCCAATGCCTGCTGGCGCTCTGGCGTGTCGGAAAGCAAATCTGCCAGGGCCTGGGCCTTTTTGTCTTCGGCGGATTTACGCGCTGCGTCCTGGGCCTTTTTCTTGGCGGCGTCGGCGGCGGCTTTCTTCTTCGCGTCTTCGGCGACTTTCTTTTTCGCCTCGTCAGCTTCAGCTTTCTTCTTGGCGTCTTCGGCCGCTTTTTTCTTCGCGTCCTCGACGATTTTCTTCTTCGCTTCTTCCGCGGCCGCTTTCTTGGCCTCTTCTTCAGCGGCTTTCTTGGCTTCTTCTTCGGCCTTCTTCTTGGCTATATCAGCCAATTGTTTCTCTTCTGCCTTTTTCGCTTCGGCGGTTTTCTTCGCTTCGTCGGCCTTCTTGGCTTCGTCAGCCTTTTTTGCCTCGTCCGCTTTCTTCGCCTCATCGGCCTTCTTGGCTTCTTCGGCCTTTTGAGCGGCTTCCTCTTTCTTTTGTTCCGCAGCCTTTATTGCTTCCTGCTCAACCTTCTTCTGTTCCATCTGCTCGACTTCGGTCTGGCGCGCGGCGGATTTTTTCGCCTCACCGGCAAGCTTCTGGTTCGTCTGGGTCGTAGCCTGGCTTTTGGACTTGAGCTGATACAACGTCGCCTGCACGATCGGCTTGGCCGGCGGCAATTCAGGCGTCATGGCAAAACTGACGAACAGCATGCCGAACACCAGCACATGCAAGCCGATGGCAAGGACACTGGGCCAGAAGTAGCTTTCCGAGGCGGACGGCTCTCGCTGTTGCTGCATCAGGGCGCCTCGGTAATCAAGCCAACATTACCGACCCCGGCTTTCTGCAGGCCACCCATGGCGCCCATCACGGCGCCGTAGTCGACGGTCTTGTCGCCACGAATGAAGACTTGCGTGCGCTTGCCGGCGTCATTGCCGACACGAATGATCTTGGTCACCGCGTCGGTCATCTGCGGCAGGGTCATGGCCCGGTCCTGCTGCTTCTCGGTATCGACTTCGCTGCCAAGGTTCCAGTAGTAGGTCTTGTCAGCCTTGATCGAAATGGTCAGGACCTGGGTGTTGTTGTCCTGCGGCAAGGCTTCGCTGGAAACCTTGGGCAGATCGACCTTTACGCCCTGATTGAGCATGGGCGCGGTCACCATGAAGATGACCAGCAGCACCAGCATCACGTCGATGTAGGGCACCACGTTCATCTCGGCAACCGGCTTGCGCTTTTTTCGGGCTCGAGCGATTAAAGCCATTGGGAAATACCTGCTTATTCTTCGCTGGTGTGCACTTTGCGGTGCAGGATCGCCTGGAACTCATCGGCGAAGGTGTAGTAACGGCCAGTCAGCGTTTCGCTGCGGGCAGCGAAGCGGTTGTAGGCGATAACGGCTGGAATCGCCGCGAACAGGCCGATAGCGGTGGCGACCAATGCCTCGGCGATGCCCGGGGCCACGGTGGCCAGGGTCGCTTGCTGGGCGGAAGCCAGGCCACGGAAGGAGTTCATGATCCCCCACACGGTGCCGAACAGACCGATGTACGGGCTGACCGAACCGACGGTGGCCAGGAACGACAGCCCCTGCTCGAGTTTTTCTTCCTCGCGGGAGATGGCGACGCGCATGGCACGGGCCACACCTTCCATGACCGCTTCCGGATCGACGCCGGGTTGCTGGCGCAGGCGGGAAAACTCCTTGAAGCCGGCACGGAAGATCTGCTCCACGCCCGAATCCGGGTCCGGGTTGCTGCCGGCCTGGCGGTAGAGTTTGGACAGGTCGATGCCGGACCAGAAGCGCTCTTCGAAGCTCTCCAGGGCACGGCGACCGGCGCGCAGCATGTTGCTGCGCTGAAAGATCATGATCCATGAGGTCACCGATGCGGCTACCAGGATCAGCATTACCAACTGCACCACGACGCTGGCATTGCTGACCAGGCTCCACATGGAGGAATGGTCGACGACGTTAGCTTCCACGCTTTATCTCCTGCTCTGAGTGTGTACCCGCGCCGCTCACGTCGGCAAAGGCCGCACGTAGAGCTTCGGGAATGGCCCGGGGTTTCAAACTATAGGTGCGCACACAGGCCACCAAAAACTGCCCTTCGCAGAGCAGCACGTTATCCGTAGCCCGCCTGACCTGCTGCTTGAAGCGCAGGCTGACACGGTTCAACTCGATGACATCGGCACTTACCAGAAGCTCATCGTCCAGTCGCGCCGGCGCGTGATACCGCGCTTCGCTGGAATGCACGACGAATAACAGGTCCTCCCCTGCCAGCGCGGATTGGGCAAAACCCAGTTCCCGCAGCCGTTCGGTTCGAGCCCGTTCCATAAACTTGAGGTAATTGACGTAGTAAACGATGCCGCCGGCATCGGTGTCCTCGTAATAAACGCGACAGCGATGTGCGAACGACTCCAGCCCGTTTTGCGCGCGCATACTCTAGTGCTTACTCCTCAGGTTGCCAATCGGCCAGGCAACTGTTTTTTCATTCTCGAACGCATTGACGCTCCGGGCCTCGTCTGGGACAGCACGAACCAGGAAAAAGTCGGCGTATAGAGGCTCGTTCAATCGTCCACGGCATCGAGGAATTCGTCTACCACCGGCATCTCGCCCATTCGTGTCGGGATGTTTAAGCCAAAATGCAAATAAGCATGGCGGGTCACTACGCGTCCGCGTGGGGTGCGCATGATATAGCCCTGCTGGATCAAGTACGGTTCCAGCACATCTTCAATGGTATGGCGCTCTTCGCTGATGGCCGCTGCCAGACTGTCCACACCCACCGGGCCACCGTCGAACTTCTCGATCATGGTCAGCAACAGGCGCCGGTCCTGGTGATCGAAACCACGCTCATCGATGTCCAGCAGGTTCAACGCCAGGTCGGCAATCGGTTTGGTGATGTGCCCCTTGGCCCGGACTTCGGCGAAATCGCGCACCCTGCGCAACAGCCGGTTGGCGATCCGCGGCGTTCCCCGGGCCCGACGAGCGATTTCATAGGCGCCGTCCGGGTCCAGCGGCAGCCCGAGGATACCCGCCGAGCGGCTGACGATCGTCGCCAGGTCTGCGTTGTTGTAGAACTCCAGGCGCTGGACGATACCGAAACGGTCGCGCAGCGGGTTGGTGAGCATGCCGGCGCGGGTGGTGGCGCCCACCAAGGTGAAGGGCGGCAAGTCGAGTTTGATGGAACGCGCCGCCGGCCCTTCGCCGATCATGATGTCGAGCTGGAAATCTTCCATGGCCGGATACAGCACTTCTTCGACGATCGGCGACAGCCGATGAATTTCGTCGATGAACAACACGTCATGGGGTTCCAGATTGGTCAGCAGCGCCGCCAAATCGCCCGGTCGTTCGAGGACCGGCCCCGACGTGCTCTTGATCGACACGCCCATTTCCTGGGCAATGATGTTGGCAAGCGTGGTCTTGCCCAGGCCCGGCGGGCCGAAGATCAGCGTATGGTCCAACGACTCGCTGCGCCCGCGGGCTGCCTGGATGAACAGCTCCATTTGCTCGCGCACGGTCGGTTGGCCGATGTAGTCGGCCAGGCTGGCTGGGCGAATCGCGCGGTCCTGGATTTCTTCGCGGTCACGGGGCGCACCCGTGGCCGCGATCAGACGATCAGCTTCAATCACTTAAATCATTCCCTTCAGGGCGCGACGAATCATGTCTTCAGTGCTCAAGCCTTTTTCCTTGATGGCGGAAATCGCCTTGCTGGCTTCCTGCGGCTTGTAGCCCAGGGAGATGAGCGCGGTGACCGCATCGTTTTCGGCGCTGATGGCAGGCGCCGGCGCGTCTGGCTGGTTCGGCACCAGCGCGAACATGGCCGGTACCGCTTCCCAGGCCTTGAAGCGATCCTTGAGCTCGACCAGCAGGCGCTCGGCGGTTTTCTTGCCGACACCCGGCACCTTGGTCAGGGCCGAGGTGTCCTGGGATTGCACGCAGCGCACCAGCTCATCGACTTCCAGGCTCGACATCAAGGCCAGGGCCAGTTTCGGACCGACACCATTGAGACGGATCAACTCGCGGAAAAAGTCTCGCTCGCGCTTGCCGACGAAACCATAGAGTAACTGCGCATCTTCGCGTACGACCAAATGGGTATGCAGTGTCAGCGGCTCGCCGACCGACGGCAGGCGATACAGGGTGGTCATGGGCACTTCCAGCTCATAGCCGAGCCCGTTCACATCCAGAATCAGGTGCGGCGGCTGTTTTTCAGCCAGGGTGCCACGCAAGCGTCCAATCACGTTTCAGATCCTTGGGCATAGGCCAGCCGCTGGCTGGCGAGTAACAACCGGAGCAGGAACGCCGACAACACAGGCGTAAAAAGGCTCGGGCTCACGAGAGATTGCGCTGATGCTATCAGAGACGCAGGCGCCCGCCACGACTGCGTGCGGTTCCCAAGCCATGGGGCAACAGACTGGAACGGGTATGGGCGTGGCAAATGGCGATAGCCAGGGCGTCGGAGGCGTCGATCTGCGGTTTGCTGACCAGCTTCAACAGGTGCATCACCATCATCTGTACCTGTTCCTTGTTTGCCGCCCCGGTTCCGACGACCGCCTGCTTGACCTGGGTCGCGCTGTACTCGGCGATCTCCAGGTTTTCCTCGGCGCCGGCAACGATCGCCGCGCCCCGGGCCTGCCCCAGTTTCAGGGCAGAATCGGCATTGCGCGCCATGAAGACCTTTTCGATGCCCATAGTGACCGGACCGTAGGTCTGGATGACCTCACGCACGCCGCGATAAACAATCTGCAGGCGCTCATGCAGCTCGCCGGCACCGGTGCGGATGCAGCCGGACGCAACGTACACGCAGCCGCGCCCGGTATCACGAACCACGCCGTAGCCGGTGATGCGCGAACCGGGGTCGATGCCAAGGATTAGAGTCATAGCGCCTGCGGTTTGAAGAGGGGGTTACCTGGACATGTGGGAGCGGGCTTGCTCGCGAAGAGGGCGTCACATCCGACATGAATATCGACTGATGCACCGCATTCGCGAGCAAGCCCGCTCCCACCCTGGCAATCATGCATTTGGGTAGAACGCGTTGCACACAAGAATATCAGCCTAGCTGCTCAGCCACCGACTCCGGGATATCGGCATTGGAATAAACGTTTTGCACGTCGTCCAGGTCTTCGAGCATGTCGATCAGCTTGAGCACCTTCTCGGCGCCTTCCAGGTCCAGTTCGGCGCTGGTGGTCGGCTGCATGACGATTTCCGCATCGGCGGGCTTGAAACCGGCCGCCTCCAGGGCGTTGCGCACGGCGTAGAAGCTGGCGAACGAGGTGAACACCTCGAACGAGCCGTCGTCATGACCGATCACATCGTCGGCGTCGGCTTCCAGGGCCGCCTCCGTCAGGGCGTCCTC
The DNA here is from genome assembly GCF_001269755.1 of Pseudomonas sp. Q12-87. NCBI lineage: Bacteria > Pseudomonadati > Pseudomonadota > Gammaproteobacteria > Pseudomonadales > Pseudomonadaceae > Pseudomonas > Pseudomonas sp. Q12-87. Next base: position 110,474 of record NZ_LHVI01000010.1, on the reverse strand, counting down.
ATCGAGGCCCGGCGCGAAGCTGATCTGCCCCTTGCGCTCGAACAAATAGGCCACCGAACCGTCGGTGCCCAAGTTGCCGCCGCACTTGCTGAAGGCGTGACGCACGGCTGCCGCGGTGCGGTTGCGGTTGTCGGTCATGCACTCGACCATCACTGCCACACCGCCCGGACCGTAACCTTCGTAGGTCAGCTCTTCGACGTTATCGGCCTCGGTCGCACCCGCGCCACGGGCGACGGCCCGGTCGATGATGTCGCGGCTCATGTTGGCACTCAACGCCTTGTCCAGGGCAAGGCGCAAGCGCGGGTTGGAACCCGGATCACCGCCACCCTGGCGTGCCGCGACCGTCAGCTCACGGATCCACTTGGTGAAGATCTTGCCTCTCTTGGCATCCTGACGTTCTTTGCGGTGCTTGATGTTCGCCCACTTGGAATGACCTGCCATAACTCGCTCCGGTTTCTCTTTGGAACATTGCCCGCCCCGCGCATGCGCAGCCGGCAACCAGAAATATCGACCCCAACGAAAAGGCGCATCCGAAGATGCGCCCTTCTCAGGTGCCGGCCTTACTCAGCCTTGGGCTGTTCACGCAGACGGATGTGCAGCTCACGCAGGGCTTTGGCATCCACCACACCCGGAGCCTGGGTCATGACATCGGCCGCGCTCTGGGTTTTCGGGAACGCGATCACTTCCCGGATCGATTGGGCGCCAGTCATCAGCATGACCAGTCGATCCAGGCCGAAGGCCAAGCCACCGTGGGGCGGCGCACCGTATTTCAGCGCATCGAGCAGGAAGCCGAACTTCTCTTCCTGCTCGGCTTCGTTGATGCCCAGCAGGCGGAACACTGCCTGTTGCATTTCCTTGCGATGGATACGGATCGAACCGCCACCCAGCTCGGTGCCGTTAAGAACCATGTCATAGGCACGGGACAGGGCGGTGGCCGGGTTGGCCTCCAGCTCTTGCGGCGAGCACTTCGGCGCGGTGAACGGGTGGTGCAACGCGGAGAAGCTGCCGTCGTCGTTTTCTTCGAACATCGGGAAGTCCACGACCCACATCGGTGCCCATTCGCACGTCAACAGCTTCAGGTCATGACCCAGCTTGATGCGCAGCGCGCCCAAGGCTTCGCTGACGATCTTGGCCTTGTCGGCGCCGAAAAACACGATATCGCCATCAACCGCGCCAACGCGGTCGAGGATTACGTTGAGGTTGGCCTCCGGGATGTTTTTCACGATCGGCGATTGCAGGCCGTCAATGCCCGCGGCGCGCTCGTTGACCTTGATGTACGCCAGGCCCTTGGCACCGTAGATGCCGACAAACTTGGTGTAATCGTCGATCTGCTTGCGCGGCATGCTGGCGCCGCCTGGAACACGCAGGGCCGCAATGCGGCATTTCGGGTCGTTGGCCGGGCCGCTGAACACCTTGAATTCAACTTCTGTAAGCTGGTCGGCCACGTCGACCAGTTCCAGCGGGTTACGCAGGTCTGGCTTATCGGAACCGTAGCGGCGCATCGCCTCTTCGAAAGTCATGTGGGGGAATTCGCCGAATTCCAGGCCCAGCACTTCCTTGAACAGGTTGCGGATCATGCCTTCGGTCAGGCCCATGATGTCTTTTTCGTCGAGGAAGCTGGTCTCGATGTCGATCTGAGTGAACTCAGGCTGACGGTCGGCACGCAGGTCTTCGTCGCGGAAGCATTTGGCGATCTGGTAGTAACGGTCGAACCCGGCCACCATCAGCAGTTGCTTGAACAGCTGCGGCGATTGCGGCAAGGCGAAGAAGCTGCCGGGGTGGGTACGGCTCGGCACCAGGTAGTCGCGGGCGCCTTCCGGGGTGGCGCGGGTCAGGATCGGCGTCTCGACGTCGAGGAAGCCGTTCTCGTCCAGGTAACGACGGATACTGGTGGTCATGCGCGAACGCAGACGCAGCTTCTCGGCCATTTCCGGGCGACGCAGATCGATGAAGCGATAGCGCAGGCGGGTTTCTTCGCCGACGTCGGAGTATTCGTTGAGCGGGAACGGCGGGGTTTCCGATTCGTTCAGAACCTCCAGCTCGTAACCCAGCACCTCGATCATGCCGGAGGCCATGTTGGCGTTGCCGGCACCGGCTGGACGCAGGCGCACCTTGCCAGTGATCTTGACCACGTATTCGCTGCGCACGCGGTCGGCGGTGGCGAAAGTTTCCGCGCGGTCCGGATCGAACACCACTTGGGCCAGGCCTTCCCGATCACGGATATCGAGGAAAATCACCCCGCCATGGTCACGGCGACGATGGACCCATCCGCAAAGAGTAATTTCCTGACCTTCCAGGCTTTCGTTCAGTTGGCCGCAATAATGGCTGCGCATCATGGTAGTGGTTTCACTTCTCGTAATTCGAAATTCGGTTGGAGGCCCTGCCCGTGCAAGAACTCGCGCGTGTTCAACTCAGTCAGCTTTGTCGCCACCGGCCAGGTTTTTCTTGGCACCGGTCTTGAAGTCGGTTTCATACCAGCCCGTGCCGCCGAGGCGGAAACCAGGCATGGACAGCATCTTTTTCAGTTCCGGCGCCTGGCAGGCAGGGCAATCGACCAGCGGTGCCGCGCTGATCTTTTGAATGGCTTCCATCTGATGACCACAGGAAGCACATTGATAGTCGTACATCGGCATGGGGTTGTCTCGGCGATCAGGTTACACGCGCAAAGGCTGGGCTTTGCGGCAAAGAGCGGGATTATATCCATTAAATGCAGCCTGTGCAGCCGTTAGACAGCACAGGCCGCTGCCATCATCGACAGGGCTCAGGGACTCGCCCTGCCGAGGAAGGCTCTACAGCCGCGACCCCGGTTTCCTTCAAGCTGTGCACCACACAGACCACTCGCACCAGGCCGCTGAAATTGCGTACGCCGCCATGACGCAGGTGCACCTCCCGGTCCACATGGGACAGTAAGGTGCTGATGGAGCAGCTGTTGAGCAGGGCCATGTCCCTGAGAATATCCCAATAGACCTGCTCCAGCCGCAGACAAGTAGCGAACCCGTTCAGGCGGATGGAACGAGCCAGGGGCCGGGCCAGCTGCATGTCGAACCCCCTGACGAACGGATCGACGTGTATGAGCGGCAAGCGCCCACGCACCGCTTCGCCGGATTCTTTTCCTTGGATCATACCGTTGACACTCCTTTGCCATACGAGCCTCTCAATTGGAACAACCAATCTGTGGCTCTATGGAAGCTCAACGGCATCGCCAGATCCAGCCGACTTTATGACCATGGACGTAGGACAAGCCAACAGCAGGCAGGCGACGAATTACGCCGTCCTACCCACGAGGCGCAGGCAATATCGCACCTCGCCACCCCATACAAAGCGCGCCTTACTGGTTTTCCAGGAGCGAGCGCAGCATCCAGGCGGTCTTTTCGTGAACCTGCATACGCTGGGTCAGCAAATCGGCTGTGGGCTCATCGCTGACCTTGTCCAATAAAGGAAAGATGCCGCGAGCGGTACGTGTCACCGCCTCCTGGCCTTCGACCAGCTGCCGGATCATGTCTTCCGCGCCCGGCACGCCCTCCTCCTCCTTAATAGAAGAAAGGCGCGCGTACACCGAATAGGCACCGGGAGCCGGGAAGCCGAGGGCGCGAATCCGCTCGGCAATTGAATCGACCGCCAGCGCCAGCTCGTTGTACTGCTCCTCGAACATCAAGTGCAGCGTCCGGAACATCGGGCCGGTAACGTTCCAGTGGAAGTTATGGGTCTTGAGGTACAGCACATAGGTGTCCGAGAGCAGGCGCGAAAGCCCGTCAACAATGGATTTGCGATCCTCTTCACTGATTCCGATATCAATAGCCATGTGGGTTGAACTCCTGACGGTGATGAATTCGACAGCGGCCACCGCAACTCTAGTGGTTTTTGCCGCCTTCGGCCTGCGACAGATCGCCGGCCCCTCCTGAACCGACAAGCCGGAACACCGGACGGTTCCGACCATCAGGGGAATTCAACACCCAATGCCTGCGCCCCTCAAGCACCAGCTGGGCGTCTTGGCCGACGAACAGCGTGGTGGGCGCCCGTAACGCGTTTGAGAAGGCCGAGGCTTTGCTGTTAAATAGGCAGTGTGTCGCTACGCCTATTTTCCCGGGCATGGCGCATAGGCTGATTCGGGTACGTGTCCAACGCCTCTCATTGTTTCGAAGCGAACCGCCCCGACCAGCTCTTCCTTGTGATCTGTCTTAACCGTGAGCCAATCAAAATGTTGAAAATCGTCCACTTGCTAATGGGCGCAGCTGCCCTGCTGCTGTCCTTCATCCCTAGCCTGGGTTCCGAAGCCACACCTTACCTGCAACACCCCGATGCGCTGTACCTGGCCTTTTTCGGCCTGCTCAACCTGACCCTCGCCCCTGTTATCCCTTACTGGAACAAAGGTCCTCGTCATCAACTGCAAAACCTCGTCAGCGTCTTGCTGGTACTGGCCGTTGCCCTGCAAACTTTGGCGCTGCTGGCACCCATGCCGGAAATCGGCGGCCAACCGGCCATTCTGTTCAGCCTGGGCGCGGCACTGCTGGCCGTCGCTCTGCACCTGGCCGTGAGCTTCTACAAGAAGTCGTCGCCAGCCGCTGCGACGCAGAACTACGACATGTCCAACCGCGATACCGGCACGGTGAAGTGGTTCAACACGTCCAAGGGGTTCGGTTTCATCTCCCGCGATTCCGGCGATGACATTTTCGTGCACTTCCGGGCGATTCGTGGCGAAGGCCACCGCGTCCTGGTGGAAGGCCAGCGCGTGGAATTCTCCGTCATGAACCGCGACAAAGGTTTGCAAGCCGAAGACGTGATCGCCGCGCTGCCGCGTCGCTGATCCGAGCGTAAAAAAACCGCGATGCAGCCTGGCTGCTCGCGGTTTTTTATTGCCTGCCCGTCGGAGCCATCAATAATGAGGGGGCGGTGCCTCTTCTTCAAAAGCCTCGAATTGCCCCGCCATGTCCTCCTGACGCTTGAGCAACGCCGCCATCTGCAGCTGCAAACGCTCGACGACCCGCTGCTGCTCCACCAGTACGTCATTCAATGCCTGGATGGTGTCATCCTGAAATGCCAGGCGGCTTTCCAGATCGGTTACTCGCTGTTCAAGGTTCATGGTTCAGCCCTCCAGAAACTTGAAATCATCGGCCAGGACCCTGCGCAACCGTTCGCGAATGGCTGCGACCTGTTCTTCATTATAAGGCCGGGCCGGATGTTTGCCCCAGACCGGCGCCGGCCAGGCGGCATCGTCATGCTTGCGAACGATGACATGCATGTGTAACTGACTGACAACGTTACCCAAGGTTGCAACGTTCAGTTTATCGGCATCGAACGAATCCTTGAGGGTCTCGGCCAACGTCGTGGTTTCCCGCCACAGCTGCAATTGACCAGCGTCATCCAACTGAAACAATTCGCTGATATCTTCCCGCCGCGGCACGAGGATGAACCACGGGTAATTGGAATCATTGGACAGCAGCAGCCGGCACAGTGGGAAATCGCCGATAGGCAATGTGTCTTGTTGCAGTCGTGGATCTAAGGCAAACACCGCGCGTACTCCTCGTTATTGATTCTGCCCGGCCCGACAGCCCGCAGGCCTGTCTCGGGCGCAGGCTTGCAGCATACCCGCGAATGCCGGTCTGATCACTGCGTACCGTCCAGGCCGAAACGGGTGATTACACGATTTTCCGAGAGCGTGGCATCAACAGGTGCAGCCTCACGCACCAACACAGCGCAAAAGACCTCGCCCAAGGCAGGAACGATCGCCTGGCGCTCAGGCTCGGCACCCGAACTGTTGGATTTTCGTACAGCTTGTAAATTTTTTGCACCAAAACAGCACAGTGAGTCTACGCTCAGTGCACAAAGCATCCGGGATTTACCCAACAGGTAGGGTGAACCGGTAACGTTTTTGGTTGTCGGGTGATGCTTTCCGGTTTCAAACACGGGAGCCGTACTCAGTCAACCCTATTTAAAACAAGGCCTTTGGAGCCCGGTTTCATGAGCTTTCACCGAGTCCACCCGTAAAATGTGAAAAAAATGTAAAAGAAATTCGGGTTTGTGCATGCTTGTTGCATTCATCCCCGCATCATCTAAAGGCCCCGCCGGAAGCGGACCCCGCAGATACTTAGAATTAAAGTGGCAAGGCTGCCCTCAGGAGCTTCAAGCGCGGTAATGACGGACTCTTTGCACCGATGCCGGAGAAAAAAAACAACATCCAAGTTGTGAATCCGATTGCGTCGGCTCAGCCAAAATGCGACATGGATCGAGCCATTGGCGACATGGTCGTAAAGAAGCTGAAAGGTTGTATGGGCAAGTATCGCCAATAGGGTCGGCGTGATATAAGTTTGCGCCGACACAAAAAGAAAGAGCCGCCCAGATAATAAAACAGGTGGGACGGCAGTACTCTTCTAAAACCAAAGGAGCAAATCACGATGCGCGTGATGAAGTGGAGCATGATCGCACTGGCCGTTGCTGCAGCAGCCAGTACTCAAATGGCTACGGCCGCACCTTTCGTAAGTGACCAGGCTGAAGCCAAAGGTTTCGTTGAAGATGCCAGCGCTAAACTGCTGCTGCGCAACTACTACTTCAACCGTGACCGCAAAGACGGCGCTACCGATCAGAAAGACTGGACCCAGGGTATCTGGGGCAACTTCAACTCCGGTTACACCCAAGGTACCGTAGGCGTCGGCGTCGATGCATTCGGTTACCTGGCAGTCAAGCTGGATGGCGGTGACGGTACTGGCGGCACTGGCAACATGAGCCGCGATGCCGATGGCGACGTCAACGACAGCCAAGGCAAGGCCGGTGCGGCAATCAAGTTCCGCGTATCCAAGACCGAGCTGAAAATCGGCGACCAACAGCCAAGCACTGCTCCAGTGTTCGCTGTAGGTGGTTCCCGCGTCCTGCCTCAATCTGCCAGCGGTTTCCAACTGCAGAGCAGCGAAGTCAAAGACCTTGACCTCGAAGCCGGCCACTTCTACTCGGCAACCAGCCAGGACCGCAACGCTCGCAATGGCGGCCTGTTTGCAACCTACGCTGGTGTAGAAGCCAACACCATCGACTACGCTGGCGGCAAATATGCATTCAGCGACAACCTGAGCGCATCGATCTATGGCGCCCAGTTGGAAGACATCTGGAACCAGTACTACGGCAACCTGAACTACACCATCCCAATGGGTGGCGATCAGTCGTTGAACCTGGACGGTAACATCTACCGCACCACTGACACCGGCAGCTCCAAGGCCGGCGACATCAGCAACACCGCGTTCTCCCTGGCAGCTGCTTTCTCGTTCCTGAAAGCGCACACCATCACCGTAGCCTTCCAGAAAATCAACGGCGACACGCCGTTCGACTACATCGGCGTGGGCACGAACAACCGTGGTGGCGACTCGATCTTCCTCGCCAACTCCATCCAGTACTCTGACTTCAACGCCCCTGGCGAGAAGTCTGCCCAGATCCGTTACGATCTGAAAATGGCTGAGTATGGCGTTCCTGGTCTGAGCTTCATGACCCGTTACGTCAAAGGTTGGGACATCGACGGCACCAACACTCCAGCAGGCAGCCCTTACGCTGGTCTGTACGGTGAAGATGGCAAGCACAACGAAACCAACTTCGAAGCCAAATATGTTGTTCAGTCTGGCCCGGCAAAAGATCTTTCCTTCCGTGTTCGTCAAGCCTGGCACTACGCTAACGCTGATGAAGGCGAAGGCGATATCAAAGAGTTCCGCCTGATCGTCGACTACCCGATTTCGGTTCTGTAATTGCCGAAGCTTAGTTCGCGGTAATCAAAAAAAGGCCCATCTTCGGATGGGCCTTTTTTGTTGAATCAACTTTTTACGCAACGCCTGACTTTAAAGTCAAACAACAACCGATCGAGCGTTAAGCCAACGTAGATTCCTGAACCACCCGAATCACTCGCTGTGGAAACGGGATATCGATGCCCGCATCCTTCAAACGATCCCGCGCCTGTTCATTCAGCATGAACATGACACTCCAGTAGTCCGCCGTCTTGACCCAAATACGCAGCGACACCGTGATGGAACTGTCGCCCAAGGTGGAAATCACCGCCTCAGGTGCCGGATCGGCCAGCACGCGCTCATCCTTGGCCAGCGCCAACAGTACTTCCCGGGCCTTTTGCAGGTCGGCCTGATAATCCACGCCCACATCGAACACGACCTTGCGAGTCGGTTGGCGATTGGTGTTGGTGATGATGCCGTTCGACAGGTTGCCGTTGGGCACGATGACGGTCTTGTTGTCACCGGTACGCAACACCGTGTGAAAGATCTGGATGCTATCGACCGTACCGGCTACGCCTTGGGCTTCGATCCAGTCACCGATGCGAAACGGGCGGAACAGCAGGATCAGCACGCCGCCAGCGAAGTTCGCCAGACTGCCCTGCAATGCCAGGCCAATTGCCAGGCCTGCTGCACCGATGGCGGCAACGAACGAGGTGGTTTCCACACCGATCATCGACGCGACGCTGACGATCAGCAGTATTTTCAGAATGATGTTCGCCAGAGTACTGATAAACCCCTGCAACGCGAGGTCAGCATTGCGCAGGGCCAGCAAAGCGCCCAGTTTCTGCGTCACCTTGTTGATCAACCACCAGCCGACGGCCAGGGTGATGATCGCCAGCAGCACCCGGCTGCCGTATTCCATAATCATCGGGATCCAGGCTTGGGAAACCTTGACCAGGTTGTCCACTTCAGCATTCAAGTCCATCGTTATCTCCTATTCCTGTCACCACTAAAAGACCTGCAGAGGCACATTGTGGCGAGGGAGCTTGCTCCCGCTGGCTGCGTAGCAGCCCCTTATAGGTGGGCACTTCACTTCGCACCCAAGCGGGAGCAAGCTCCCTCGCCACAGGCCTCCATACAACTGAAGGATCAGTCGCGGAAGTTATTGAACTGCAGCGGCATGCCGAATTCCTTGCCCCGCAGCGCCGCGATGGCTTCCTGCAGGTCGTCACGCTTCTTGCCAGTGACTCGCACCTGTTCGCCCTGGACGGCAGCCTGCACCTTGAGCTTGGCGTCCTTGATGTGAGCGACGATTTTCTTCGCCAGCTCCTTATCGATGCCTTCCTTGAGCACAGCTTCCTGCTTCATCAGCTTGCCCGAGGCATAAGCGTCCTTGACCTCGAGGCACTGCACGTCGATCTTGCGCTTGACCAGCGCCAACTTGAGGATCTCGATCATCGCCTCGAGCTGGAACTCGGCCTCGGCGGTCAGATTGACGGTCAGTTCCTTGAACTCGAAACTGCCCTTGCCCTTGAGGTCATAACGACGGTCGAGTTCCTTGACGGCATTTTCAACCGCGTTGGTGACTTCGTGCTTGTCCAGTTCGGATACCACGTCGAATGACGGCATGTAGTGTTCTCCAAATAAAAAGGCGCGCCAGTACAAAGGCGCGCGCTTGGCTTGTGGTTAAAATCGGGCTCATTATAACGGGTCTTTTCCCGCCGATACTGCGAGCCCTGAGATGCCTGCGCCAATCCGAGCAAAAAACTGATGTCTACGACCTGGCATGTCCTGGGGGCCGGCAGCCTCGGCACGTTGTGGGCCGCGCGCCTGGCCCGGGCCGGTTTACCGGTGCGCCTGGTGCTGCGCAACGAGGAGCGCCTACAGGCCTATCGAGCCGTCGGCGGATTGACCCTGGTGGAACAGGGCCAGGCGCAATGCTACCCGGTACCTGGCGAAACGGCCCACAGCCCGGAACCGATCAAGCGCCTGCTACTGGCGTGCAAAGCCTACGACGCGGTGGCGGCGGTCAGTTCGGTGGCCCATCGACTGAGCGCCGATTCGGAGCTGATCCTGTTGCAGAACGGTCTCGGCAGCCAGGACGCCGTGGCCCAGTGCGCGCCCCTGGCCCGCTGCATCAGCGCCTCGAGCACTGAAGGTGCGTTCCGCGACGGTGATTGGCGCGTGGTGTTCGCCGGCCATGGCTTTACCTGGCTCGGCGACCCCGCCCATCCGGTGGCGCCGTTCTGGCTGGACGACCTGGCCATCGCCGGCATCCCTCATGAATGGAGCGCCGATATCCTCACCCGTCTCTGGCGAAAGCTGGCGCTCAACTGTGCGATCAATCCCCTGACCGTACTGCACCATTGCAACAACGGCGGCTTGCAGGCACATCGCTGCGAAGTGGCTACTTTGTGCGCAGAACTCACCGACCTGCTCGAACGCTGCGGCCAACCCTCGGCGGCCGAAGATCTACAACCCGAAGTGGAGCGGGTGATCCAGGCCACCGCCGTCAATTACTCCTCGATGTACCAGGATGTCAGCCATCGGCGCCGTACCGAGATCAGCTACCTGCTCGGCCATGCCTGCAAGGCCGCGAGACGACATGAGCTGGCGGTGCCACACTTGGAACAAGTGCGACAGCGACTGATCGCCCACCTGGAAAACCTTGGATTGCCCAGCGACTGACCAGCGGCTACGCTGGCCCTCGTGTTCCTTTTTTAGCGACGAGTCTGATGCCATTGCGCCAGCGCCTTGAAAACCTCCCGGTCGGCCAGAAACTTTTAGCCGCCCTGTTGGTGTTATTGACCACTGTCCTGCTGGTGGCCAACCTGACCTTTATCAGCGCCGCCTACTACATCTCCCAGGAAAGCATGGCGCCCCAAGCTCTGCAAACCATCGGCCGGCTGGTGGCCAACCCGAGCCTGATCTCCGATGCCCTGCAATCGCCACAGAGCGCCAAACGCCTGCTCGACGAACTCAACAGCTACGCACCGCTGCGGGCGGCGGCGCTGTATGACGGCCAGGGCGAACGTCTCGCGCAATTGCAGCATGCCGAAAAACTCAAGCTGCCGGACCATTTCCGGCACTTGCAGGCCTGGCAGGCCAGCGAGTTCCGCAGCAACCAGGTCATTACCCTGCCCCGCCCCGGTACCGAGCCCGGCCATCTCTTGCTGGTGGCCAGCAGCGAACTGCCGACAGCGTTCTATACCGGCACCCTGACCGCCAGCCTTGGCATCCTGATTTTCAGCGTGCTGCTGTGGCTGGTCATCGCACAGCAGATCAAGCGGCTGATCACCCAGCCGATTCACCAGCTCGAAGAACTCTCACGCCAGGTCACCCGTGAGGAGAACTACGCCCTGCGCGCTGCTCGCGGCAATCACGATGAAATCGGCAGCCTGGCCGAAGCATTCAATACCATGCTGTCGCGGATCGAAGCCCGGGAGCAGCAACTCAAACGTGCGCGGGACGACTCCCAGGCGGCCTATGACCAGGCCCAGGGCCTGGCGGAAGAAACCCGCCACACCAACCGCAAGCTGGAACTGGAAGTCCAGGTGCGCAGCAAGATCGAGAAAAAGCTCACCGGATTCCAGAACTACCTCAACAGCATCATCGACTCCATGCCCTCGGCGCTGATCGCTCTCGACGAACAGCTCTACGTCACCCAGTGGAACCAGGAAGCCAGCGCCCTCTCCGGCACGCGCCTGGACGAGGCCCTGAACCAGCCGATCTTCCTTGCCTTCGAACCACTCAAGCCGTACCTGCCACAGCTCAAGCAGACCGTCGAGCAGCATACCGTCGCCAAGATCGAACGCGTCACCTGGACCAAGGACGACGAGGCCCGGCACTACGCCCTGACGTTTTACCCCTTGATGGGCGGCGCCGGGCGTGGCGTGGTGATCCGCATCGATGACATCACCCAGCGTCTTTCATTGGAAGAAATGATGGTGCAATCGGAGAAAATGCTCTCGGTCGGCGGCCTCGCGGCAGGCATGGCCCATGAGATCAACAACCCGCTGGGCGCCATCCTGCACAACGTGCAGAACATCCGTCGACGCCTGTCCCCGGAACTGCCCCGCAATCTCGAACAAGCCGAGCAATTGGGCATCGCCCTGGAAGAGGTCAATCGTTACCTTCAGGGCCGGGAAATTCCACAGCTGCTCGATGGCATCCAGCAAGCCGGTGCCCGGGCGGCGAAGATCGTCACCCACATGCTCAGCTTCAGCCGCCGCAGCACCCGGCAAATGGCGCCTTGCGATTTGCCGGCGCTGATCGACCAGGCCGTGGAAATCGCCGGCAATGACTTTGATCTGGCGATCGGTTTCGACTTCAAAGGCCAGGCGATCATCCGCCAGTTCGACCCGAACCTGGGCCCGGTGCCCGGCACGGCGAACGAGCTGGAGCAAGTGCTGCTCAACCTGCTGAAGAACGCCGCCCAGGCGATCCACCAGCGCCAGGACGATGGCGAACCCGGGCGCATTATCCTGCGCACGCGGTTGAATCCGCCGTGGGCGGAAATCCAGGTCGAAGACAACGGTATCGGCATGAGCGAGAACGTACGCAAGCGGACCTTCGAGCCGTTCTTCACCACCAAGGAAATCGGCCAAGGCACCGGCCTGGGATTGTCGGTTTCGTATTTCATCATCACCAACAACCACAAGGGCCAGATGGAAGTCCAGTCGGCGCCGGGCCAAGGCACCTGCTTCACCTTGCGCCTGCCCTTGGCGGGCACTTCAATCGTGCCGCAGGAAAACAAGCAATTGGAGCGTTGAACATGGGCTTTCGCCTGTCGAAGATTTACACCCGCACCGGCGACAAAGGTGAAACCGGGCTGGGCGATGGTCGCCGCGTGGCGAAGGACCATCCACGGGTCGAGGCCATTGGTGAGGTGGATACGTTGAACAGCCAGCTGGGTTTGCTGCTGGCTGGCCTCGCCGCTGAAACAACTCAATACCCGGCATTGCAGGAGATCAGCGAGGTGTTGGCACCGTGTCAGCATCGGCTGTTCGACCTGGGCGGCGAACTGGCGATGCCGGCCTACCAGGCGCTAAACATGGCGGAAGTCGAGCGGCTGGAAGCGGCAATCGACGTGTGGAACGAGGAGCTGGGGCCGCTGGAGAATTTCATCTTGCCCGGTGGCTCGTCCCTGATCGCCCAGGCTCATGTCTGCCGCAGCCTGGCCCGCAGCGCCGAGCGGCGTTGCCAACAGTTGAATGCGGTGGAACCACTGGAAGGACCGGGGCTGGCCTACATCAATCGGTTATCGGATCTGCTGTTCGTAGCGGCGCGGGTCATTGCCCGGCGACAAGGAATAGCCGAGGTGCTTTGGGAGGCGGCTGCCAAGCCTGAGGTTTGAACCGGGAACTGTATTGCCTGACAGACCGTATTCGCGAGCAAGCCCGCTCCCACAGGGGATCTATTTCGTACACAAAGTCTGTGTCCGCTGATGACTCATGTGGGAGCGGGCTTGCTCGCGAAGGGGTCAGCAGCCACACCCCAGAATCAAACCCCAGGCCAAAACGCCCGAATCCCCGCCACGCCTTGCGCCCCCGCTTCCCAAGCCTGCTGCCGCTCACCAGGCCCCACCCCACCTAACAGATAAACCGGCCGATTGAAGCCCTCGATCAAGCGCGCAGCCTCGGCCCAGCCCAACGGCTGGGCGTCGGGATGGGTCTCGGTCGGTTGGACCGGTGACAGGGTCACGAAGTCCACGTCCATCTGTTGCGCCAGGGACAGCTCCTCGACGCTGTGGCAAGACGCGGCCAACCAGCGGTCCTTGCCAAATGGTCGACCGGCCGCCGCATGCTTGCGCAATTGCGCGGCGGTGATGTGCCAGCCGGCGGAAGGGAAATCCCCCAGCCATTCGAACGGCCCCTTGAGCATCAATTGGGCCTTGCCGGCACACAACCCCACCGCGTCCACCGCCAGGTCGCGGTATTGCGGGTCGTAGCCGTTGGGGGCACGCAGCTGGAGCAACTTGATCCCGCCAGCGATGGCCTTCTGCATGCCGCGCAACAAAGCAGGGGTTTCGAGGCCTTCCGGCGTAATCAGGTATTCGCCCGGCAGACGAGCCGCCGCGACAATCGGCTGGTTGGCCGCCGGAAATTCATAGCTCGTCAGGTCGCGGGCCGTGACCCAGGCCAGCGGTTGCCCTTCGGCACCATGGGGCTCGCCGGTGAATGTCGAGACCTCCCAGACATCCAGCAACACCTGTTTGTCCGGGTAATCGTGGCGCACCTTGATCAGCGGCCGGGCGACGCCGACGACAATGCCCAACTCTTCATGAAGCTCACGGGCCAGGGCGGTCTCGACGGACTCATCGGCCTCGACCTTGCCGCCGGGAAACTCCCACAAGCCGCCCTGGTGCTGGGTATCGGCCCGTCGGGCGATCAGGATTTTGCCGGCGGCGTCACGAATGACCGCCGCCGCTACGTGTATTCGTTTCACCGTGCAATTCCTCCAGGCCGGTGGTGGCTGTCCTGGCCCCATCGCGAGCAAGCTCGCTCCCACAGGTGATCATCATTGTGGGGGCGAGCTTGCTCGCGATGGACGCCACTCGATCCCGAACCGTTAAGTCCGATACTCGGCGTTGATCTTCACGTACTCGTGGGACAGGTCGGTGGTCCAGATGGTTTCGCTGCAATCACCCCGTCCAAGTTCGATGCGGATAGTGATTTCTTCCTGTTGCATCACCGCCGCCCCCTGGGCCTCGGTGTAGGTCGCAGCGCGGGCGCCTTCACTGGCGATGCAGACTTCACCGAGGAAGACATCGATCTTGCTCACGTCCAGCTCAGGCACGCCGGCCCGGCCCACGGCAGCGAGAATCCGGCCCCAGTTCGGATCGGAGGCGAACAGTGCGGTCTTGATCAGCGGCGAGTGCGCCACGGTGTAGCCGACGTCCAGGCATTCCTGATGATTGCCACCGCCGTTGACCTGCACAGTCACGAACTTGGTCGCGCCTTCGCCGTCACGGACGATGGCCTGGGCCACTTCCATGCACACCTCGAAAACCGCCTGCTTCAGCGCTGCGAACAGCGGGCCGCTGGCTTCGGTGATCTCTGGCAGGTTGGCCTTGCCGGTGGCGATCAGCATGCAGCAGTCGTTGGTGGAGGTATCGCCGTCGATGGTGATGCGGTTGAACGACTTGTTGGCACCGTCAAGCATCAGGTCCTGCAACACCTGGCGGGAAACCTTGGCGTCGGTGGCGATGTAGCCCAGCATGGTCGCCATGTTCGGGCGGATCATCCCGGCGCCTTTGCTGATACCGGTCACAGTCACGGTTACGCCGTCGTGCTGGAACTGGCGGCTCGCGCCCTTGGGCAGGGTGTCGGTGGTCATGATGCCGGTGGCGGCCGCGGCCCAGTTGTTTTCCGACAGGTCGTCGAGCGCGGCTTGCAGCGCGCCTTCGATTTTCTCGACGGGCAGCGGCTCGCCGATCACGCCGGTGGAGTACGGCAGCACTTGGCTGGCGCCGACACCGGTCAGCTCGGCCAGCTTGGCGCAGGTGCGCTCGGCGGCGGCCAGGCCAGGTGCGCCGGTGCCGGCGTTGGCGTTACCGGTGTTGGTCAGCAGGTAGCGCACCGGCCCTTGCACACGCTGCTTGGCAAGGATCACCGGCGCGGCGCAGAAAGCGTTGAGGGTGAACACGCCCGCCACCGTCGAGCCTTCGGCGCAACGCATGACCACGACATCCTTGCGCCCGGGGCGCTTGATGCCCGCCGAAGCGATACCAAGTTCAAAACCGGCAACCGGGTGCAACGTTGGCAACGGACCAAGACCAACAGCCATGAATGCGCTCCTTAAATAGATGTATATCGGCACCGTTTTTATCGGAACGGTGGATCAAAATGGCAAAACGCCGCGAGGGTTGGTCGCGGCGCGGGTCGTTCTGCGTTGAAACGGGGTTACTGGATCTGCCCGTGGCAATGCTTGTATTTCTTGCCCGAACCGCAATAGCACAGTTCGTTACGGCCCAGCTTCTGTTCGTTACGCACCGGCGCGGTAGCCAAGGCCACATCCACGTCTACGCCCTCTTCGGCGACCACTTCCAGGCCTGGCGCTTCGGCATGTTCGAACTGCATCCGCGCGGCCAAGGCTTCGGCCTCCTGGCGCAGGCGAGCTTCTTCTTCGGCCGGGTCTTCGCGGCGAACCTGAACGTGGGACAGCACACGGATCGAGTCGCGCTTGATCGAATCCAGCAGCTCGGAGAACAGCGTGTAGGACTCGCGCTTGTACTCCTGCTTCGGGTTCTTCTGGGCGTAGCCGCGCAAGTGGATACCGTGACGCAGGTGATCCATGGTCGACAGGTGGTCTTTCCACAGGTCGTCCAGGACTCGCAGCACAATCTGCTTCTCGAAGGAGCGCAGCGCTTCGGCGCCGGCCTGGTCTTCTTTCTCGTTGTACGCGGCGATCAGTTCGGCCAGCAATTTCTCGCGTAGGGTTTCTTCGTACAGGTGGTCGTCTTCGTCGAGCCATTTCTGGATCGGCAATGCCACGCCGAAGTCGCTCTGCAACGCGGCCTCCAGACCGGCCACATCCCACTGCTCGGGCAGCGACTGCGGCGGAATGTGCGCACTGACGGTGGCGTTGAGCACATCCTGGCGGAAATCGGCGATGGTTTCGCCGATGTTGTCGGCGGCCAACAAACTGTTACGCATGTGATAGATCACTTTGCGCTGTTCGTTGTTGACGTCGTCGAATTCCAGCAATTGCTTGCGGATATCGAAGTTGCGGCCTTCGACCTTGCGCTGGGCTTTTTCGATGGCGTTGGTCACCATGCGGTGCTCGATCGCCTCGCCTGGCTGCATGCCCAGGGCCTTCATGAAGTTCTTCACCCGGTCAGAGGCGAAGATGCGCATCAGGCTGTCTTCCAGGGACAGGTAGAAACGGCTGGAACCGGCATCGCCCTGGCGACCGGCACGGCCACGCAACTGGTTGTCGATACGACGCGATTCGTGGCGCTCGGATGCGATCACCTGCAAGCCGCCCGACTCGAGCACTTGCTGGTGGCGCTTCTGCCAGTCGGCCTTGATCTGTGCGATCTGCTCGGGGGTCGGGTTTTCCAGGCTGGCGACTTCCACTTCCCAGTTGCCGCCCAGCAGGATGTCGGTACCCCGACCGGCCATGTTGGTGGCGATGGTCAGCGCACCCGGGCGACCGGCCTGGGCGATGATCTCGGCTTCTTTTTCGTGGAACTTGGCGTTGAGGACCTTGTGCTCGATGCCTTCCTTGTTCAACAAGGCGGACATGTGCTCGGAGGTCTCGATGGTGGCGGTACCCACCAGGATCGGCCGGCCCTGGGCCATGCCTTCCTTGATGTCATTGATGATCGCCGCGTATTTCTCTTCGGCGGTCAGGAACACCAGGTCGTTGTAGTCCTTGCGAGCCAGCGGCTTGTTCGGCGGAATCACCACCACTTGCAGGCCGTAGATCTGGTGGAACTCGAACGCTTCGGTGTCGGCGGTACCGGTCATGCCGGACAGTTTGTTGTACAGGCGGAAGTAGTTCTGGAACGTGGTCGAGGCCAGGGTCTGGCTCTCGGCCTGGATGTTCAGGCCTTCCTTGGCTTCGATGGCCTGGTGCAAGCCTTCGGACAGGCGACGGCCCGGCATGGTACGGCCGGTGTGCTCGTCCACCAGCACGACCTGGCCATCCTGCACGATGTATTCGACGTTGCGATGGAACAGCTTGTGGGCACGCAGGCCGGCATAGACGTGGGTCAACAGGCCCAGGTTATGGGCCGAGTACAGGCTCTCGCCCTCGGCCAGCAGGCCGACGCGGGTGAGCACTTCCTCGATGAACTGGTGACCGGCTTCGTTGAGTTCGACCTGGCGGGTCTTCTCGTCGATGGTGTAGTGACCGGCCTGGGTCACTTCGCCTTCGACTTCCTCGACGTGCAACTTGAGCTGCGGGATCAGTTTGTTGATCTCGATGTACAGCTTGGAGCTGTCCTCGGCCTGACCGGAAATGATCAGCGGGGTACGGGCTTCGTCGATGAGGATGGAGTCGACTTCGTCGATCACGGCAAAGTTGAGTTCGCGCTGGAATTTTTCTTCCATGCTGAACGCCATGTTGTCGCGCAGGTAGTCGAACCCGAATTCGTTGTTGGTGCCGTAGGTGATGTCGGCGGCGTAGGCGGCGCGCTTCTCTTCCGGCGGCTGGAACGGCGTGACGACGCCGACGGTCAGGCCGAGGAATTCATAGAGCGGACGCATCCAGTTGGCGTCGCGACGGGCCAGGTAGTCGTTGACCGTTACTACGTGCACACCCTTGCCGGACAGTGCGTTGAGGTACACGCCCAGGGTCGCCACGAGGGTCTTGCCCTCACCGGTACGCATCTCGGCGATCTTGCCTTCGTGCAAGGTCATGCCACCGATCAACTGAACGTCGAAGTGGCGCATGCCCATGATCCGCTTGCCGGCTTCACGGGCAACCGCAAAGGCTTCGGGCAGGAGCTGGTCAAGGGTTTCACCCTTGGCGATGCGGTCCTTGAATTCGGCAGTCTTGGCGCGTAACTGATCGTCCGAAAGGGCCACCATTTGCTCTTCGAAGGCATTGACAGTCTGTACCGTCTTGAGCATGCGCTTGACTTCACGCTCGTTCTTGCTTCCAAAAAGTTTCTTTAACAAAGGCGCAAACATATCGGCAGGATCTTCCACACTAAAGGGATGGAGGGCGGCCCCGTGAGTCGCCCGTGCAGCCCTCATGGCCGCATGCGAACGAGCATTCTACCCGGAAACGATGGAGAGGAAAGTGGCGTTATTCCACGATGCTGGCACAGCGCTGTGGCGGGGCTTGCATAAAATAAGGGCTTTTGCGCGAACTTCAACCCACCAGGCGCAGAAGTTACTTATCGATTGGGCAGGTAAAACGCCGCTGGGCGAGAGGGTCGAGGCGCATCCGGCGCTTTCTGCTACCATGGCGCCTCTGTCATTTGCGGTATTAGTTCATGGCCTTCCGCCCTCTTCCAGCCAAGGCACCCGCCGTTCTGCTGCGCGAAGCCAAGCCGCTCAAAGCCATCTTCGGCCACGCCAAGCGCCTGGGCCACCTGCAACGGCTGCTGGACAGCCAACTGCAACCCGCCGCCCGTGAGCATTGCCACGTTGCGTCCTGGCGCGAAGGCAGTTTGTTGCTGATCGTCACCGATGGCCATTGGGCCACGCGTTTGCGCTATCAGCAAAAGCGTCTGTTGCGTCAATTGCAGGCCTTTGAGGAGTTTGCCAGCCTGACGCGGATTTTGTTCAAGGTGCAGCCGCCTACGGTGCAGGTGGGCGTCAAGGGACACACGCTGGACCTGTCTACCGATGCGGCCGCGACCATCCAGGCTACGGCGGATGGTATTAGCGATCCTAATCTGCGGGCGGCGTTGGAGCGGTTGGCTGCGCATGCTCGGCCCAAGGATTGACCTGAGTTTCTTGGTTGGGTGTAGGACCGCTATGGGTGGGGGGTTGTAGTTTGTGTGTATATCCGTTTTTTTGGTAACGGCTGCTGGCGGTTCCGCTCTTACAGCGGCTCACTTTTGAGAAGCCTGCGCGGCCCGGCGAAAAGTAAGCAAAACGCTACATGCCCCACCACTCGGTGCCTCGCCTAGGCTCGGCATGCCCTCACTCCGGCATTGCTCCGTGGGCCCGCTGCGAAGGGCCATCCATGGCCCAGCGCAGCTATCCCGGCATCCATGCCGGGATGCCCACTCCACAATGCCTGCGTTCGGCCAGCGTGGTTAATGGGGCGCCGAGATCAACGTCCATCGCGAGGCGGCCTGATAGCCGACCTAGTTCAGGTGGGACCGCGTTCTTCCTGTGGGAGCGGGCTTGCTCGCGAAAGCGGAGGATCAGTTTGTGATGATGTTGGATGTGCCGACGCCTTCGCGGGCAAGCCCGCTCCCACAGGTTTTTGTGTCGCTTGCAAATGCTGTGAACACCCGCAACTCCATGTGCGAGCTTGCTCGCGATAGCGGTGGTTCAGCCACATAGATGCTGGAAGTGCCTTGCTCTTGCTCTTGCTCTTGCTCTTGCTCTTGCTCTTGCTCTTGCTCTTGCTCTTGCTCTTGCTCTTGCTCTTGCTCTTGCTCTTGCTCTTGCTCTTGCTCTTGCTCTTGCTCTGCTTTTGATCTTGATCTGGCCGCCCCGTTAAACCACGCTGGCCGAACGCAGACATTGCGCAGTGGGCACCTCGGCATGGATGCCGAGGTAGCCGCGCTGGACCATGGATGGTCCTTCGCGGCGGCCCACGGAGCAATGCCGGAGTGAGGGCATGCCGAGCCTAGGCGAGGCACCGAGTGGTGGGGCAAAGCGTTTTTGGTTACTTTTGGCGCTCTTCCAAAAGTGACCCGCTGTAAGAGCGGAACCGCCAGCAGCCGTCACAAAAAAAACGGATATACACACAAAATACCCCCCTGTGAACGCTATCTTGAAGGGGCTAACTCAGTCTTGCCTACCGGCGCTTGCTCCTGCCCAGCAATGACCCCATCAACCCCCGCACCAATTGCCGCCCCAACTGATTGGCCGCCTGGCGCATCGCCGATTTCAACGCCTGGCCAGCCGCCGTGCCAAGGAACTCCCCAGCCTTTTCGGTAAAACTCGGCTCTTCGCCCGCCGGTTTGCCCGGAACCACTTCGGCCTGAGGCTCCAACCCCTTACGCCCCATCAACACTTCATAGGCCGACTCGCGATCAATCGGTTTGTCATAGCGCCCCTGCAACGGCGAACTGGCGATCAGCCCGGCGCGCTCGGCCTCGCTCAGCGGCCCGATGCGCGACTGCGGTGGCGCCACCAACACGCGCTGAACCATCTCCGGCGTACCTTTTTCCTGCAAGGTGCCCACCAGGGCCTCACCGATACCCAGTTCGGTGAGCACCGCCAGGGCATCGAACTGCGGATTAGGCCGAAAACCATCCGCCACCGCCCGCAACGACTTCTGCTCCTTGGCAGTAAACGCCCGCAGGCCATGCTGGATGCGCAACCCCAACTGAGCCAGAACATCATCCGGCAAGTCGCCGGGCGACTGGGTGACGAAATACACCCCCACGCCCTTGGAGCGGATCAGCCGCACCACCTGTTCCAAACGCTCCTGCAAGGCCTTGGGCGTGCCGGCAAACAGCAGGTGCGCCTCATCGAAGAACAGCGCCAGCAGCGGTTTGTCCGCATCGCCGCGCTCGGGCAATTGCTCGAACAGTTCGGCCAGCAGCCACAGCAGGAACGTCGCGTAGACCTTCGGTGCTTCATGCACCAGGCGGCTGGCATCCAGCAAGTGAATGCGGCCACGGCCATCGCTGGCCGGTTGCAGGATGTCTTCGAGCTGCAAGGCCGGTTCGCCGAACAACGCTTCCGCGCCCTGCTGTTCCAAGGTGGACAGGCGCCGCAACAAAGCCTGGCTGGAGCCGGTGGTCATCAACGCCGCGTCATCGCCCAGCAACTCGGGGTTGTCCCTGAGGTGATTGAGCAGCGCCTTCAGGTCCTTGAGATCCAGCAGCAACAAGCCTTCGCGGTCGGCCACCTTGAAGGCGGCATACAACGCCGATTGCTGGCTGTCCGTCAGTTCAAGCAGGCTGCCGATCAGCAAGGGGCCCATTTCGCTCAATGTGGTGCGCAATGGATGACCCGATTGACCGTGGATGTCCCACAACGTCACGGGATAAGCCTGAGGCTTGTGGTTTAGCCAAGGCATGCCGGCGATCCGCTCGGCGATCTTGCCCTGGGGGTTGCCGGCGGCGCCGAGGCCGCACAGGTCGCCCTTGATGTCTGCGGCAAACACTGCCACGCCGGCATCGCTGAACATCTCGGCCAGGCGCTGCAAGGTGACGGTCTTGCCGGTACCGGTGGCACCCGCCACCAGACCATGACGGTTCGCCAGGCGCATGGCCTGGGCGACAGGCTGGCCGGCAAGGTCGGCCCCGATTATGAGTTGCGATGAGTCAGGCATTTGGTCACCTGTGAGAGTTGCGATATGACGCCATTTTGCACGCTTATATAAAAGCACGCCTGGCGCATCAAGGCCCCGGGCGCTGGAAATAAAAATGTGGCGAGGGAGCTCGCTCCCTCGCCACCTCATTTGCAGAGCCGCTACGTCACCACAACCCCAACCGAACATCTATTCTTCATAAAGGTCAACACAGGAGAACACTGACCGGAGGGATGTTCATCGTGCATATAGCGGACATAACCATGTTCTACGCCCCCGCCAGCGGAGGCGTGCGCACTTATCTGGATGCCAAGCATCGGCGCCTGGGTGATCGGCCCGGTATTCGCCATAGCCTGCTGATTCCCGGCGCACATTTGAGCGAGCACGACGGGATCTACAAGGTTCCGGCCCCTGCACTGCCGTTTGGCAAAGGCTATCGCTTCCCGCTTCGCCTGGCGCCCTGGCGTAATGTCCTGCGTGATCTACAGCCGGATCTGATCGAAGTCGGCGATCCCTACCTCACCGCATGGGCGGCGCTGGATGCCCGCCGTCAGCTCGACGTGCCCGTCATCGGTTTCTATCACTCCGACCTGCCATTGCTGGTCAGCAACCGCATGGGCAACTGGTTCACCCCCAATATCGAAGCCTATGTCAGCAAGTTGTATGGCAATTTCGACCGGGTCCTGGCGCCCAGCCAGGTCATGGCCGACAAACTGACCGGCCTGGGGGTTCGCAACGTCTATGTGCAGCCTCTGGGCGTCGACTTGCAAACCTTCAACCCCGCCGCCCGCGACCCGGAGTTGCGCGCGGAGCTGGGCATCGCCGAAGACACGCGCCTGCTGATATTTGCCGGTCGCGGCTCCAAGGAGAAAAACCTGCCGGTGCTGCTCAAGTGCATGAAGCGCCTGGGCGAGCGCTACCACTTGCTCTTGGTGGGCTCGTCGATGCCCGCCGTGGTGCCGGACAACGTCACGGTGGTCGATGAATTCTGCCCGGCGCCGCAGGTCGCCCGGCTCATGGCCAGCGCCGACGCCCTGCTGCATGCCGGCGACCAGGAAACCTTCGGCCTGGTGATTCTCGAAGCCATGGCCAGCGGCATTCCGGTGGTGGCGGTGGCGGCCGGGGCGTTCACCGAAATCGTCCATGAAGACTGCGGCTTGCTGTGCACGCCCAACAACCCCCAGGCCATGGCCAACGCCGTGCGCCAGCTCTTTTCCGAAGGCTGCCAGCGCCGCGGCATCCTGGCGCGCCGTCATGTGGAACGGCATTACGCCTGGGACTGCGTGGTCGACAGCCTGCTGGGGCATTATCACGCCGTGCTCGGCGAACAGATGCCGTTGCTGGCCAACGGTTGAGGCGAGGTCCGTGTCGATGAATCATTCGCCCACCGTATTATTGGTGTTGCACGATGTCGCGCCGCAAACCTGGCCCGATTACCAGCCTTTCGTTGAAGCCGTTGACGCCCTCGGCCATGTGCCCATGACCTGGCTGGTGGTGCCCGACTTTCACCGCACCAACGCGCTGCAAGCCCATCCCGGCTTTCGGCACCTGCTCGACAGCAGGGTCGAGCGCGGCGACGAACTGGCGCTGCATGGCTACTACCATTGCGACGATGGCCCTGCGGTCCGTCACCCCAAGGACTGGTTCATGCGCCGGGTCTATACCCATGAAGGCGAGTTCTACGGTTTGTCCGAACAAGCCGCCCTCGCCCGCCTGCGCGCTGGCATCGAAACCTTTGAGCGCTACCAATGGCCGCTGGAAGGTTTCGTCGCCCCGGCCTGGCTGATGAGCGAAGGCACGCGCCAAGCCCTGCGCCAACTGCCACTGAGCTACACCAGCGATCCCCAGCATCTTTATCGTCTGCCCGACTTCACCACCATCGATGCTCCGGGACTGGTCTGGAGCGCCCGCAGTGCCTGGCGTCGAGGCCTGTCGAAAGTCATCAGCGACCAACGTGAACAGCGCTGGCGCCAGGCGCCGGTGATTCGCCTGGGCCTGCACCCGGTGGACATGCGCCACCCGTTCTCCCGGGATTATTGGCTGCGAACCCTCGAACGCCTCCTGGAGGACGGGCGCGTGCCGATGACCAAGATCGGCTGGCTGGCGAACCAGGGCCTGCGGGTCAGCAGCGCCGCATGAAACGGCTGATCTGGCTGGGCGCCGCGCTGCTTACGGCGTTGCTGATTCCATTGTTAGTGGGCGGCGGGGAAATGTGGTCGCGGGTGCAGCGCTTTCCCTTGTCGCTGCTGCTGGCCATGCTCAGCATGATTGTCCTGTGCTGGGCCCTTAACTCGGTGCGCCTGCGCTTGTTGTTGGGCGAGCACCGTGGGCGCATCGGCGGTCTGAAAAGCCTGGGCGTGGTGATGTCCACGGAGTTCGCCATGTGCGCGACGCCCGGTGGCAGTGGCGGCCCGCTGACCTTGATGGCCCTGCTGGCGCGCAACGGCGTGCGCCCAGCCCATGGCAGCGCGGTGTTTGCCATGGACCAGTTGAGTGACCTGCTGTTTTTCCTTTGCGCCTTGGTGGGCATTCTGTTTTACGCGTTGTTCCAGAACCTCAGCCAGCGCATGGAATGGATGCTCGCCTTGAGCGCGATTTCAATGTTTGGCGGGCTGTTCGGCTGCGTGCTGGTGGCCCGCTATCACCGCCGGCTGATCCTGCTCGGGGCGCGACTGTTGCGGCATTTGCGGGTGAAGAGCACCACCCGGCGACGCTGGGGGCGCAAGATCCTGCATTTCCTGGCGGCGTTCACCGACACCTTGAAATTGCCGCGCCAGACCCTGTTCCAGGTGTTCGGCCTGACCTGCCTGCATTGGGCCTTGCGCTATAGCGTGTTGTATCTCGCACTGAAGGGACTGGGGGCGAATTTGCAGTGGGCCTGGAGTTTCCTGATCCAGATGCTGTCCTTGAGTGCGGGACAATTCAGCCTGCTGCCGGGCGGTGCCGGGGCGGCGGAGTTGACATCGGCGGCTCTGCTGGCGCCCATGGTGGGCAAATCCACAGCCGCAGCGGCCATCCTGATCTGGCGGGCGGTGACCTATTATTTTTATCTGGTGGCCGGCGGGCCGGTGTTCTTCTTGATGGTCGGACGACCGTTGATCAAGAAGCTGATCAAATTCAGGCAGGCCTGATCGATCAGCGCTTCTGTTCGGGCTCATCCTGGGGATGTAACTGTTCCCACAATTGCGCCGCATCGGGAAACTCCGTGCCGTCGTCCGGACTCAACGCGTCGGGGTCGTAGCGGCTCAGGCAGCCCTCGCCCAGGGTTGCCGGCGCTTTTGAGGTGGCTTTATCCAACGGATCGGTCATGGCTGGCCTCATGAAAAAGGGCCTGGCGATTGCTCGTCCAGGCCCCTTGAGTGTACTCAGAACACCACGGTCTTGTTGCCGTGCACCAACACCCGATCTTCCAGGTGATAGCGCAAGCCCCGCGCCAGGACCATTTTCTCCACGTCACGGCCGAAACGCACCATGTCTTCAATGCTGTCGCTATGGCTGACGCGCACCACGTCCTGCTCGATGATCGGCCCGGCGTCCAGCTCCTCGGTCACGTAATGGCAGGTGGCGCCAATCAGCTTCACGCCCCGCATCGAGGCCTGATGGTACGGCTTGGCCCCGACGAACGAGGGCAGGAAGCTGTGGTGAATATTGATGACCTTGTGGGCGTATTCGCTGCACAAGGCTGGCGGCAGGATCTGCATGTAGCGGGCCAGGACCACCACCTCGGCGTCGTGCTGCTTGACCAGCCGCGAGACTTCGGCGAACGCCGGCTGCTTGTCCTGCGGATTGACCGGTACGTGGTAATACGGAATGCCGTGCCACTCCACCATGCTGCGCAAGTCGTCATGGTTGGAAATGACACAAGCGATGTCGCAATCGAGCTCATCGCTGTGCCAGCGGTGCAACAAGTCCGCCAGGCAGTGAGACTCGCGGCTGGCCATCAGTACCACGCGCTTTTTCTGCGCGGTGTCGGTGATGCGCCAGTCCATCGAGAATTCTTCGGCAATCGGTGCGAAGGCCTCACGAAAAGCTTCGATGCCAAAGGGCAGCGAGTCGGCACGAATCTCGTGACGCATGAAAAACCAGCCGCTCTGATTGTCCGAGTGATGGCTCGCTTCAGTGATCCAGCCGTTGTGGGACGCCAGGAAGTTACTGACTTTAGCAACGATACCGACGCGGTCCGGGCAAGCAATCACCAACCGAAAAGTGCGCATTAGGGAACTCCAGAACTTCGCAAAGGCGGCCATTCTAGCCATTGCGCAGCAAAACTGCAGTATTCGATGACACGCCGTGCCGTCCGAGGCGAAGCCAGCAGCGCTGGTCGGCCCGATGAGAGCCGCTATATGGCGGAACAAAGGCTCATCGATATTTAAACTGCAATAGCTTTTTTGTGGCACAGCGCTAGTTAATTAAATAAAACACCGGTTAAATGTTTACTTGATGAAACTGTCTGATTACTATTACCGCACTGTCTCCTTGTCACCCGCGTCCTACATAAGGTAGTCCAAATGTCCTTGATCAACGAATACAACGCCACAAAACAAGCCATTGAAGATCTGCAACAACGTCTGGCCGACCTGTCCAAAGACGACAAACTGCAAAAAGAGCTGGAATTCGAAGGCAAACTGCGCACGCTGATGGGTGAATACTCCAAGTCCCTGCGTGACATCATTGCCCTGCTGGATCCAGAAGCCAAGTCGAGCAAAGCACCGCGTGGCGCCGTGAAAACTACCGGCACCAAACGCGCTCGCAAAGTTAAGCAATACAAAAACCCGCACAACGGCGAAGTCATCGAAACCAAAGGTGGCAACCACAAGACTCTGAAAGAGTGGAAAGCCAAGTGGGGCGGTGATGTGGTTGAAGGCTGGGCAACCCTGCTGGGCTAAGCCTCATCGGTTCGCGCTGTTCTTTGCGAACAAAAAACGCCAGCATTTGCTGGCGTTTTTTTATGCCTGTGATTTTGTCTTCATTGTGTCTCGAGGCTAAAACGTTTGCGCAATTGCTGGCTGTAATCCTGCCATTGCAGCAGTACTTCTCGCTGCGCAGGCGTAGCAAGCACCGTCCACTCGGCCATCGCCTCGTCAAAACTTTGCAGGGTATTAGGTGCCCCCCATTGCGGAGCGGTCAGACGTTGTCGGCAGAAAACTCTCCAGCGCGCCTGCTCTTCAGGACTCAACGTATCTGCAAAGTTGCGTGCGCGATAACGGAACAATAGTTCCGGCAAACGTTCATCGTCGAACGGCCAACGCTCCCGTGCCAATTGCGCTGGGTCCGCCAGGCGCACTTGTTCACATAAACGCCGATCACGATCCCCCATGAAGCCTGTGTATAACTGCTGTTCGGGATCCTCACTGGCGGTGAAATCTTCGCGACCATAAATAGCTTCAAGTTTGTCTTGCCAAACTTTCTGTGCGTCAGTTAGCCGCAACGCCCGCTCCCGGTACCCCTCCATATCCAGTTGCAGCCGCTCCTGATCTTCGGCGCGCAGTACCGTCAACGGCGCAATCACCGGGCATTTGTTGATATGAATGAGTTTGAGCGGCACCGGCAATTCGCCTTCGAGCAACGCGTCACGGCGAGTGTATAAGCGCTGACGAAGGTGATCGGCATCGTGGTCCAGCAGACCCTGGGGATCGAGGTGCAGATCGCAGACAATCAGGGCATTGCGGTTTTTCGGATGCCAGGCCAGCGGCAGGACGACGCCGATGTAGTTTCGCTCGGCCGAGAAACGTCCGGAAATATGCACCATCGGTTGCAGCAGGCGCACCTGATCCATCACCTTTTGCTTGCTGCGCAACTGGAACAGCCAGTCGTAGAGCCGTGGCTGTTTTTGGCGGATCAGTCGAGCCAGGGCGATGGTTGCGCGCACGTCCGACAAGGCATCATGGGCCTGTCCATGATCGATGCCATTGGCGGCGGTCAAGCGCTCGAGCTTGAGCGTGACGCGGCCCTCCTCCTGCGGCCAGACAATCCCTTGCGGACGCAGCGCATAGGCGGCGCGCACCAGGTCGATCAGGTCCCAGCGGCTGTTACCGCCCTGCCATTCCCGGGCGTAGGGGTCGAAAAAATTTCGATACAGGCTGTAGCGGGTCATCTCGTCGTCGAAGCGCAGGGTGTTGTACCCAGCGCCGCAAGTGCCGGGGGCGGCCAGGTGGCCATGGACACGGGTCATGAAGTCAGCTTCGCTCAGGCCTTTTTCGGCCAGGCACGCCGGGGTAATCCCAGTGATCGCGCAGGCTGCCGGATGGGGCAGGATGTCATCGCTGGGCCGGCAATACAGGTTCACCGGTTCGTCGATTTCATCGAGTTCGAAATCGGTACGAATACCCGCCACTTGCAGGGGCCGGTCGCAACGCGGGTTGATGCCGGTGGTTTCGTAGTCGTACCAGAAGATGGAAGTCACGGGCTGTTCCTGAGCTGAAGACTGGCGAAGTCTAGGCGCTGCAACCCGCCTGAGACCAGCAATCCTGTAACTTTTGAATTCCGTATGGGAGCGGGCTTGCTCGCGATGGCGGTGGGCAATTTGCAGCAGTGTTGGCTGTGCAGCCGCCTTCGCAAGCAAGCTCGCCCCCAACAGTTAACCTTGGTGCCGGCAGATTCCCGTATCGTTTGCCCGCACAAAGGCTGCTAGCATCGACGCCAAACTTGAACATTCGAACCGGCCCATCATTCAGGTAGCCCATGCTCGAGACACCAGCACTGCAAAGGAACGCGACGCTGCCTGCGCCCCTGGACACGCGCTATCAGGTCGAAACACCCGAAGGTATCGACCTGCCCTTGCGTCCGGCGGGGTTGATGTCCCGCGCAATCGCCTTCGCCATCGACCTGGCTATCCGCGGTCTGGTGCTGGGTGTGTTCTTTCTCGTGCTGGCGTTTTTCGGTGAACTGGGGGTCGGCCTTGGTTCCATCCTGCTGTTTGTCGTCAGCTGGTGGTACATGGTGCTGTTCGAAGTGCTGAACCAGGGGCGATCCCCCGGCAAACAGTTCATGAAGCTGCGGGTGGTGCAGGACGATGGCCGACCCATCGGCTGGTCGGCTTCGCTGATCCGCAACCTGTTGCGCTTTGTCGACATGCTGCCCTTCGGCTACACCTTCGGTGCGATCAGTTGCCTGCAACATCCAGCCTTCAAGCGCCTGGGCGACATCGCGGCGGGCACGCTGGTGGTGTATCTGGAACAGCCGATCAAACGCCCGGCATTGCCCATGGCCCAACCGCTCAGGGCGCCTTTCGCCCTGAGCCTGAACGAGCAACGCGCCGTACTGGGCTTTGCCGAACGGCGGGCAGACCTTTCCCCCGCGCGGGTCAACGAACTGGCAGCCATCCTGGCCGCGCCGCTGAACGTGCCGACGCCAAACGCTGCGGCCGAACTCGATGGCATCGCCCGCGGCCTGCTGGGGTCCGCATGAAACAAAGCCAATTCGAAAGCCGTTATCAAGGGGAATGGGAGCAGTTGTCGGGCCTGCTCGATCAACTGGAGCGCAGCCGCAACGTGGCCCAGAGCAGCGACTTTCCCGGCGCCTATCGGCGGCTGTGCCATCACTTGGCGTTGGCCCAGGCCCGGGGCTACAGCAGTTTGCTGGTGGATACCCTGCAACAATTGGCGCTGCGCGGTCATCAGCAACTCTACCGGGACCGCGGCCGGCCATCGGCCAGCGTCTCGACGTTCATCCTGGCCGGTTTTCCCCGGTTGGTCCGCGAACAGTGGCCGTTCGTATTGGCTGCCAGCCTGATCTTCCTGGGCAGCCTGCTCGGCATCGGGCTGCTGGTCTATCTGTTTCCAGAGCTGATCTACAGCGTCGTGAGCACCGATGAAGTCAACCAGATACGCAGCATGTACGACCCCACTTCCGGGCACCTGGGACGTTCGGTCGAGCGGGCTTCCAGCGAAGACTGGGTGATGTTCGGCTACTACATCATGCACAACATCGGCATTGCCTTTCAGACCTTCGCCAGCGGCCTGATGTTCGGGTTTGGAACCGTGTTCTTCCTGCTCTTCAACGGGCTGACCATCGGCGCGATAGCCGGGCACCTGACCCAGATCGGTTCCGGTGGGACATTCTGGTCGTTCGTGATCGGCCATGGCGCCTTCGAACTCACCGCCATCGCCCTGGCCGGTGCCGCCGGCCTGCAACTGGGCTGGGCCCTGATCGCTCCGGGACGCTTCAGCCGGGGTGAAGCCTTGCGGCTCGCCGCCGGCAAAAGCGTGCTGATGATCGCCGGCGTGATGCTGTTTTTGCTCACCGCCGCGTTCATCGAAGCGTACTGGTCCTCCAGTGCCGTGACGCCGGCGACCAAATACACAGTCGGCGCCCTGTTGTGGCTGCTGGTCATCAGCTATCTGTCGCTTGCCGGACGGGCCCGCCATGCGCCTGAGTGATGCCACGGTTGTCATTCGCCCGCGCACGAGCTGGGAAGCCATGGACCTCGGCGTGCTGATGAGCCAGCAACATCGGCGCCTGCTGATGACCAGTTGGGCGATTGTCACGCTGCCGGTCTACGCATTGTTGGCCGTGTTGCTGTGGGATTCACCGTCCCTGGTCGTGATGCTGTTCTGGTGGTTGAAACCGGCCTTCGACCGCCTGCCGCTGTACATTTTGTCCAAGGCCCTGTTTGGCGAGACGCCCACGTTGTGGCAGGCCTTGCGCCAGTGGCCGGCGCTGCTCAAGCCCCAGTTACTGGCCAGCTTGACTTGGCGCCGGCTGAGCCTGAGCCGCAGCTTCCTGATGCCCGTGGTGCAACTCGAAGGGCTCGCCGGTGAGGCGCGGGAGCAGCGCTTGCGCGTGTTGCTGCAACGCAACGGCGGTGCCGCGCAATGGTTGACCATCATCGGCGCGCACCTGGAAACCGCCCTGTGGTTCGGCCTGATGGTGCTGTTCTATCTGTTCGTGCCGCAACAGGTTGAATTGGAATGGGACTGGCAGATGCTCGTTGCCGCAGCCGAGCACGACTGGCTGTGGTTCGAACACCTGATGAATTTCCTTTACCCGCTGTTGCTGATCGTCTGGGAGCCGATCTACGTCGCCTGCGGCTTCAGCCTCTATCTGAACCGACGCACCATTCTCGAAGCCTGGGACATCGAGTTGGTGTTTCGGCGCCTGCGCCAGCGCCTGAGCGCTGTAGCACCCGTATTGTTGCTGCTGGCGCTGATACTGCTGCCGCCATCGCCAGCGGCGTGGGCCGGCGAAGATCCCATTGCACCCGACAGCCCGCGGCTACTCAACCAGCCGCTTACCAGCGAAGCCTCCCGGGACAGTATCAAGGCGATCCTCGACGCCCCGCCCTTCAAGAATCCGCAGACGGTCACCCGCTATCGCTTCGGCGAGGAAACCCCCAAAGAAACCGCCGAAGCGCCCGAGACCGACGCGAAACCGGGCTGGCTCAGGGGCTTGCTCAAATGGCTCGGCAGCCAACGCTTCGACTTGGCCGCCGCGCTGATCCAAGTGATGCTCTGGGCCTGGCTGGCCGGCGCCATCGCCTGGCTGGTCTGGCGTTATCGCGACCGGCTCAAGCAATTGGCGAATCGCCGGCCGACACAACGGTCAAGCGTGGAACGAGCGGCGCCCGCCCGGATGTTCGGCCTGGATATTCGCGAAGAGAGCCTGCCGGCCGACGTGGCGGCCAGCGTCGAGCAACTGTGGGCCAGCCAACCTCGCGAGGCGCTGGGCCTGCTGTACCGGGCGCTGCTCAGTCGCTTGCACCATGACTACAACATCGCGTTGAAACCGGCCGACACCGAAAGCCAGGTCCTGCAACGTGTCGAGCAGCTTCAACATGAGGACCTGCTGGCGTTCGGCAAAAGCCTGACCCTGCATTGGCAGAACATTGCCTATGGACACCGCGCACCACCGCCCCATCTGCAACACGAATTGTGCGACGGCTGGCGCGGCCTGTTCGGCCCGGGAGCGTCTCGATGAGCCGGCGCGCAGGGATGCTGACCGGAGCATTGCTGGCCGCGCTGGTGTGCGCCCTGGCTATCTTTCTCTACGCCAAGGCGGTGCCGTACCAGGAGATCGTCGAGCACGGCCCATCCCCCGAAGCCCAGGCCAATCCATACCTGGCCGCCGAGCATTTCCTGCGCCAGCAAGGCATCAACGTCGAGCATGCCAACAACCTGAGCGTGCTGCCCAACCTCGAGCCTCGCCAGCGCAGCCTGCTGCTGTTGGGTGAACGCACCCAAATGACGCCACGGGAAGTCGACCAGTTGATGAACTGGACCCGGGCCGGTGGGCGACTGCTCTTCGTGGCCGAGGCCTTGTGGGACGACAACACCGGCAGCAGCGGCGATTTGCTGCTCGACCGGGTGCACCTGCATCAACTCTTGAGCAAGGATCTCAAGGCGCAGGCACCCGAACTCATCAAGGACCGTTATCCGGAACTGACCAAGTTGTATCTGGAAGACGAAGAGGCACCGGCGTATGTCGGTTTCGACACGGCCTTCCATCTCGAAGACCCGCAGAACCTGGCCCAGGCCTGGGCGAACAGCGCATTGGCGACCCACATGATGCAACTGACCCTGGGCCTGGGCTCGATCACCGTGATCACCGACGCCGAGCTGTGGAAGAACGAGCACATCGACCAGTACGACAATGCCTGGCTGCTCTGGTACCTGAGCGCCGATACCGACGTCACGCTGCTGTTCAACACCGATCACGACAACCTGCTGACCTTGCTGCTGCGCTATTTTCCCCAGGCGCTGGTCGCGCTGCTGGCCTTGGCAGGCCTGTGGCTATGGCGCTCGGCGGTGCGGCATGGCCCGCTGCAGCAACCGGCGCCCAAGGCGCGGCGTCAACTGGAAGAACACTTGCAGGCCAGCGCCGCTTTCCATCGGCGGCACAACGGCCAGGAGCACCTGTTGCACGCCTTGCAACAAGACGTGCTGCGCCGCGCACGCCATCTGCACCCAGGCTTCGAACAACTGGTCGTCGCCGAACAATGGCAGGTGCTCGCCCGCCTGACCCGGCAACCCACCCGGGCCATCAGCCAGGCCTTGAGTCCCCGGCCGAAACAGCGCCTGTCCAGCGCCGAGTTCTGTCGCCAGGTCGCCCATTTGCAAACGATCAGGAATGCCTTATGAGTTTTCCGCAAAAAAATCCGCAAAAACGCTGCACATCATCTATCGTACGGTATCGCCATACCTAGCATTTACGGGAATTAAAGACCATTTAACTTTCCGAAAAAATTTCCGCAGATTTACCTAAAAAGTAGCCGTTTGTGTTCGCTGGAAACAAACCGATGATCACCTCGAAAACGTACCTTGACCCTGTACTGCCAGAGAATCTGCCCGACTCGATCATCCAGGCGGCGGACCAATTGCCGCGAAAGGCAGAGTTTCTTGCCGGACGGCTCGCTGATGAAACATCCAGGCAACTAGCGAGCCTGTTGCGCATCACCAATACCTACTACTCGAACCTGATCGAAGGGCATCGAACCGAGATCGCTGACCTCCAGGCTGCTCGCACGACGCCAAAACGGGAACGAAAAGAGCTCAAAGCGCTTGCGGTGCACCACATGACACAGCAGGAGGTGATGGAGCGGCTGCTTCGCATGCGTCCTGTGAACAGCTTCTCTGCCATGTTCGATCCCAAGTTGATCGCTAACCTGCATCGTCGGCTGTTCAAGGACGCTTCGACGCAAGAACTGACCCTGGGCGATGGTCGCTTGATGGAACCCGGCCGATTGCGGGCCGAAGAGAACGAACAGGTCCAGGTCGGCGCTCATATCGCCCCAGCGGCTGCGGCTGTATTGCCCATGCTTGAGCACTTGCAGTTGCACTATGGCCGAATCAAGGATCCGCGGCGCCAATTGATCGCAGCCCTGGCCGGCCACCATCGAGTGGCGCTCGTTCACCCGTTCCTGGATGGCAATGGCCGAGTGATTCGGATGCTCACCCACCTGCAACTTGTTCAACTGGGGCTAAAACCTTTCCTCTGGTCACTGTCGCGCGGCCTGGCTCGCAGGCAAGATGACTATTACCGCTTCCTGGCCTTGGCTGATCGCCCTCGTGAAGGTGACCATGACGGTCGCGGCCAACTCTCGCAGCGGCACTACTTCAACTTCATCGAGTTCATGCTCGATGTCTGCCATGACCAGATCGACTACATGACGACCGCGCTGAACCCGGCCAAGCTGCGCGAGCAGGTTGTCCATGTGTTTTCAACGGATCCTGGCCTTCGCGATGCTGGCATCCGGCCCACCAGCGCAGCGGCCGTGCTGGCGCTTCTCACCCAGGGGGCGATGCCGCGTGCGGAGTTCAAAGTGTTTACCGGCTTGAAGGATCGGCTTGCAACAGAGGAACTGAGCCGCTTGATCGACGCGGGGATCGTGGTCAGCAGCACCCCCAGGTCCCGCACGGTGGAAGCGGGTTTGCCCGCACGCTTCGCCGGATTGATCTTTGCGAACCTGCATTTTCAAATGGGCTAAGGTGTGCCAGGGACTCAGTTGTCACCACCCGGCACTCCAAGCATGAAAGAGTTGGATCATGTAACCGCAGCATGTCGCTAGTCATAGGATTGAACCGTTAGGAGAACGCCAGAATTGACGACTGAACAGAACGAACCTGCCGACGGCCAGACCCACGCCGCCCAACAGCGCCAGCGCGCCAGCCAACTGGCCCAGGCCATCCGCACCGAACTGCATAAGGCGGTGGTCGGCCAGGGCGCGGTGATCGACGACGTGCTGACGGCGCTGATCGCTGGCGGCCACGTCCTGCTCGAAGGCGTCCCGGGGCTGGGCAAGACCTTGCTGGTACGGGCCCTGGCCCGTTGTTTCGCCGGGGAGTTCGCGCGCATCCAGTTCACCCCCGACCTGATGCCCAGCGATGTCACCGGGCACGCGGTGTACGACTTGCAGACCGAGCAATTCAAGCTGCGCAAAGGGCCGGTGTTCACCAACCTGCTGCTGGCCGACGAGATCAACCGCGCCCCGGCCAAGACCCAGGCCGCGCTGCTCGAAGCCATGCAGGAGCGCCAGGTCACCCTGGAAGGCCGTGCCCTGCCCATCGCCCAGCCGTTCATGGTGCTCGCCACCCAGAACCCCATCGAACAGGAAGGCACCTACCCCCTGCCGGAAGCCGAGCTCGACCGTTTCATGCTCAAGGTGCGCATGGACTACCCCGACGCGGACCAGGAATTGAACATGGTGCGTCAGGTCAGCCGCTCGACCCGCGCCGACATGCTCGATGTGCAACCGTTGCGCACCGTGTTGCAGGCCAAGGATGTGCAGGCGCTGCAGCGCATTGCCAGCGATTTGCCGATGGACGACCAAGTGCTCGACTACGCCGTGCGCCTGGCCCGCACCACCCGCACCTGGCCGGGGCTGACCCTCGGCGCCGGGCCTCGCGCCTCGATTGCGCTGGTGCGCTGTGCCCGGGCAAGGGCGTTGTTGCGCGGCGGTGAATTCGTGGTGCCGGACGACATCAAGGGCTGTGCCCTGGCGGTGCTGCGCCATCGGGTAAGGCTGGCGCCGGAGCTGGACATCGAAGGGCTGTCGGTGGACCAGGTGCTCGGGCAGTTGCTCGACCAAGTGCCGGCGCCGCGGTTGTGAATGCCCACATCATGAGCCCGAGGGGGCCGGCCGTGGCAATTAAGCCGCATCAAGCAACACATTCCCCCGTGGCGAGGGAGCTTGCTCCCGCTGGGCTGCGAAGCGGCCCCCTGGTTTTGCCTGACACACCGCAAGGGGACGCTGCGCGTCCAGCGGGAGCAAGCTCCCTCGCCACGGGGAATCTCACAGCCGCAGATGCCCTTGCCGAGGCAGACGGCCTCTGCGAAGGAATTCAGCCATGAAACCCTCACGCCTGTTGCTGACCTGGCTCGCGGTCTTGCTGGCGGTGAGCATCGTGCTGGGCGCGCTGCGGGCACTGGGCGTGGCGCTGCCATCGGCGCTGCTGTCGATCAATTGGGGCCTGCTGCTGGCCTTGCTGGCCCTGGCGCTGCTCGACGCGGTGCGCCTCAAGCGCTTGCCCTCGCCGCGGGTGCAACGGCAAATGCCCGGGAGCCTGGCGCTCGGGCGTTGGAGCGAAGTGCGCCTGCACATCCAGCATGAATGCGCGCAACCCCTGGCCATCGAGATTTTCGACCATATCCCCCAAGGCCTGGACTTCGAAAACCTGCCCTTGTCGGTGGAGCTGCAACCCGGCCAACACAGCCAGGTCGGCTATCGCCTGCGCCCGCTCAAGCGCGGCCATTTCACCTTCGCTCACTGCGAAACCAGCCTGCCGAGCCCATTCGGTCTGTGGGCGGACAAACGCCTGCTGGATGTGGTCGACCACACCCGCGTCTACCCGGATTTCGCCCGGCTCTACGACGGCCAGCTATTGGCTGTGGATAACTGGCTCAGCCAGCTCGGCATCCGCCAACGTCAACGGCGCGGCCAGGGTCAGGAATTCCATCAACTGCGCGAATTTCGCGAAGGCGACAGCCTGCGCCAGATCGACTGGAAGGCCACCGCTCGCCACCGCACCCCGATCGCCCGGGAGTACGAAGACGAGCGCGACCAGCAGATCATTTTCATGCTCGACTGCGGCCGGCGCATGCGCAGCCAGGACGGCGAGCTGTCGCATTTCGACCACGCCCTCAATGCTTGCCTGTTGCTCAGCTACACCGCGCTGCGCCAGGGCGATGCCGTGGGCCTGAGCACCTTCGCCAGCGAGCAAACCCGCTACCTTGCGCCAGTCAAGGGCAGCGACCAGCTCAAGGTCTTGCTCAACGCCGTCTACGACCTGGACAGCAGCCAACGCCCCGCCGATTACCAGGCGGCCGTGACCCAACTGCTGGCCCGGCAAAAACGCCGGGCCCTGGTGGTGCTGGTGACCAACCTGCGCGACGAAGACGACGAGGAACTGCTGGCGGCCGTCAAACGACTCGGCCAGCAACATCGCGTGTTGATCGCCAGCCTGCGGGAGGAGGCACTCGACCGCTTGCGCCAGACGCCGGTGCAAACCTTGCCTGAAGCCTTGGCCTATTGCGGGACGGTGGACTACTTGAACGCCCGGGCCGAGCTGCACAAGCAATTGAGCGCCCACGCCATCCCGGCCCTGGATTCACGCCCGAGTGAATTGGGGGCGCAATTGGTGACGCAATATCTTGCATGGAAAAAGGCGGGGACCGCATAGGTCCTACGGCGAGCAAGCCAAACTCCGGCTGACTACAACGCCTTGCGTAACGGACTACAGATCCGCCAGAATCCGCCGGCTTGTGCGCCTTGGCCCTGCCCCGTAACTTGATTCGCATCGCTGATATCCAGCGATCGGGTTTAGTCGCCCGGTGGTAAGAACGGTATGCACAAGCGTCATCCAGTCGGGTTCCCCTATCCCCGCACTTGATGGTGGCTGTGCGCAGGGCGCCCTCGGGCGCGCCGGTCTTCGTTTTTCCACCGGTCGACTAACCTGCGTCCAGCCGCCACCCCTCGTTTAGTCGCGAACAGGGTGGCAGCGCCAATCATGGAAAAACGAATATGATCAAACCAACCCCCAATCCACCCCATACCGACCCGCTCTCCCCCCACGAAACCCTCGACCCCGAAAAGCTCGACCAAGCCGCCCAAAGAGCCCTGGATTATTACCTCAAGCCCAACAACGGCCAGCCCGAGCAGAAAACCGCCAAGCAAGTGGATTACTTCATCGTCGCCCCCGACGCCGATCCCGAAGGCATGCTCGCCCACACCTACGAAACCTTCTGCTCGGTGAGTACGTTGATCCTGGATTTATCGGAAGACCTGGAAGGCGCCCCGCGCAACCTGGCCCTGGCGATTCATCAGATGGGCGAGATGGGCGTGTTGTTGCTGGAGAAGATGCTGGATAACGAGGCGAAGGTTCAGCGCTGAAGATCGAACGCCCCATAGCAGTACAGGATGCATGGAGAACCTGTGGGAGCGGGCTTGCTCGCGAAAGCGGCGGTACATTCAGCGTCGATGCAAGCTGAACCTCCGCCTTCGCGAGCAAGCCCGCTCCCACAGTTGAAGTGAGGTATACCCACGAGAGTCAGGCCAGCTATCAGGCCGATTCCGGCAACGGATGAAAACTGAAATATTGCTGCAACGCGCTGATCAACTGCCCGTACTCAGGCGGTGCCCACTGCAGGCTGAAACCGGCGTCGAAATGCTGTGGCGTTACGTCTTCGCGGCACCACAGGCAATTGGCCCTGAGCACGATGTTCTGCTGCGGCCCTTCGTCGGCCGGGATTTTAAGTTGCAGATCAAAATCTGCACCCACCATCAACGGCAAATGGCTGATCAGCATCAAGCCATCTTCGGAAACGTTGCCCAGGAACCCGATAGGCCTACCGTTCACACCATTGAATACCTTGAGGAAATACGGCAACTGCTGCCGCTCGATTTTCCGTTTTTTGTACATGTCTTGCATCGCTTTTTGAACGAGCCCGAACAAGGGCAACCGAACACTTCGGAACGAGCACACATCAGCCCGCTCTCCCCGATCCCGGTGCCAGACGCTCATACGCGTCTCAGCCCTGTTGCCGCCGGTCACAGGTGCCTCTTAAATTTAGAGGTTAAGCTCTAATACAACTTGTACAATATAGCTCAAGGTTGGAGGGGAGCCAGTGCCGACACGAACCTTTCATCCAACCCATGGAACAGGCGCAGCGGTACCCAGCCGCAATCTTAAAACCAGGTCAGGAAGCTGTCGGGCGGACCGCCGAGGCGCTGCGGGTCGGATAATGGCCCAGGCTCTGCAAGGTTTCGAGACGGGCGCGGGCGCGGAAGGCGTATTCGCTGTTAGGGTACTGCATGATGATGAACTGGTAGGTCTGCGCAGCATCGACAAACAGCTTCTGCCGCTCCAGGCATTGGCCACGCAGCATCGAGACTTCTGGCTGCATGTAGCGGCGGGCACGGCTGGCGCGGTCGACCTGGGACAGTTCGAGCATGACCTGCTCGCAATTGCCGCGGTCATAGGCTTTGTAGGCCAGGTTCATGTGGTGGTTCATCGACCAACGGGTGCAGCCCGTGATGCTCAGGGCCAGGGCAACAAAAAGCACGAATCGCATGGGGAGGTTCTCCTGTCTTGAGCCCTGTATCGGCCTGGGTGGGAAAATCTTCAGCCTGAAGCTGCAAGCGCAAATCCCGTGGCGAGGGAGCTTGCTCCCGCTGGGGCGCGCAGCGGCCCTGAAACCGGCCCCTCGGTGTATCAGGCAGCCCGCGTCCGACGTGTTTGGGGTCGCTTCGCAACCCAGCGGGAGCAAGCTCCCTCGCCACAACTACCTTTGGCAAGCTTTAAAGAGGCGTGAAAATTTTCAAGAATGTTCATTTCGAAAAACAAACGAAAAAGTAGTGCATATGAACAATGACTACACCCAAAGAGCATAGTAGCCTTCGCTGGCGCTTGAACTTGAGGAGTCTTGCATGTCCGTCCGTCGTACCAAAATCGTCGCTACCCTTGGCCCGGCCAGTAATTCGCCGGAAGTTCTCGAACAGCTGATTCTGGCTGGCCTGGACGTTGCCCGCCTGAACTTTTCCCACGGCACCCCCGAAGAGCACAAGGCTCGTGCCAAGCTGGTGCGCGACCTCGCCGCCAAGCACGGCCGCTTCGTTGCCCTGCTGGGTGACCTGCAAGGCCCCAAGATTCGTATCGCCAAATTCGCCAACAAGCGCATCGAGCTGAAGATCGGTGACAAATTCACCTTCTCCACCAGCCATCCGCTGACCGAAGGCAACCAGCAGGTGGTGGGTATCGACTACCCGGACCTGGTCAAGGATTGCGGCGTGGGTGACGAGCTGCTGCTCGACGACGGCCGCGTGGTGATGCGCGTCGACACCGCCACTGCCACCGAACTGAACTGCACCGTGACCATCGGCGGCCCACTGTCGGACCACAAAGGCATCAACCGTCGCGGCGGTGGCCTGACGGCACCGGCCCTGACTGAAAAAGACAAGGCCGACATCAAGCTGGCCGCGGAAATGGAAGTCGACTACCTGGCCGTGTCCTTCCCGCGCGACGCCGCTGACATGGAATACGCTCGTCAGCTGCGCGACGAAGCCGGCGGTACCGCTTGGCTGGTGGCCAAGATCGAACGCGCCGAAGCCGTGGCCGATGACGAAACCCTCGACGGCCTGATCAAGGCTTCCGACGCCGTGATGGTTGCCCGTGGCGACCTGGGCGTGGAAATCGGCGACGCCGAGCTGGTGGGCATCCAGAAGAAGATCATCCTTCACGCACGCCGCCACAACAAAGCGGTGATCGTGGCGACCCAGATGATGGAGTCGATGATCCAGAACCCGATGCCGACCCGCGCCGAAGTGTCCGACGTAGCCAACGCCGTGCTCGACTACACCGACGCCGTGATGCTCTCGGCCGAAAGCGCCGCCGGCCTCTACCCGCTCGAAGCGGTGCAGGCCATGGCGCGAATCTGCCTGGGCGCCGAGAAGCACCCCACCGGCAAAACCTCCAGCCACCGCATCGGCAAGACCTTCGAGCGCTGCGACGAGAGCATCGCGCTGGCGACCATGTACACCGCCAACCACTTCCCGGGCGTGAAGGCGATCATCGCCCTGACCGAAAGTGGCTACACGCCGCTGATCATGTCGCGCATCCGTTCCTCGGTGCCGATCTACGCGTTCTCCCCGCACCGCGAAACCCAGGCCCGTGCCGCCATGTTCCGTGGCGTCTACACCGTGCCGTTCGACCCGGCCGCCCTGCAACCGGGCGAAGTCAGCCAGGCGGCAGTGGACGAACTGGTCAAGCGCGGCGTGGTGCAAACCGGCGACTGGGTCATCCTGACCAAGGGCGACAGCTACCACACCATCGGCGGCACCAACGGGATGAAGATCCTGCACGTTGGCGACCCGATGGTCTGAGTGAGCGCTTGCTGAAAACAAAAGCCCCGCCATGTGAATGGCGGGGCTTTTTGGTTTTTGCCTTCTGAAGAATGTGCTGCCTGATCTACCGCCTTCGCGAGCAAGCTCGCTCCCACAGGGGATCTGCGTCGTTAACAAAAAGCGGTTCAACGCAAAACCAATGTGGGAGCGAGCTTGCCCGCGAAGGGGCCTGGCCAGGCGCTACCAATTCAATGCCTGTTGATAAACCCCGACAACGCCGCCAGCGCCTCGGGCGAGCGCAGGCGTTGGGTGAACAGCGTGCCCTCTTCTTCGATTACCTTGCGCAGGTGTTCCCGGTCCGGCGCTTTCATCAGTTGCTTGCTGATGCGCACCGCTTCAGGTGGCAATGACTCGAAACGCAGCGCAGCGTCCCGTGCCCGGGCGAATGCGGCATCGCCGCTGTCCAGCGCTTCGGTGGCGATGCCCCAAGCTGCCGCCTGCTCACCGCTGAAACCCTCGCCCAGCAGCAACAATTGCGCAGCCCTGGCCTGGCCGAGCAGGCGTGGCAGGATCAGGCTGGAGCCGAACTCCGGGCATAACCCCAGGTTGACGAACGGCACGCGCAGTCGCGCATCGCGGCTGACGTAGACCAAGTCGCAGTGCAGCAACAACGTGGTGCCGATGCCCACCGCCGGCCCGGCCACGGCGGCGATCACCGGTTTGCGGCAATCGAGCAACGCAAGCATGAAGTGGAACACCGGGTTGTCGAGGTCGTTGGGCGGCTGTTCGAGGAAGTCGACGATGTCGTTGCCGGCGGTGAAGCAATCGCTGGAACCGGTGAGCAGCACCGCGCGAATCTGCGGGTCCGCATCGGCCATCGCCAGGGCCTGCGCCAATTGACTGTACATGTCCCGAGTCAGGGCGTTTTTCTTGTGCGCGCGGTTCAAGCGCAGGGTCAGCAGGCCGCGTTCGCGTTCGAGCAACAGGGTTTCAGTCATGGTCGGTCTCGCGTCTGGAAATCAGCGCTCAACCACGGGGCAGGAAGACGTCGGCCAGCAGTTGATTGCGCGGCAAGCCGGCCAGGTACAAACGTTTGGCAAAGGCCTCGACCCGGTCGGGATGGCCGCAGAGTAAGGCTTGGGTTTGTCGGGAAACAAGCCGCAGTTGCGCCAACGCAGGCGGCGCCTCGGCCGTGGTCAGCAGCTCGACGGTGAGATTTTCATGCTTGGCCGCCAGCGCCTCCAGGGGTTTGGCCAGGTAATGCCCCGGCGCATCATGGGCCACATGAATAAGACGTATCGCGCCTTGGTGATGTTGACGCAGGGCTTCGCGCAGCAGACCGAACAGCGGCGCCAGGCCGGTGCCGGCGGCGAGCAGCCACAGCGGCTTCTCGCGCCAGTCAGGGTCGTAATGCAGGGCACCGCCGCGCAGTTCGCCAAGGCGGATCGGATCGCCAATCTTCAGCTGTCGAGCCACGTTGACGAATTGGCCGGGCTCGCGGCAATCGAGGTGAAATTCCAGGAAACGATCCTCCTCGGGCAGGCTCGCCAGGGAGTACGGCCGGGCGACACCGTCAGCCCACAACACCAAGTGTTGGCCGGCCCGATAACGCAGCGACCGCTGCGGGACGACGCGCAGGCGCAGCACCTCGGCGCCCAACCAATCCACAGCCGTCACCTCGGCGGCCTGGCCGTCGCGTTGCGGGTCGAAGGTGTGGATCTGCACATCCTCGACCACCTGGCATTGGCAAGCGAGCCGCCAGCCCTGGTCGCGCTGCGTCGGGCTCAAGGCGTCGGGCCGGCTGTCGCGCACGTCGCCGCCCACGCATTGCACCAGGCACGCATGGCAGCTACCCGCGCGGCAACTGTAGGGCACCGGCACACCGGACTGATTCAACGCGTCCAGCAGGTTACTGCCCGCCGCCACCGTCCATTGCCGACCGGCGACCGTGAGTTCAGGCATCGACATTCTCCCAGGCGGCGGCACAACGATTGCGCCCGTCTCGCTTGGCCCGGTACAGCGCCTGGTCGGCACGCTGCAAGGCGTTGTCGAGGTCGTCGCCCATCTCCAACATGGTCAACCCCGCTGACAGACTGAGGGGGCCGACCTGCAAGCCGATCAGTTCGACTTCGGTAAAGGCCAG
Source organism: Pseudomonas sp. Q12-87 (assembly GCF_001269755.1). NCBI lineage: Bacteria > Pseudomonadati > Pseudomonadota > Gammaproteobacteria > Pseudomonadales > Pseudomonadaceae > Pseudomonas > Pseudomonas sp. Q12-87. Next base: position 67,963 of record NZ_LHVI01000010.1, on the reverse strand, counting down.
CCGCAACCGCTCGCAGCAGGCCGTCAGGCGCGAAGGGTCACAGGCGGGCAGCAGCATGACGAACTCTTCGCCGCCATAACGCGCCAGTACGTCGCCTTCGCGCAGGCACGCCGTGGCGACGGCGGCAAACGCCTGGAGCACCTGGTCGCCGGCAGCGTGGCCGTACAGGTCGTTGATGCGCTTGAAATGGTCGAGGTCGATCAAGGCCAGGCCATGGGCGACGCCAGGCCTGAGGGTGTTGAGTTCGCGGGAAGCCAGGCGCAGGAAGTGTCGGCGATTGAACAGCCCGGTCAGCTCATCCGTGGCCACCAGGTCTTCGAGCTGGCGCATCATGCCGCGCAGGGTGTCCTGGTGTGCCTGCAAGGCAAACCGCCGCTGGCGCATGCGCTGGCGGGAGGTCTGGACGTAGCGGGCATAGAACACCAGCCATACCAGCACCATGAACAACACGCACACTTGCAACCCGGCCAGGGTGGGATCGGGAAGCCGGAAAAAGTAACCGTCCCAGAGCGTTATGCCGGTAAAGCTGAAAAACACCAGGGCCGCGCAACGCACGAAGGCCCGGCGCGAAAGATGAAACAGACCGAACAGCAGGATCAGCACATAGAACACCAGGAACACGCCCCGGGCCTGATCCAGGTGGGCCATCATCCAGGTCTGCCAGCCCAGGCCGATCAACACCTGGATTTCGGTGAGGCTGGGGTCGGCGAACCGCAGGTTGCGGTCAGTGATAAACAACGCGAACAGCCCCGCCTGGCACAACACCACCAACACGCTGCCGACGATCGCGCCGCGCAACGAATCCAGGTAATGACCACTGAAAAATGCCAGCCACAACAACACCAGTGCCAGCGCGTAAGTCGCGGCCGCCAAAGCGAAGCGTTTCAGCAAAAGACGTTGAATGGCGTTATGGGTCAATCGTTGACTCACCATGGGAAAAATAAACTGACAGGAGGCGTCCTACGCTACAGGCCAGACGCCACTTTAGTGGCGTGTAGGACAAATGACCATTCAATTCTGGAGCAGAAAAATGGCGTCAAAGCAATGGCCCGATTGACGCATCACTGAGTGCTGGCAGATGCCCCCTGTGGCGAGGGGATTTATCCCCGCTGGGCTGCGAAGCAGACCTGAAAGCTGCCACTGCGGTGTGTCAGGTTAATGGCCATCTGTCTTTTTGGGGCTGCTTCGCAGCCCAACGGGGATAAATCCCCTCGCCACAGACAAATCCCCTCGCCACAAAGGCAGCTCGCTCCCACAGGGTGCCAGCCTGCGATATACTGCCGCGCCTTTTTAGCGTCGCGCCAGCATGCCCGGCGTGCCTTATAGAGGTGCCGCCCGTCGACCGATGCACCCAAGCGGCCGGCACCTTATTGAATGTTCCCGTCTTTAGAGAGGAGCGCGACTCATGACCGTGATCAAGCAAGATGACCTGATTCAGAGCGTTGCCGACGCCCTGCAGTTCATTTCCTACTACCACCCCGTGGACTTCATCCAGGCGATGCACGAGGCCTACCTGCGCGAAGAATCGCCGGCAGCCCGCGATTCCATGGCGCAGATCCTGATCAATTCGCGCATGTGCGCCACCGGCCATCGGCCGATCTGCCAGGACACCGGCATCGTCACCGTGTTCGTGCGTGTGGGCATGGACGTGCGTTGGGATGGCGCGACCATGGGCCTGGACGACATGATCAACGAGGGCGTGCGTCGCGCCTACAACCTGCCGGAAAACGTCCTGCGCGCCTCGATCCTGGCCGACCCGGCCGGTGCGCGTAAAAACACCAAGGACAACACCCCGGCGGTCATCCACTACTCCATCGTCCCGGGCAACACCGTGGAAGTGGACGTGGCGGCCAAGGGCGGCGGTTCCGAGAACAAGTCGAAGATGGCCATGCTCAACCCGTCCGACTCCATCGTCGACTGGGTACTGAAAACCGTTCCGACCATGGGCGCCGGCTGGTGCCCACCGGGCATGCTCGGCATTGGCATCGGCGGCACCGCTGAGAAAGCCGCAGTGATGGCCAAGGAAGTGTTGATGGAGTCCATCGACATCCACGAACTCAAGGCCCGCGGCCCGCAGAACCGTATCGAAGAGATGCGCCTGGAGCTGTTCGAGAAGGTCAACCAACTGGGCATCGGCGCCCAGGGCCTGGGTGGCCTGACCACCGTGCTCGACGTGAAGATCATGGATTACCCGACCCACGCCGCCTCCCTGCCGGTGTGCATGATCCCCAACTGCGCCGCCACCCGCCACGCCCACTTCGTGCTCGACGGCACTGGCCCGGCGTCGCTGGAAGCGCCACCCTTGGACGCCTACCCGGAAATCGTCTGGGAAGCCGGCCCGTCGGCCCGTCGCGTCAACCTCGACACCCTGACCCCGGAAGACGTGCAGAGCTGGAAACCGGGCGAAACCGTGCTGCTCAACGGCAAGATGCTCACTGGTCGCGACGCGGCGCACAAGCGCATGGTCGAGATGCTGAACAAGGGTGAAACCTTGCCGGTGGACCTCAAGGGCCGCTTCATCTACTACGTCGGCCCAGTCGACCCGGTAGGCGACGAAGTCGTCGGCCCGGCCGGCCCGACCACCGCCACGCGGATGGACAAGTTCACCCGCCAGATCCTCGAGCAGACTGGCCTGTTGGGCATGATCGGCAAATCCGAGCGCGGCCCGACCGCCATCGAAGCGATCAAGGACAACAAGGCGGTCTACCTGATGGCCGTCGGCGGCGCCGCCTACCTGGTGGCCCAGGCGATCAAGAAATCCAAAGTCCTGGCGTTCGCCGAACTGGGGATGGAAGCGATCTACGAGTTCGAAGTCAAGGACATGCCAGTGACCGTAGCGGTCGATAGCAAAGGCGAGTCGGTGCACATCACCGGCCCAGCCATCTGGCAGAAGAAAATCAGCGACAGCCTGGCGGTAGAAGTGCAGTAACAAACACTTTGATGCTGTAGAAAGGCCGGTGGGGCAACAAGCTCACCGGTTTTTTTTGTCGTCGAGAAACCCTGCGGGATGGGCGGTGGGCGAAGATTTTTGTTCGCGTGCGATCTGGTGTGGGAACGAGCTTGCTCGCGATGAGGCCAGGTCAGATAACCAGGATTTAATGCTGGGCAGGAAAACGCTTGTGGCGAGGGAGCTTGCTCCCGCTGGGTCGCGCAGCGGCCCCAAAACCAGACGCTGCGATGTGTCAGCCAAGTTGAGTCGGCTGCCTTGGGTCTGCTGCGCAGCCCAGCGGGAGCAAGCTCCCTCGCCACATAGACAGTGGCCTGTCAGATCCGCCCGGGTAGCGTTCCGGGCAGGGGGCGATAAGTACCGACGTCATCGCGAGCAAGCTCGCTCCCACAGGGGATGGGCGGTGGGTTTGAAGTACATGATCGCTCCGGGCAAGCGCCATGCTATCGTGCCCGCCCCGACTTTTGACCTGTTCGCGCCAGCATGCTGCCAACCACCCGTACCCTGCGTCTGTCGTTGTACACCCTGCTGATCCTCACCGGTGCGGCGGTTGCCGCCGGCCTGGCCGTGCGTCACGCCGAGCGCGAGGCGCTGGAGGAAGACGCCAACCGTGCCAACCAGCAACTGGCGCTGTACGCCAATTCGTTGCACACCCTGATCGAACGCTACCGCGCCCTGCCCGCCGTGCTGGCGCTGGATCCGGAGTTGCGCTCGGCCCTCCAGGCACCGGTCAGCCCCGCGCAACAGGATGCATTGAACCGCAAGCTGGAACAAATCAACGGTGCCGCGCAGTCGTCTACCCTGGAATTGCTCGATCACAACGGCCTCGCCGTCGCCGCCAGCAACTGGCGGCTGCCCAGCAGTTATGTCGGGCACAACTACGGCTTTCGGCCCTATTTCCTCCAGACTCGCACCCAGGGCACCGGGCGTTTTTATGCGGTGGGTGTGACCAGCGGCATTCCCGGGTATTTCCTGTCCAGCGCCGTGACCGGGGACAACGGCGAGTTCCTCGGTGCGATGGTAGTGAAGCTGGAATTTCCAGAGCTTGAGCGCGAATGGCGCCAGGGCAGCGACACGCTGCTGGTCAGCGATGCCAAAGGAATTATCTTCATCGCCAACCGACCCGGCTGGCGTTATCGCCACCTGCTACCCCTGACCGACAGCGACCGCGCCGAACTCAAGACGACCCGCCAATACGACAAGCAGCCGCTGCAACCGCTGCTCTTTGAGCCTCTGCGTAACTTTGACGAGAACAGTCGCCTGGCCCGGGTCGAGGCTTTCGACGGTCCGGCGCAATATCTCTGGGAATCCCTGCCGCTGACCGCCGAAGGCTGGACACTGCACTTGCTGCGCCGTCCGCAGATCGCCTTCGAAGACCTTCGCAACGCCGGGCTTGCCGCCGCCGGCTTGTGGTTGGCGCTGGTATTCCTGCTGCTATTCCTCAACCAGCGCTGGCGCCTGGCGAGACTGCGGCAGCGCAGCCGCGAAGAGCTTGAGCGATTGGTGGAAGAACGTACCCGGGATTTGCGCACGGCCCAGGACGGCCTGGTGCAGTCAGCCAAGCTGGCGGCGCTGGGGCAGATGTCGGCGGCCCTGGCCCATGAAATCAACCAGCCGTTGACGGCCCAGCGCATGCAACTGGCGACCTTGCGCCTGCTGCTCGATCACGGTCGGGTCGACGACGCCTACAAGGCCCTCAAGCCGGTGGACGATATGCTGACCCGCATGGCGGCCCTTACCGGTCACCTGAAGACCTTCGCCCGCAAAAGCCCCAGCGGCCTGCGCGAGCGCCTGGACTTGGCCGCGGTGGTGGACCAGGCGCTGCAATTGCTGGACGCGCGCCTGCGGGACGAACAAGTCAGCACCGTGTTGCACCTGACCCGTCCGGCGTGGGTGCGCGGCGATGCGATCCGCCTCGAACAGGTGCTGATCAACCTGCTGCGCAATGCGCTTGACGCCATGGCCGAGCCGCCCCTCAAGCGCCTGGAAGTACGCTTGGAGGCGGATGATCAATTGTGGCGCCTGACGGTCAGTGACAGCGGCACCGGAATCGCCGAGGAACACTTGGCCCAGGTGTTCGATCCCTTCTTCACGACCAAGGCTGTGGGCGATGGCCTGGGCCTGGGCCTGGCGGTTTCGTTTGCGATTGTCCATGAATCCGGCGGGCGACTGACGGCGGACAATCACGCGAACGGCGCGGTGTTCTGCATGACCTTGCCTATCGATCAGGAGGCGCAGCGTGCTTGATTCAGTGATGGTGGTGGACGACGAAGGCAGCATTCGCAGTGCCGTCGAGCAATGGTTGAGCCTGTCAGGGTTCCAGGTACAGCTGTTCAGTCGCGCCGAGGAATGCCTGGCGAAACTGCCGGAGCACTTTCCCGGGGTGATCCTGAGCGACGTGCGCATGCCGGGTCTCAGTGGCCTGGAACTGCTGGCCGAAGTACGGCGCCGGGATCCGGACCTGCCGGTGATTCTGTTGACCGGCCACGGCGACGTACCGATGGCCGTGGAGGCCATGCGCGACGGCGCCTACGACTTCCTCGAAAAACCCTTCAGCCCCGAAGCCCTGCTCGGCAGCCTGCGCCGCGCCCTGGACAAGCGCACGCTGGTACTGGAGAACCGCCGCTTGCATGAACAGGCCGACGCCAGGGCCCGGCTCGATGGAACGCTTTTGGGCGTGTCCCGTGCGCTGCAAAACCTGCGGCGCCAAGTGCTGGACCTGGCGACCCTGCCGGTCAACGTGTTGATCCGCGGCGAAACCGGCAGTGGCAAAGAACTGGTCGCCCGTTGCCTGCACGATTTCGGCCCCCGGGCGAACAAGCCCTTCGTCGCGTTGAACTGCGCGGCGATTCCCGAACCGCTGTTCGAGGCCGAACTGTTCGGCCATGAAAGCGGCGCGTTCACGGGCGCCCAGGGCAAGCGCATCGGCAAGCTCGAATACGCCGACGGCGGCACACTGTTTCTCGATGAAATCGAAAGCATGCCCTTGGCCCAACAGGTCAAGCTGCTGCGGGTCTTGCAGGAACAGAAACTCGAACGCCTGGGTTCCAACCAGAGCATCCCGGTGGACCTGCGTATCATCGCCGCCACCAAACCCGACCTATTGGACGAGGCCCGCGCCGGGCGTTTTCGCGAAGACCTGGCCTACCGCTTGAACGTCGCCGAACTGCGCTTGCCGCCGCTGCGTGAGCGGCGCGAAGACATCCCGTTGCTGTTCGAACATTTCACCCACAGCGCCGCCGAACGCCTCGCTCGTCCCGCCGCGCCCCTGAGCGGCCCGCAACTGAGCCATCTGCTCAGCCACGACTGGCCGGGCAACGTTCGCGAGCTGGCCAACGTCGCCGAACGCCAGGTGCTGGGGCTGGATCAACCGCACACCCTGGAGGCCGAGCCCGGCCAGTCCCTCGCCGCCCAGCAGGAAGCTTTCGAAGCCCAATGCCTGCGCGCCGCCCTGACGCGACACAAAGGCGATGTGAAAGCGGTGCTCGAAGAACTGCAACTGCCGCGCCGCACCTTCAATGAAAAAATGCAGCGGCATGGGTTGAATCGGGAGATGTTTTTGTCGGGGGGCTGAATTTTCTGCGCCTGTTCCGGCCTCTTCGCGAGCAAGCTCGCTCCCACAGGGTTATGTGTACACAGGATAAAGTGTGGGAGCGAGCCTGCTCGCGATGAGGCCGGTACAAACAACACTGCCCCCCAAGTAAGCGGATTCCCGCTCATCCACAATCAAAAACAAGCGGATTTCCGCTCACCAAAGCACCCCACCCCCTCTAAACCGGCCCTGTGCCATGTGGCACAGCTCCTGCTATAGCCCTGGCAGGCTGCGTTCCCACGCGCTCCACAAAAACAATTAAACGAAGGATCCTTCAATGGATAACTCCAACGCCCTGCCCATTGGGTCGGCCGCCGTGCCCGCCCGTGAAAGAACCACCGCCAGCCGGATCAAATCGATTTTCAGCGGCTCGGTCGGCAACATGGTCGAGTGGTATGACTGGTACGTCTACGCCGCGTTCTCGCTGTACTTCGCCAAAGTCTTCTTCCCCAAGGGCGACACCACCGCCCAATTGCTCAACACCGCCGCGATCTTCGCCGTGGGCTTCCTGATGCGCCCGATCGGTGGCTGGCTGATGGGCCTGTACGCTGACCGCGCTGGTCGTAAACGTGCGTTGATGGCCTCGGTGTACTTGATGTGCTTCGGCTCGCTGATCATCGCCCTGAGCCCCAGCTACGAAACCATTGGCGTCGGCGCACCGATCCTGCTGGTATTCGCCCGTTTGCTCCAAGGCCTGTCGGTGGGTGGCGAGTACGGCACTTCGGCGACCTACCTGAGCGAGATGGCGACCAAGGAACGTCGCGGTTTCTTCTCCAGCTTCCAGTACGTGACCTTGATTTCCGGCCAGCTCATCGCCCTGGGCGTGCTGATCGTGTTGCAACAGTTCCTCACCACCGAACAGCTGTACGCCTGGGGCTGGCGCATCCCGTTCGCCATCGGCGCGCTGTGTGCGGTCGTGGCGCTGTACCTGCGACGCGGCATGGAAGAAACCGAGTCGTTCACCAAGAAAGAGAAGTCCAAGGAAAGCGCGATGCGCACCTTGATGCGCCATCCCAAAGAGCTGATGACCGTGGTCGGCCTGACCATGGGCGGCACCTTGGCGTTCTACACCTACACCACCTACATGCAGAAATACCTGGTGAACACAGTCGGCATGAGCATTTCCGACTCCACCACCATTTCCGCTGCCACGCTGTTCCTGTTCATGTGCCTGCAACCGGTGATCGGCGGGCTGTCGGACAAGATCGGTCGCCGGCCGATCCTGATTGCCTTCGGCATTTTGGGCACGCTGTGCACCGTGCCGATCCTCACCACCTTGCACACCATCCAGACCTGGTGGGGCGCGTTCTTCCTGATCATGGCCGCGCTGATCATCGTCAGTGGCTATACCTCGATCAACGCCGTGGTGAAAGCCGAGTTGTTTCCCACCGAAATCCGCGCCCTGGGCGTCGGCCTGCCCTACGCGCTGACCGTGTCGATCTTCGGCGGCACCGCTGAATACATCGCGCTGTGGTTCAAGAGCATCGGCATGGAAACCGGCTACTACTGGTACGTGACGGCATGCATCGCCGTCTCGTTGCTGGTGTACATCACCATGAAAGACACCCGCAAACATTCGCGGATCGTGACCGACTGACGAGGTTTCACAGTCACTGCAACGGTGACTCTCATGGCCCCATCGCGAGCAAGCTCGCTCCCACAGGGTTAGCGTAAATCCCTGGGGGAGCGAGCTTGCTCGCGATGGGAGACGACCAGGTCTCAAGTCAACTCAGCGGTGCCCTGCTTGCCATAACGGTTTTGCGCATACGCCGCGCCAGCGATCATCACAATCAAAACCCCCGCCAATACCGCCGATGAGCCGACAGTGCCGAAGTCCAGGCCGCCCTTTTCGTGAGGCTTGGTCATCAAGTCGCCCAACGTCGCGCCAAGGGGACGGGTCAGCACGAACGCTATCCAGAACAACACCACCGACGAAATCCTGGTGAAGTACTTGAGCAGTACGACCACGGCAATGGTCGAGCTGATCAGCAATGCGCCGCCAGCAAAACCCAAGCCCGAATCGTCGGCCAGGTAGTCACCGAGCGCGGTGCCCAAGGTGTTGGAAAATAGAATCGCCATCCAATAGAACATCTCGCCGCGAAAGGTCTGCACCTTGGTGACGTTGAGTGAATCACCGCTCAGGCGCCAGGCAGCGAAGATTCCCAGCAGAATCGCGATCAGGATCATCGACCCGGTGGCGTACCCCAACTCAAGGGTGCGGTCCATGAAGTCGGACATGGTGGTGCCCGCCGTGCTGGTGGACAGGATCACGATCCAGTACAGCAGCGGCTTGTAGGTCTTGGCCATCAGTTGCATGACCAGGGTCAAGACAAACACGCTGATCAGGATCAGCGAGCTGATGGCGTAACCGACGTTGAGGGTCATCGAGAGCAAATCCCCTGCGGTTTCGCCCAGGGTCGTCGCGCAGATTTTCATCACCCAGAACGCCAGGGTGATTTGGGGCAGTTTATTCATCGCTAGGTCAAGCTCCAGTGTGGGTGTCGGCCGGCTCTTGGCGGCCATGCGCCGCAGACTGGGGGCGCGACGGTGAAAAACAGGTCGGGAATATATGAAAAAACTGTCATGCATGCCCCCAACAGCGATTAATCACCGCTTAACGCTGGCACCGCACCCTGGTTGCATGTGATCGGAGACCCGCGCGACGTTCGCCCCAATGGGCAGGCGATTTAATTGGGCCCCGCTTAACATCTACTTAATCGATTAAATTCAGCATTATTTTGCGCTTTTTAATCGATTTAATTGGCGTAGCATTCAATCCATGCAAGACACATCGCCAACGAACCTGGAGTAACAAATCATGAAAACCAAACTGATTCTCGCCCTGACCCTGTCCGTACTGGCCGCCCACACCTTCGCTGCCGACGGCTTCGACAAAACCGGTACCGCCTCCTTTGGCTCCGGCGCCAGCGCTGCCATCGAACGCAGCCACGCGGGTAGCCACGCCGCCGATGGTTTCGACAAGACCGGCACCGCCGACGCCATCGCTGCCGATGGCTTCGACAAGACTGGCACCGCTGACGCCATCGCTGCCGACGGCTTTGACAAGACTGGCACCGCTGACGCTATCGCCGCCGACGGCTTCGACAAGACTGGCACCGCTGACGCCATCGCTGCCGATGGCTTTGACAAGACCGGTACTGCCGAAGCAATCAGCTGATTGATGAAGCTCATGCCAAAGGATCGCAGCCTTCGGTAGCGCTGTCGGGTGGGCTGGCCCGCTGGCCGCGACCACAGGCTGCGATGTTTTTTGCGTAATCCAATCTGGAAATAAAAGGCTGCGCCTTGCACTATTGGCCGCCTACGAAGGCTCTTCCAGGACACCCGCTAATGCCCGATGACATCCATTTCTACGAACCCGCCAACGGCCACGGCCTGCCTCACGATCCGTTCAATGCCATCGTTGGCCCGCGTCCCATCGGCTGGATTTCCTCGCAGGATGCCGAGGGTCGCCTGAACCTGGCGCCCTACAGTTTCTTCAATGCCTTCAATTACATTCCGCCGATCATTGGTTTCTCCAGTGTCGGGCGCAAAGACAGCCTGAACAACATCGAACAGACCGGCGAGTTCGCCTGGAACTTGGCCACTCGCCCGCTGGCCGAGCAGATGAACCAGAGCTGCGCGATGGTGGCGCCTGAGGTCAACGAATTTGAGCTGGCCGGCCTGACGACAGCGGCGTCACGGGTGATTCGCGTGCCGCGGGTGGCTGAAAGCCCGGTGTCTTTCGAATGCAAGGTTACCCAGATCATCCAGTTGCAACGGGCGGACAAAGGGTTGGTGCCGAGCTGGCTGATTCTCGGCGAAGTGGTCGCCGTGCACATCGCCAAGTGGCTGCTGAAGGACGGGGTGTACGACACCGCCGCCGCCGAGCCGATTCTGCGCGGCGGCGGGCCGGCGGATTATTTCCAGTTGGGGCCCGAGGCGTTGTTCAAGATGCATCGCCCGAAGTAAGCGACACGGCTCTCAAGAAGAAACAGCAACCTGTGGCGAGGGAGCTTGCTCCCTCGCCACAAAAGCCCTACCGGGTGATCGTGTCGCTACCAGACCAACCCACCATCCTCGCTGACACCCTGAAGATGGGTGAGCTGTACGGCAGCGGCGTCGTCGGCTTCGGTCGCGGTCTTGAACGCCTGGTCTTCAAGTACCTTGTTGAAACGTGGTGCGCCGGAGCCGCCGATGGCCTTGGTGGCTATGGCCGCATGGTAACCACCGCCCTCCTTGGGAACGACAGCGGAAACAGCTTCAAAGGTTTCAAAGGCTTTACGTGCCATGTCTTGTGCATCCTGGCGGTGGAAAATGACGCTCATTAAACCTTCAACCGGCCAGTTTGTGTACCTGCGCCAGGCACCCTTCGGTCGCCTGGGCGGCGGACACTTCCCTGAACGTATGGAAGTCCAAGCTGCTCACCACCAGGTCTTGCACCAACTCGGCGAAAATCGCCATGGCCGGGGAATTGAAGTAGGCGTCCATCGCCGGCTGGTTGACCCACAACCCGGATACCAGCCACAAGTCAGCGTCGCATTGCGATTGCTGCAAGGCAAAGTGCAGGCAACCGGGGGCCTGGCGAGATGGCGCGATCAGCCTGCCCAACCGTGCGCCCAATTGCTTGGAGCAACCGGCACGGGCGCGTACAAAGGCCATGTGACTGACGGGGATATGTGTAGTCATGTTCAACCCTCCCAGGTCATCCGTTGTGCAGCCGGGAACAGGCTGCGACAGGATCAAAGGTTAAGCGCCACGACGCCAGCCTCGTTAGTCGATTCCTGCCGACCCGTTGCACAATCCTGCGTGTCGACTGGAAAAAAACGGCCGGCCACCCAACGACGATCCGGGAAGTTGAAACAAAAGGTTTCAAGCAAGTTTCGTCCATATTGCAACGTCATGGCCCGACACGCGGTGCAGGATCAGGCAAGCTTTCAACAGGATGTGGCTACCGCTGCTTCTTGCACAAACATAAGATTTGTTCATCGCTCCCTATTTGCTGAGGATCCCGGCAATGTCGCCGCTCGACCACGCCCACGTCCCGCTGGACACGTACCTGGAACAACAGCGCGCCGAACTGGCGTCGATCATCGACCGCAACACCAGCGAAGACGGCAGCTACGCCACAGCCATCGGTTCGCTGAACCTGTCGCGCCACAGCAAGCCGCAAAGTTTCGCCCCGGTCCTGGCGCAACCGGCGCTGTGCGTCATGGCCCAAGGCAGCAAGCAGGTGCGCCTGGCCGACGAATTGTTCAACTACGATCCGCTTCATTACCTGGTGGTCTCCGTGTCGATGCCGTTGAGCGGCTGCATGGCCCACGCTACGACCGAACAGCCGATCCTGGCCCTGCGCCTGGACATCGACCCGGCGGAAATCACCGCGCTGATCGCCGACGCCGGCCCCCTGGGCGTACCGACCCGCCCCGCCGGGCGCGGCCTGTATGTCGAGCGCCTGGACACGCCGATGCTCGACGCCGTGCTGCGCCTGGCGCGGCTGTTGGACACGCCGAAAGACATCGCTATGCTCGCGCCCTTGGTACGCAGGGAAATTCTCTATCGCCTGCTGCGCAGTCCACAGGGCTTTCGGCTGTACGAAATCGCCATCGCCAATAGTCAGAGCCATCGCATCAGCCAGGCAATCAAATGGCTCAACGGCCATTTCGAACAGCCGCTGCGCATCGATGACCTGGCCCGGGAAGTGAACCTCAGCGTCTCGACCCTGCATCATCGCTTCAAGGCCATGACTGCCATGAGCCCGCTGCAATATCAGAAGCAACTGCGCCTACAGGAAGCCCGACGCCTGATGCTGGCCGAAGGGCTGGAGGCCTCGGCGGCGGGGTATCGGGTGGGCTATGAAAGCCCTTCGCAGTTCAGCCGCGAATACAGCCGGCTGTTCGGCGCACCGCCGCTGCGGGATCTGGCGCGGTTGCGGATGACCGTCTGAGCTGAAGTTTGTGTAGCGTTTTCTGACCTCTTCGCGAGCAAGCCCGCTCCCACAGTTGATCGGTTGTGAACAAAGAATCTGTGTTCACTGAAGATCCCCTGTGGGAGCGGGCTTGCTCGCGAACGCGCCAGTCAAGACAACTCATCTTTCGAGATGATGAACTCAGGCACCCAGCAACCGACACGCCTGCGCCGGTATGGTCACCGACACCGCATGGCCGATATCCAAGTTCATCCCCTGGCATGGCGTGCTCAACGCCGTGAACGAGACCCCGGAACACTGCACCGTGGTTTCGATGGTCGCGCCGATATCCCGCACGAACGTCACCTCACCCAGCAAGCGATTGCCCGCCGAGGCCTGGGGCGAGGACAGTTGCAGGTCTTCGGGGCGCACCAGCAGCTTGATCTTCTCCCCGGCGTTGATGCTGTTGCTGGCCGGCACGTCCAGCGCGTCCCCACCCGGCAATCCCACGCGGCCGTTGCCCAGTGTGGTGGCGGGGAAAATATTGCCTGAGCCGATGAAGTCGGCGACGAATTCGTTGGCCGGGTGCCGGTAGATCTCGATCGGCGTGCCGACTTGCTGCACGCGATGCTCCCCCAGCACCACCACGATATCGGCCATGGTCATGGCTTCGCGCTGGTCGTGGGTCACCAGAATCGTGGTGATGTTCAGCCGTTGCTGCAGTTGACGGATCTCCACCTGCATCGACTCGCGCAGCTTCGCATCCAGGGCCGACAACGGCTCGTCCAGCAGGAGGATTTTCGGCCGGGCGGCAATCGCCCGGGCAATCGCTACCCGCTGGCGCTGGCCGCCGGAGAGTTTCGCCACGGGCCGGTCGATCATCGCCTGGAGTTGGATCAGTTCCAGCAATTCCACGACCCGCGCCTGTTGCTCGGCCTTGCCCACGCCCCGCAATTTCAGCGGATAGGCAATGTTCTCGCCGACCGTCATGTGCGGGAACAATGCCAACGATTGGAACACCATGCCGAAGTTGCGCAGGTGTGCCGGGGTATGGCCGATGTCTTCGCCATCCAGGCGGATTTCACCACCGCTGAGGCTTTCCAGGCCGGCGATCATGCGCAGCAGCGTGGTCTTGCCGCACCCCGAAGGCCCGAGGAAACACACCAGCTTGCCCTCGGGCAAATGCAGGTTCACATCCTTTACCGCGCAGGCCGAGCCGTAATGTTTCTCGACGTTTTCCAGTATCAGTCCAGTCATGTCTTCACCTCGAAATCAAAAGGAAACGCCGCCCTCGCCCACCAGTTTCTCCAGCGCCCAGATCAGCACGAAGTCGATCAGCACGATGAGCACGGCAAACGAAAAAACGGTGGGGTCCAGCGACGACACGGTGCGGCTGTACATCCAGATCGGCACGGTCATGACGTCGATGGTGTAGAGGAAATAGGTCACGGTGAATTCGTTGAACGAGACAATGAACGCCAGCAGCATCCCGGCGAGAATCCCCGATTTCATCAACGGCACCACCACATCGACGATGGCCCGCCGTGGCGTCGCGCCGAGCATTCGCGCGGCTTCTTCGACTTCACTGCCGATGCCGAGCATGGCGGCGGTGCAGTTCTTCACCACGAACGGCAAGGCGAGGATGACGTGGGCAATGACCAGGCGTGAGGTGGTCATTTGGAACGGCAGGCTGTCGAACACCAACAGCAGCGCCAACCCCAGCACCACCATGGGAAACACCAGCGGCAACGACATCAATTGCAGCGCCACGGCCTTGCCGCGGAACTCGCAACGGGTCAGCGCATAGGCTGCCGGCACCGCGATCAGCGTGGCGAAGATCATGGTCAGGCAGGCCACCAGCAGGCTGGTGCCCATGGCCTGGCCCAGGCTCAGTACGTCGCTGGCATCCGGCGAGACAAAGGTGTGCCAGGCGGCCCGATACCATTGCAGGCTGTAGCTGCTCGGCGGGAAATCCAGGTTCGCCGCGCCGCTGAAGGACATGACGATCATGGTCAGGATCGGCAACACCGCCAGTAGCAGAATGAAGCCTGACAGCAACCCCACGGCCCGTCCGGTTTCGCCGGGCAATAGCGACTGGCGTTTGTGACTCGACGCGCTCATTGAGAAGCCTCCAGCATCCGCCGACGGCGGCCGGTGAAATATTCGGACAGGGTCATGATCATCAGCGTGGTGACAATCAGCACCACCCCGGCGGCGGACGCGGCCGGCCAGTTCATCAGCGGGGCGATCTGGTCATGGACCATCACCGCCAGCATCGGCACCCGTCGACCGCCAAGCAGCAACGGCACGACAAAGCTGCTGGCGTTGTAGGCAAACACCAGCGTCGCGCCAGTGATGATGCCGGGCAGGCTCATGGGCAGCACCACTTGGCGAAACACCTGGAAGCGACTGGCGCCGAGGGTCGCGGCGGCCTCTTCATAACTGCGGGCAACGCCGCGCATGGCGCTGGCGATGGGCAGCACGGCCAGCGGGAACGCGGTCTGGACCAGGCCCATCAACACGCCATTCTGGTTGTACAGCAGCATGATCGGTCGTTTGATCAGACCCAGGCCCATGAGGGCTTGATTGAGCATGCCGGCAGGGCCGAGGATCACCAGCCAGCCGTAGCTTTGCAGCAGCAGATTGACCAGCAGCGGCAACAACACCGCCGCCAGGAACACCCGCCGCAACAATGGCGAGGCCAGCCGCGACATGGTGTAGGCCACGGGAATCGCCAGCAGCACGGCGATTACCGCGCTGATCAAGGCCAGGCGCAAGGTCAGCAGCAGGGACTTGAGATAGTAGGGTTCCAGCAACTGCCCATAACTGGCGAGACTGAACCCACTCCACTCCGCGCCCTTGGTGCCGACGCTCATGCGCAGCACCAACAGACTGGCGGCGATCAGCACACCGAGAAACAACATCGACGGCGACAGGAAAACCCATGCACGGGCGGTAGGTGAAAGATCCCGCGAAGCAGGCATTGACGCCACACTGCGCGATTGAATCAACGGTTGGTGTTCCATGGCAAAGTCTCGTCAGAGGAAAACGACAGAACAAACACATTTTCAAACCAGCTCAATTCCAATATCTCCATCGACTGACCCTCCGCTTTCGCGAGCAAGCCCGCTCCCACATTGGTTCTGCGGCGACCACAAAAATCATGCATCTCCCCTAATCCCCTGTGGGAGCGAGCTTGCTCGCGAAGGCGGCAGCACAGCCAACATCTCCATCAACTGACCCACCGCTATCGCGAGCAAGCCCGCTCCCACATTGGTTCTGCGGCGGCCACTAAAACCATGCATCTCCCCTAATCCCCTGTGGGAGTGAGCTTGCTCGCGAAGGCGGCAGCACAGCCAACATCTCCGTCAACTGACCCACCGCTTTCGCGAGCAAGCTCGCTCCCACATTGGTTCTGCGGCGACCACAAAAACCATGCATCTCCCCCAATCCCCTGTGGGAGCGAGCTTGCTCGCGAAGGCGGCAGCACAGCCAACATCTCCGTCAACTGACCCACCGCTTTCGCGAGCAAGCCCGCTCCCACACTGGTTCTGCGGCGGCCACAAAAACCATGCATCTCCCCCAATCCCCTGTGGGAGCGAGCTTGCTCGCGAAGGCGGCAGCACAGCCAACATCTCCATCAACTGACCCACCGCTATCGCGAGCAAGCCCGCTCCCACATTGGTTCTGCGGCGACCACAAAATCATCCATTTCCCACGCTGGTTCTGCGGCGGCCACAGAACCCTGCATTTCCCACAGTGGAACTGGGTATCAGGAGGAGAAGATTTCCGTGTAGCGGCGAATCCACTGGTCATGCACCGTCGCCAGGAAGGCGTTGTCGTGCATGATCGCTTTGTCGGCGATTTGCTCCGGGGTGAGGATGTACGGGCTCTTGCGCGCTTCGCTGGAGATGATGGCCTTGGCGTTGACCGGGCCGTTGAAGATGTCTTCGGCCATCTTGCCCTGCACCAGCGGGTCGAGGGAGTGGTCGAGGAAGGCGTAGGCCAGGTCGGTGTCGCCGGGGCGGTTCTTGGGCATGACCGAGAGCATCAGGTCGGTGTAGAAACCTTCCTTCATGCCGAACGTCGCGCCCAGGCTGTAGGCCGGGTCGCGGATCTGCTTGGGGAAAAACGCCGGTGCGTACAACCCGCCCATGTCCAGGGAGCCCGTGCGGAACAGCTCGGCGATCTGGTTGGGATTTTCCCCCAGGGTCACCACCCGGTCCTTGAGCTCGGCGAGTTTCTTGAATCCGGGTTCGATGTTGTGTTCGTCACCACCGGCCAACTTGGCGGCGATGATGATCAGGTCCATGGCCTCGGTCCAGTTCGGCGGCGGCAGGAAAATGTTCGGCGCCAGGTCTGCGTCCCACAGTGCCGCATAACTGTCCGGCGCCTGTTTCAAGGTACGGGTGCTGTAGACCAGGCTGTTGCACCACAGCAGGTAGCCAATGCCGTGGCCGCCCGCGCCGGTGCGGTATTGCGGTGGTACATCGACCAGATTGGGGATGCGGTTGAGGTCGGGCTTTTCCAGCAGCCCGGCGGCGGCCAGGCCCTCGGCGCCGACGCCGGCCAGGGTGATGATGTCGTACTGCGGCCGGTCGCCGCCGGCCTTGAGCTTGGCGACCATTTCCGAGGTACTGCCGGTGCGGTCGGCAATGACCTTGGCCCCGGTCTTGGCCTCGAAGGTCGCTGCGATGTTGCGCAGCGCCGCCAGCCCGGTGTCATCGGACCAGGTCAGCAGGCGCAGGGTCTTGCCGACGAAGCGCGTATCGCTGGCCCGGGCACTGATGAACGGCACGCTCATGGCGGCCGCCGCGACCGAAACCACACTTGCAGTCTTGATGAATTGACGTCTGTTCAGATCATGCTCGCCCATGGAGGACTCCCTTTGTTTTTTTAAGTATGAGGTGGGTCAAAACCGTTGCGCCCGTACCCGTCGACGCCGACAAAAGCCCCGTAATGCAAGGGCTTCGCCGGTGTCCAGGGCCATCCTGAGGTTGTGCAAAATCCCTGACTATCGATAAAAACTCATTGAAGCCATGTTCCTGGCGCATGCCTTTTTTCGAGGCATGCATGACCTCATACCGTGCCGTCAGACGGCCCGGATGACATGCTTGATCTCCTGGAATGCCGCCAGTCCCCAAGGCCCCAACTCGCGGCCCAGACTGCTCTGCTTGTAGCCGCCCCATGCTGCCTGGGGAAAAATCACCTGGGGTGCGTTGATCCACACCAGCCCTGCCTGCAAAGCGTTGGCCACCTGTTCGGCCGCCTCGATATCACGGCTGACAACACTGGCCACCAGGCCGAAACGGCTGTCGTTGGCCAGGGCAATCGCCTGCGCCTGGGTGCTGAAACTGCGCACACACAGCACCGGCCCGAAAATCTCCTCGCACCACAACGCACTGTCCAAGGGCACATCGGCAAAAATCGTCGGCTGTAAAAAAAAGCCGCGTGGCAGATGGGCCGGTCGCTGACCGCCGCACACCAGCGTCGCCCCGGCGCTCAAGCCGCGGTCGATGTGCCCCAGCACCCGCTGGTATTGCGCCTGATTGACCAGCGCGCCCATCTCCACGTCCGGGTCGAACGGGTCGGCCACGCGGATTGCCTCGGCACGCGCCTTGAGCCGGTGAAGGAATTCGTCGACCAACTCCTCGGCAACCAGTACACGGCTGGTGGCCGAACACATCTGCCCGGCATTGAAGAAACCGCCGCCACAGGCCAGCTCCACCGCCAGGTCCGGATCAGCGTCGGCCAGCACCAGCAGGGACGATTTGCCGCCCAGTTCCAGGCTCACGCCCTTGACCGTTTCCGCCGCCCGTTGCATCACTTGCACACCGACGGCGTTGCTGCCAGTGAAGGAGACTTTCGCCACCCGTGGGTCCGCCGCCAGCGGCGCGCCAACCGCCAGGCCCGTGCCGCAGACCAGGTTGAACACCCCGTCAGGCAAGCCGCATCCGGCGATGATCGAAGCCAGTTCCAGCTCCGGCAATGGCGTGACTTCCGACGGTTTGAGCACCACGCAGCAGCCGGCAGCCAAGGCCGGCGCGAGTTTCCAGGCGGTGGTGACCATCGGGAAGTTCCACGGCACGATCAAGCCGACCACACCACAGGGTTCGCGGCGCAGGCGCGCGCTGAAATCATCGCTGGGCAATGGCAGCGAACTGTCTTGGCGGGCGTCCAGGCCCTCGGCCAGTTCGGCGTAATATTCGAAAGTCGCGACCACGTCGTCGACATCGATGGCCGCTTCGAACAGCGGCTTGCCGTTGTTGCTCGATTGCAGGTGCATCAGCCGCTCGCGACCGTCTCGCACGCCGCTGGCGATCCGGCGCAAGATCGCGCCGCGTTCAGCACCGGTGGTCATCGACCATTGGCCGAAAGCCCGGGTCGCGGCGTCCAAGGCCTGGTCGACGGCGTGCTCATCGCCGCCATGCACCGTGGCCAGCAGCGCCTCGGTCGCCGGGTTGATCACCCGCAAAGGTTGATTGCCAGCGGACCACTGGCCATTGATGTACAACCCGTCCTGAGTGGTAAGCGCGCTCATTTCGACACCTCCAGCATCCAACGGGCCTGATCGATTTCAATCAGGGTCGGGCCTTGTCGGTCGCAGGCGGCGAGCAATGCGGCGTGCAGTTGCGCCACGTCACCGATGGCTTCGGCGGCGCAACCCAGGGCCTTGGCGACCCCGAGGAAATCCGGGGTGTAGATGTCCACGCCCACCGGCTCGATGGCGCGGTTGACCATGTATTTTTTAATCTCCTCGTAGCCCTGGTTATTCCACAACAGCACGATCACCGGTGTGCGCGCTTCCACGGCGCTGGCCAGCTCCGGCAGGGTGAACTGCAACCCGCCGTCACCGATCAGGCACACCACGGGCGGGCGGTCATGACCTTGGCCCTGGCCGCCGAGCCAGGCGCCGATGGCCGCCGGCAGCGCATAGCCGAGCGTGCCGTAGCCGGTGGACGAATTGAACCAGCGCCGTGGCTGCTCGGGGTTGAACGTCAGGTTGCCGGTGTACACCGGTTGCGTGGAGTCGCCGACAAAAACCGCGTCAGGCAGTGCCTGCAACACGGTGTCGAGAAACAGGCTCTGGGCCCGCGTCGCAGCATCCCAGCTTTCTGCAAGGTCGGCACGCAAGCGAGCCGCACGGGCCGGGCCCCACTCCTTGTGGCGCTCGGCCAAGGGTTGTCGGCTCAGCTGCTCGAGCAACGCTTGCGCGGCACTACGGGCATCGGCTACCAGCGCCAAGTGCGGCGGGTAATTGCGCACGGTCTGGTCCGGGTCGATGTCGATACGCAGCAACGCACCGGGAATCTCGAAACCACCGGCGAAGCTAATGTCGTAGTCGGTCTCGGCCAGCTCGGTGCCGATAGCCAGAACCACATCGGCCTCCGCCACCAGTGCGCGGGTGGCGACCAGGCTCTGTGTCGAACCGATCAGCAACGGATGGCGCGAGGGCAGCATGCCTTTGGCATTGATAGTCAGCGCCACCGGGGCGCCGAGATGTTCGGCCAGTTCGGTCAGTTCGGCCGCTGCGTCGATGGCACCACCACCGGCCAGGATCAGCGGCCGCCTGGCCGCCGCCAGCTTGGCAGACATGAGCGCCACGGCGTTCGGCGCGGCGCCGGCGCGGCTGATGTTCACTGGCGAACTGGCGAGCAACGCGTCGGCGTCTTCCACCAGCACGTCCAACGGAATTTCAATGTGCACCGGCCGTGGCCGCCCGGCCTGGAACAAGGCAAAAGCCCGCGCCAGCACGCCGGGCAACTCGGCGGCAGACATCAGCGTGTGGGAAAACGCCGCCACGCCGCCTACCAGCGCAGCCTGGTTCGGCAGTTCATGCAGCTTGCCGCGTCCGCCGCCCAACTGGCTGCGCGATTGCACACTGGAGATCACCAACATCGGGATCGAATCGGCGTAGGCCTGGCCCATGGCGGTGGTGATGTTGGTCATGCCAGGGCCGGTGATGATGAAGCACACGCCGGGCTTGCCGCTGACGCGGGCGTAGCCGTCGGCCATGAAACCTGCGCCCTGTTCATGACGAGGCGTCACGTGACGGATGCTTGAACGGGCCAGCCCGCGGTACAACTCAACGGTGTGCACGCCGGGGATGCCGAACACCTGCTCCACGCCATAACCTTCGAGTAACTTGACCAATACTTCGCCGCACGTCGCCATTGCCACTGCCCTTCTTCTTGTCTTGGACGGGGCATCCGCAGCACGCTGCGAGGCCCTTGTTTATCCTTGGGAATGGCGTTATTGGAACGGGCAGGCCATAGCGGCAACAATGGATAAAAAGTCATACTAGCCATGTCCTTACGTCATGGCTTGGATCCAAATGAAACGACTTCCCCCGCTGCCCGCGCTGCACACGTTTCTGATCACGGCCCAATGCTGCAACTTCACCCGGGCTGCCGAACAACTGCACATCACTCAAGGGGCGGTGAGTCGGCAGATTGCCGGGCTGGAGGATCACTTGGGCTATGCGCTGTTCCAGCGTCACGCACGGGGCCTGAGCCTGACCACTGAAGGCCAGGCGTGGCTGCCGCGGGTGCAGCAGGTGTTCAGCCTGATCGGCGAAGCGGTGGAGCAAGTCGGCGAGAAGCGCCAGACCCTGCAACTCAAGGCCCCGACCTGTGTGATGCGCTGGCTGCTGCCACGCCTGTTGCTATGGCAGAAGGAACGGCCGGACGTGCCGGTGGAACTGACCACCACCGTCAGGCACGGCGTGGATTTCCAGCGCGAGACTTTCGACGCGGCGGTGGTCTACGGCCCGCCGCCGGATGAGCCGCTGGCCTGCCTGCACCTGTTCGATGAACAACTCACGCCCGTCTGCTCCCACACGATTCTGGAAGGCCCCGTGCCGCTGCGTGAACCTGCCGACCTGCAGCAACACCTGCTGCTGCACCCGACCCGTGACGAGCGCGACTGGAACGCCTGGCTCGATGCGGCCGACGTGCACTTGAGCAATGTCAGCAAAGGCCAGCATTTCGAAACCCTCGACCTGGCCATGTCCATGGCTTCCCAGGGCACCGGCGTGGCGATTGGTGATTGGTCGCTGATCGGCGACGACCTGAGCGCCGGACGGCTGGTGATGCCGTTCGAGCTGAAGGTCAAGACCGGGTTGGGCTATCACTTGGTGCATCCGCGCAAGCCCCAGGCATCGGGGCCGTTGCAGGAATTGATGGGGTGGCTGGTGGCGCAGGCTCAGGCGCGGTAGCGCCAACCATCCAGATATCGAGGATGGACGGAACCGTGGCGAGGGAGCTTGCTCCCGCTGGGTTGCGCAGCAACCCCTGGGTTCTGCCTGGGGCACCGCGGCGACAAGTAGATGATGGGTCTGCTGCGCAGCCCAGCGGGAGCAAGCTCCCTCGCCACATAAATCGCACCAGCCTCAAGTGGTCACAGCAGATTCGGCGCCTGCACCGGCTCGATCTGCGCCCAGTGTGAGGCGTCTTCGCGGTGCTGCTTCAGATACGGCAGCACCGCCCCCAGCAATGGCGCCTTGAACGCATCCTGGAACCGATGGGCAAGGCCCGGGATCAGCTTCAGCTGACTGCCCTGGATGTGCGCCGCCAGATGTACGCCATGCATTACCGGCAGCAACGGGTCGGCGGTGCCGTGGACGACCAAGGTGGGCACTCGCAGCTGATTGAGCAATGCCACCCGGCTGGGTTCGGCCATGATCGCCATGATCTGGCGCTTCACGCCCTCGGGGTTGAAGGCTCGGTCATAGGCCAGGGCGGCCTGATGCAACAGTGCCTCACGGTCGTCGACCACCATCGGGCTGCCCAGGGCGGCCAACAGATCGGCTTGCTGTTCCAAGGCCATTTCGCGATTCGGCGCACCACGCCGGGATAACAATTGCACCAGGCGTTCGCTGGGCGCGGGCAGGCCCTGGGCGCCGGAACTGGTCATGATCAGGGTCAGGCTCTCGACCCGCCCTGGCGCCATGGCCGCCATGTGCTGCGCGATCATCCCGCCCATGCTCGCCCCCAATACATGAAAGCGTTGCACACCCAACGCATCCATCAACCCCAGCCCGTCGTCGGCCATGTCGGTCAAGGTATACGGCGCGTCTACAGCCAGGCCAAGCTTGTAGCGCAGGGCTTCGAAGGTCAGGTTGGCGCTGCCGGGCGCCTGGCGCCAGGTCGACAGACCCACGTCGCGGTTGTCGTAGCGAATCACCCGGAAACCCTGTTCACACAAGGCCACCACCACTTCGTCCGGCCAATGGATCAACTGCCCGCCCAGGCCCATCACCAGCAGCAGCGCCGGATCCGACGCACGGCCAATGCTCTGGTACGCCAGGCTCACCTGGTCCAGATCGACCCGTTGGGTCGCGACGTTGACATCACAACGAGAAGCCGCAAACGACGGCAAGCCGCAGAACAAAGCGGCCAGGAAAATGAATACACGCATGAACAAACACCAAAACGCAGGACTCCAGTAGAGCGCGAGTCTGATGAAGTTTGTTCAAGCGCGCTGCCACAGTTGCGTGACAGTTTGATGAAGATTGCCCAGTGGTTACTTTTGAAGCTATGTGGGCCCTCTGTGGCGAGGGAGCTTGCTCCCGCTGGACCGCGAAGCGGTCCCAAAACGCTTCAACCTCGAAATATGATCAAGGCATGGAATTTTGGGGCTGCTGCGCAGCCCAGCGGGAGCAAGCTCCCTCACCACAAAAAGCTCCCTTGCCAGAAACATGGTGTTCGGCCACAACATCCGAGTCTCAAGCCAACTGACTACGCAACTGCCGGGCCGCCGCGACCATGTTCACCAGCGCCGCTTCCGTCTCCGGCCAGGCCCGGGTTTTCAAGCCGCAGTCGGGATTGACCCAGAGCCGTTCGGGGGCGATGCGCTTCGCGGCTTTGCTCAGCAATGCAACCATCTCGGCCGTGTCCGGCACCCGTGGCGAGTGGATGTCGTAGACGCCCGGGCCGATGTCGTTGGGGTAGTCGAAGGCCTCGAATGCGTCCAGCAGTTCCATGGCCGAACGCGAGGTCTCGATAGTAATGACGTCGGCGTCCATGGCGGCGATGGCCTGGATCACGTCATTGAACTCGCTGTAGCACATGTGGGTGTGGATCTGGGTTTCATCGCTCACGCCCGACGCGCTCAAGCGGAAAGCCTCCACGGCCCAGTCCAGGTATTCCTGCCATTGTCCGCGACGCAGCGGCAAGCCTTCGCGAAACGCCGCCTCGTCGATCTGCACGATCCTGATCCCGGCCTTTTCCAGGTCCACCACTTCGTCCCGCAGGGCCAAGGCCAGTTGTTGGGCCTGGACCTGGCGTGACACGTCCTCGCGGGGGAACGACCACATCAGCATGGTCACGGGGCCAGTGAGCATGCCCTTCATGACTTTGTCGGTGAGGCTTTGCGCATAGCGGATCCAGTCGACGGTCATGGCCTTGGGTCGGCTGATGTCACCGTAGATGATCGCCGGCTTCACGCAACGCGAACCGTAGCTCTGCACCCAGCCGAAACGGGTAAAGGCGTAGCCGTCCAGTTGCTCGGCGAAATATTCCACCATGTCATTGCGCTCGGCTTCACCGTGTACCAGCACATCCAGGCCCAGGCGTTCCTGGATCTGCACGGCATGGCGAATCTCGGTGTGCATGGCGTCCTGATAATCGTCGGCCGAAAGTTTGCCTTGCTTGTAGGCCTGGCGTGCCAGGCGAATCGCCGGGGTCTGCGGGAAAGAACCGATGGTGGTGGTGGGAAGCGCCGGCAACTTCAGCCGCACATGCTGCTGTTCGATGCGTTGGGCAAACGGTGAACGCCGCTGGCTGTCCTGGGGGCCGATCGCCGCCAGCCGGGCCTGGACTTCAGGTTTGTGAATGCGAGTCGAGCGGGCGCGGCTGGCCTGTACATTCTGGCTGTCGGCCAAGGCCTGCCGAACGGCGGGCGCCTGCGGATCGTTCAGCGCATCGCGCAACACGGCCACTTCCCCGCACTTCTGTACGGCGAAGGCCAGCCAACTCTTGAGTTCGGGATCGAGGCGGTCTTCACGTTCCAGGTCCACGGGGCTGTGCAGCAGCGAGCACGAAGTGCTGACCCACAGGTTATCGCCAAAACGCTCCTGAGCCGGTTGCAATTGCACCAGCGCCTGCTCCAGCTCGCAACGCCAGACGTTGCGCCCGTTGACCAGGCCCACCGAGAGAATCTTGTAGGTCGGCAGGCGGTCCAGCACCTGACCCAGTTGCTCCGGTGCGCGCACCGCGTCGATGTGCAAGCCGTCCACCGGCAGGCCCACCGCCAGGCCGAGGTTGTCTGCCAGGCCACTGAAGTAAGTCGCGACAAGTTTTTTCAGCGGCGAGTACTGAAGGATGTGATAAGCCCGCTCGAAGGCGCTTTTCCAGGCCTGGGGCAGGTCGAGGGTGAGGATCGGTTCATCGATCTGCACCCACTCCACGCCCTGGGCCTTGAGGCGATTGAGGATTTCACCGTAGACCGGCAGCAGGCGCTCCAGCAGGTCGAGCTTGTCGAACGCCGCCCCCTTGGCCTTGCCCAGCCACAGGTAGGTCAGCGGGCCGATAATCACCGGCTTGACCCGATGCCCTAGGGCGTGGGCCTCATCGACTTCGTCGAACAACTGCGTCCAGCTCAGGGCGAAAGTCTGGTCGGCGGAAAACTCCGGGACCAGATAGTGGTAGTTGGTGTCGAACCACTTGGTCAGTTCCAGGGCGTGTTGCGTGTGTCCGTGGTCGGCGGCGCAGCAACTGGTTGTGGCGCCACGGGCCATGGCGAACAGGGTGTCGAGGGTCGGTTGGCCGTCGGAATCCAAAGTGTTTTGGAAGCGCTGCGCAACGGCGCCCAACGCCAAGGTGTGACCGAGCACTTGGTCGTACCAGGCGAAATCCCCAACGGGCAGCAGGTCGATGCCGGCGTCTTTCTGCAATTGCCAATGCCGGGCCCGCAGTTCACGCCCTACGGTCTGCAATGCGGCCTGCGCGAGGTCGCCCTTCCAGTAGGCTTCAAGGGCTTTTTTCAATTCGCGGTCGGCGCCGATGCGGGGGAAACCGAGGGTGTGGGCCAGGGCCATGGTGTGAGTCCTCCTGTAAAAGATGGCGCCATTGTCGACAGCCGGGGCTACATGAGACAAACTCAACGTTTTCGTGTTGATCACAAGTTTTACTCATGGAGCCCGCGGTGCTTGAAATCCGTCACCTCAAGACGCTGCATGCCTTGCGCGAAGCCGATAGCCTGGTGGAAGCCGCCGAACGCCTGCACCTGACCCAGTCCGCCCTATCCCATCAGTTCAAGGAGTTGGAAGAGCGCCTGGGAATGCCGTTGTTCGTGCGCAAGACCAAGCCGGTACGGTTCACCAGCGCCGGCCTGCGCCTGTTGCAACTGGCCGACGCTACCCTGCCCTTGCTGCGCGGCGCCGAACGGGACATTGCCCGATTGGCCGGCGGCACCGCCGGGCGCCTGCACATGGCGATCGAATGCCACAGTTGCTTCCAATGGTTGATGCCGACCATCGACCAGTTCCGCGACGCCTGGCCGGAAGTCGAGCTGGACCTGGCCTCGGGCTTCGCCTTCGCCCCGCTGCCGGCCCTGGCCCGGGGCGATCTGGACCTGGTGGTGACTTCCGATCCGCTGGAACTGGCGGGCATCACTTATGTGCCGCTGTTCACCTACGAAGCGATGCTCGCCGTCGCCAACCAGCATCGCCTGGCAGGCAAGCCCTACATCGTGCCCGAGGATCTGATCAGCGAAACCTTGATCACCTACCCGGTGGAACGGGACCGGTTGGACATCTTCACCCGCTTCCTGGAGCCGGCCGACATCGAACCGGCCCAGGTGCGCACTTCTGAACTGACGGTGATGATGATGCAACTGGTCGCCAGCGGCCGAGGTGTGTGCGGCATGCCGCACTGGGCGCTGCATGAATACAGCTCACGGGGCTACGTGAAGGCCAAGCGCCTCGGGGAGAAAGGTCTGTTTGCCACGCTCTACGCGGCGGTGCGCACCGATATGCTCGATGCACCGTACATGCGCGACTTTCTGCTGACAGCCAAGGACACTTCATTCTCGACACTGGATGGGGTCAGTGCCGTTCGGTGAGACCGAGTCGTTCCAATCGCGAGCGAGCCCGCTCCCACAGGGATTTGCTGGGTGGCATTGATCGTGTTCACAGCACAAATCCATTGTGGGAGCGGGCTTGCTCGCGAAAGCGGTGGGTCAGGCAGCGCTGCTTGCGACTGATACGCCGCCTTCGCGAGCAAGCCCGCTCCCACAGGGGGGATCCGCAGTGCTTTAGCCCCCTTGCCACAAAAGCTCAACGGTCATGAAAGGTTTTAGAGTTCAAGCCACATGTGGATTTTGTCGAAGTATTCGTCGCCCACGCAAATCGCCTGGGGCTCGAGGCCGTAGAGCACGAAGCCGCAGCGTTGGTAGAGTTTGACGGCCGGGTCGTTGCCGGCGGTGACGGTCAGTTGCACCAGGCGCAAAAAGGCATGGCGGCGGGCTTCATCGATCGCCGCTTGGACCAGTTGATAACCGAGCCCCCGATGACAATGGGCCTCGGTGACGTACATACCGAACAACAGCGCCTTGTGCCGGGCTTTTTCCCGGGGTTCCAGGGCCAGCCCGACAATACCCACCAGTTCTTCCTCCACGAACGCCCCCAACAACACATCGAGCCGGCTGGTCAGGCGCGATTCCCACCAATTGATGGGCAACGCGGCCCGCTCGCGGGTGCTGGAGGTGAAGGCTTGGGGATGAAGCGCGTAGGCCTGGAGCATCAGCTGGCGATATGCCTGGGCATCCACGGCCCGCAGCCGTCGAATGTTCACGCCGAACGCCGCTGCTCAAGCATCAGGCGCAGCGCCAGCGCCCCCAGGACAAAGCCCATGAAGTAGCGCTGCGCAGCCAGCCAGGTGGGGTTGTGGACGAACCACGAGGCAATGCCCGCCGCGAACAAGGCAATCAGCAGGTTAACGCTGAAACTGACGCTGATCTGGGTCAGCCCCAGGATAAGGCTCTGGCTGAACAGCGAACCGTGTTCGGGGCTGATGAACTGCGGGAACACCGACAGATAGAACACCGCGATCTTCGGGTTCAGGGCGCTGGTGAGAAAGCCCATGGTGATCAGCTTGCGCGTCGAATCGACCGGCAGTTGCTGGGCCTCGAAGGGCGAGCGTGCGCCCGGCTTCACGGCCTGCCAGGCCAGCCACAACAGGTACAGCGCACCGGCCCATTTCAATACTTCATAGGCCACGGGCACCGCCAGGAACACCGCCGTCAGCCCCGCCGCCGCCGCGAACATGTGCACGAAGAACCCCGCCACCACCCCCAGCAGGGACGTGACCCCGGCCTTGCGACCCTGGCAGATCGAGCGGGAAATCAGGTAGATCATGTTCGGGCCGGGTGTCAGCACCATCAGCAAGGCGGCAGCGGCGAAAATCAGCAGGTCCGGCAACGCAATCATGAGCATAAATCCTTGAGTCAGCAGATCACGGGATGGGTGGCTCGATAGAACGGCAGGATCACCTGCCCTGTCAACGGTGCCAGGAAAAGACCGCCGTCACCCGCCGGGTCGATCCAGCGGACTTCCTCGATTTCGGCGGCGGGAGAAACCACAGCGTCGATGTTCAGCAAAAACACTTCAGCCTGCACGATGAAACCCGGCTCGTTGGCGGCCTGGGCGCTGAACGGCCCCAGATAGCGGGCCTGGGCCGGGTCGATCTTCAGTCCAAGCTCTTCATCCAGTTCCCGGGCCAGGGCCTGGACCGGTTGTTCATGGGCCTCGATCTTGCCGCCCGGTTGCATGAAAGCCAGGGTATCGCGCTTGCGTACCAGCAGGGTTCGACCGTCCGGCCCGATCAACAGGGCGGCGGCGATGCGGATGATGGAAGTGCTCATGGAGGGTCGAAGCCTTGGGCAGAAAAATGCCAGGAAGGTTACAGACCCTGGCGGCAGGAGCAAAGCCTGGCGCCGGATCTGGCCCCATACACATCCCCCTGTGGGAGCGGGCTTGCTCGCGAAAGCGGCGTATCAGTCACCCAATGTATCGACTGACATTGTGCCTTCGCGGGCAAGCCCGCTCCCACAGGGAGGATTGCGTCGCTCGTCAAATCCGCTTCACCCCAAAATCGGCTTCGGCACCGAAGGATCTTCTTCCTCCGGCTTCTTGACGAACACGCTGTACCGGGCTCCTTCCATCGATTCGAAGGCGATGAGTTTATCCACCAGCGGACCGTTCAGGACCTTGCCGGCATTGAGCAGCAGCATGCCGTTGTCGGCGTTGAGGTTGCGTGCCAGGATCATGCCGGCCTCCAGTTCCCGGGTGCTCATGACCTGCACCGTCGGGTCGGACAAGGTCACATCTTCAAGGTATTCACCGCACGCCTTGATGAAGTCCTCGATCAAGGCAGGGTCGTACAGCTTGCCGGCGTAGTTGCGGATGTAGACCAGTGCTTCGTCGCTGTTCATCTGCCGCTCGAGGATCAGCCCACGTTGCAGTTCGATGAAGTCCACCGCCAGCTTCAGCAGCCGCGAACCGAACGGAATAGCCTCGCCCTTGAGGCGATCGGGGAAGCCGCTGCCGTCCCAACGTTCCTGGTGATGCAGGATGATCCGCGCCGCGTCTTTCATCGGATCCAGGGTCATCAGCAGCGACTCGCTCTGCTTCGGATAGGCCCGGTATAGATCGAGCTCACTGTGATGCAGCATGTCGGCAGGCGTGACCATCATGTTGTCGGTCCAGCTCAGTTTGCCGATGTTGTAGAGCGCCGCGGCCATGGTCAGGTCGCGGTCGGTGGATTCGTCGAGGAAATGCAGCCGGCTGTAAACCCTGATCAGCTCGATGATCTGCCGGTTGGTCTGCTTGGCCTTGGGCAGGCGCAGGTTGGCGATCAATGAGAACACTTCGGTGCTGGTCACATAGCTGCGCTTGAGCTCGTCATAGGCCAGGTCGAGCATGTCGGCGGTCTGTTGCAGCTCGGAAGTACGCGAGGCCACGCGCTTTTCCAGGGTCGCGTTCAGTGTCTTGAGTTGCTGGTTCTGCTCGCGGTTCAGCGCTTCGAGGCGCTGGCGCTCGCTTTCGGAATGCTGGTGGGCCAGGGCCTGGCGCAGGGCCTGCACCAGTTCCTCGTCATTCCACGGCTTGCTGAGGTAGCGATAGAGCTGCCCCTCGTTGATGGCCTTGGTCATCATGTCCACGTCGGCGTAACCGGTGAGAAGGATGCGCAGCGTCGAGGGATAGAGCTTGCGGATCTGTGCCAGCAGCGTCGCGCCGTCCATGTTGGGCATGCGCGCATCGGTCATCACCAGGTCAACCGGCCGTTCCTTGAGGATTTCCAAGGCCTTGGCGCCACTGTCGGCCAACAGGATTTCATACGGCTGGCTGCGCAATAACCGCCGCAGGCTATTGAGGATCGACTCTTCATCATCGACCAACAACACCGTGGGCTTATTAACCGGAACGTCCGGCGTCTGATCTTCCATTACAACCCCCTCCTGTTCACGACAACTGTTCTACCTTACCCCCAAAAGACAGGCTAGTAGATTGCGAAAATTTAGAAACAATTTGCCATCACCGACCGGCGCATCCCGATGAGACGACTATGCTGTACCCCATGAAGGGCCAAGTACAGGCCAGAATGCTCATGCCAGCGAAAGGGATATCAGATGTGCCCACGT
The DNA here is from genome assembly GCF_001269755.1 of Pseudomonas sp. Q12-87. NCBI lineage: Bacteria > Pseudomonadati > Pseudomonadota > Gammaproteobacteria > Pseudomonadales > Pseudomonadaceae > Pseudomonas > Pseudomonas sp. Q12-87. The sequence continues at coordinate 37,876 of NZ_LHVI01000010.1, read as the reverse complement.
TTCTTTAATCAGCATCTTCGCGGCGTACGGCCATGAGCCTGCCGATGGAGAAAACCAATCGGCGGATCCTGATCGTCGATGACACCCAGACGATCCATGAGGATTTTCGCAAGATCCTCAGCCCCGATTCGCACCCAGAGGACCGCCTGAGCAGTGCCGAAGCGGCCTTGTTCGGCGAGCCAATAGCGGTTTCTGCCCAGAACTTCGTGCTGGATTCAGCCTTCCAGGGCATGGAGGCCCTGAACAAGGTGGAGTCGTCGCTCGCCCAGGGGCAACCCTACGCCATGGCGTTCATCGACATGCGCATGCCCCCCGGCTGGGATGGCCTGGAGACCATCGAACGGCTGTGGCGCGCCGACCCCAAGCTGCAAGTGGCGCTGTGCACCGCTTATTCGGATTATTCCTGGGAAGACATCGCCCAGCGCCTCGACCTGGGCGATCGCCTGCTCATCCTGAAAAAACCCTTCGATGCCATCGAGATCCGTCAGATGGCCAGTGCCCTGACCGTCAAATGGCAGATGACCGAAGACGCAGCATTGAAAATGGACATGCTCGAACGGGCGGTGCAGGAGCGCACCCGTGAGCTGGCCGACGCCAATATCATCGTGCAGAACAGCCCGACCATCCTTTATCGCCTGCGGGGCGAGCCACCGTTCGCCTTGATGTACATCTCCCATAACATCACCAAGTTCGGCCATGTCGCGGCGCAACTGATCAACGCGCCGGACTGGGCGCAGATCCTGATCCATCCCGATGACCAGGGCAAAGTCGACGAAGCCATGGTCCGCGTCCTGGACCGGGACAACGCGGGCGCCTCGATCGAGTTCCGCATGCGCACCGGCGACGACACGTTCCGCTGGGTGGAGAACCGCTACATTCCGGTGCGCAACGAGCAGGGCCTGCTGCTTGAGGTCGAAGGCATCATCCTGGACATCACCGAACGCAAGCTGGCCGAAGAGAAAATCGCCCTGCTGGCCCGCACCGACGGCCTGACCGGGCTGGCCAACCGCGCCACCGTGATCGAGCGCCTGCACCAGGCCTTCGCCGCGGCGCGCCGGGGAGCCGCGCCATTTGCGATGTTTTACCTGGACCTGGATCACTTCAAGCGAATCAACGACACGCTGGGCCATCCCATCGGTGACCTGCTGCTGCAGGAAGTCGCTGCGCGGATCAAGGCCTGTACCCGGGAAAACGACGTGGTGGCGCGCCTGGGTGGCGACGAATTCGCCATCCTGCAACTGGACGTCCATGAGGCCACGCATTGCGCCGCGCTGGCAGCGAAGATTCGCGACACGCTGGTGGCGCCCTATTCCCTGGACGGCAACGACGTGCGGATTTCCGTGAGCATCGGCATTGCCCTGTATACCCCACAGAGCCTGAGCGCCGACAGCCTGATGGCGCAGTCCGACATGGCTCTGTATCGCTCCAAGGAGAAAGGCCGCAACCAGTACCATTTCCATAACGAGGAGATCAACCAGGAAGTCACGGACCGGGTCGCCCTGGCCAGTGACCTGCGCCAAGCCATCGAAAACAACGAACTGCACCTGCATTATCTGCCCGAAGTCGACCTCGGCACCGGCAAGATCCTCGGCATGGGCGTGCAAGTGCGCTGGAACCACCCCCAACGTGGCTGGCTGGAACCGAAGTCATTCATGCCGGCCGCCGAGAAGACCGGCATCATCATCGGCCTGGGCCATTGGGTGCTGGACCAGGCCTGCCAGCAGATGCGCCAATGGCGCGACCAGGGCATGGCGCCGCCGGTGATCGCCATCGACCTGTCGCTGACCCAACTCAAGACCGGCCCGGAACTGATCTACGACGTGCTGCGCACCACCGCGCGCTGGGAGCTTGCACCCTGGGACCTGCGTTTCGACGTTACCGAGGCGACCCTGGCCCAGACCAAGTGGACCCACAACGATGTGCTGCCGCGCCTGTGTGAACTGGGCGTGCAGATTGCAATCGATGACTTCGGCACCGAGTACTCCTCGTTCGATTACCTCAAGACTTATCGGGTCAACCACCTCAAGCTTGCCCAGCGTTTTCTCGACAGCGCCAACGCCGACCCCGAGAACGCCACGACCCTGCGGGCGATCATCAACTTCGCCCGGGACGTGGGCATCGGCATCATTGCCGAAGGCGTCGAGACCCAGGAGCAACGCACCACGCTGATGTCCAGCGGCGGGGCGATGCAGGCCCAGGGGCACTATTTCAGCACCGTGGTCGACAGCGGCCAGGCCGCCGAACTGCTCAAGGCCGGCAGCATCGTCCCGGTGACGGACAACTGGACCCGGCCGCCGAGCCAGCTATCGGAGAGCATCCCATGAACCCGATGTCGGTACCTGCCAACCGGCGAATCCTGGTGGTGGATGACACACCGGCAATCCACCAGGACTTTCGCAAGATCCTCAGCCCCAGCGCCGGCGTCGACGATTCGCTGGACGACACCGAGAGCCTGCTGTTCGGCACGGCCCAGGTCAGTCGCCTGCAATTCCAGATCGACTCGGCCTATCAGGGTGAAGAGGCGCTGGAACTGGTCAAGCGCGCCCAATCCGAAGGCCAGCCTTATGCGTTGGTGTTCGCCGACATGCGCATGCCACCGGGCTGGGACGGCCTGCAAACCATCGAGCGGCTGTGGGAGGCCGACCCGCGCCTGCAGATCGCGTTGTGCACGGCGTTCTCGGACTACTCCTGGGAAACCATGTCCGAACGGATCGAGTTCGACGATCAGTTGCTGATTCTCAAGAAGCCCTTCGACACCCTGGAAATTCGCCAGATGGCCAGTGCCATGACCTGGAAATGGCAGTTGGCCCAGGATGCGGCGAGAAAAATGCGCAGCCTGGAGCGCACCATAGAAGAGCGCGTCCAGGAACTGCTCAAGGTCTCGCACCTGCTGCAATACGACGTGCTCACAGAGCTGCCCAACAGCATGTTGCTGGGCGATCGCCTGACCCAGAGCATGGCCCAGTGCCGCCGGCACGACCGGCAACTGGCGGTGATGTTCATCGGCCTGGACCGTTTCAAGCGCATCAATAACGCTTTGGGGCATCCGGTGGGCGACGAAATGCTCAAGCGGGTCGCCAGGGTGCTGGCGACCGTGGTGCGCGAATCCGATTCGGTGTTCCGCTATGGCTCCGATGAGTTCGTGGTGGTGCTGGGAGACGTCGTCGACCCGCAACAGACCAAGGGCGTGGCCGACAAGTTGCTGGCGGCCATCAGCGCGCCCCAACCCATCGACGGCCATGACCTGACCGTCACCGCGAGCCTGGGCATCAGCGTCTACCCGACCGACGGTTTCGACGCGGTGGCGCTGATCAAGAAAGCCGAAACGGCGATGCGTAACGTCAAGGAGAACGGTCCCAACGACTACCGATTCTTCACCGAAGACATGAACCGCCGGGCCCGGCAGCAACAGACCATCGAATCGGGCTTGCGCCTGGCACTGCAACGCAAGGAGTTCTTGCTGCACTACCAGCCCAAGCTCGACCTGACGAGCGGCAAAGTGGTCGGCGTCGAAGCGCTGGTGCGCTGGAATCGACCGGATACAGGCATGGTCTACCCCTCGGATTTCATTCCGGTGGCCGAGGACAGCGGGCTGATCGTGCCGCTGAGCCAATGGGTGCTCCAGGAAGCCTGCCAACAAGCCTGCCGCTGGCAGGCCGAGGGGATGCGCCCGTTGTACCTGTCGGTCAACGTCTCGGCCATCGACTTTCGCCAGCGCGGCTTCGTCGAAGGCATCGCCCGCACCCTCAAGGAAACCGGCCTGGACCCGACACAGTTAGAACTGGAGATCACCGAAAGCGTGCTGATGCAAAACGTCGATACCACCGTCGGCATCCTCAAGGCCATCAAGCAGTTGGGGGTACGACTGGCCATCGACGACTTCGGCACAGGTTATTCAAGCCTCAGCTATTTGCAGAAATTTCCGGTGGACGTATTGAAGATCGACCAGTCGTTCGTAGGCGACCTGAGCATCGACAGCAACGACGCCAAACTGGTGAGTACGATCATCAGCCTGGGCAAGAGCTTGAACCTGCACATCATCGCCGAAGGCGTGGAGACCCGTGAGCAGCTGGAGTTTCTCAAGGTCCACCAGTGCGAGGAGGCCCAAGGGTACTACTTCAGCAAAGCGGTGGAGCCCCAGGCCTTCGCCCAATGGATGACTGAGTGGGAGCTACGCCAGAACCCGTTTTCGTGAACACCCGAGTTTCCTCAACCAAAGTTTCAAGGAAAGCATCCCATGGCGTCACATGGACTGATTCTGGCTCTCGGCCTGCTCGTGGGATCAAGCGTGAGCGTTCGCGCCGAGCCGCTGGACGAACCGCTCAAGCCACTGCCACCCGTTCCTGCCCTCGACCCCAAGCGCGTCCAACTGGGCCAGCGGTTGTTCAATGATCCACGGCTGTCGGTCAATAACACCTTGTCCTGCGCCAGCTGCCATCGCCTGGACAAGGGCGGTGCCGACGACAAGGCGCTTTCCCTGGGCTTCGACGGCAAACCCGTGGAGGTCAACACGCCGACCGTATTCAACGCCAGCCTGAACTTCCACCAGTTCTGGGACGGTCGCGTCGACACCCTGGAAGAGCAGGTGCACACCGTAGTGATCAGCCCCACGGAGATGGGCAATACCTGGGAAACGGTGGTCAAGCGCATCGCCGACAACCCAGGCTATGCCAAGGACTTTTCCGAGGCTTACCCCGAGGGGGTGAGCGAGGCCAGCATCCGCAGCGCCCTGGCCGATTACGAACGCACCCTGCAGACGCCTCATTCACGCTTCGACCAGTACCTGCAAGGCAATACCGACATCCTGACCCCCCGGGAAAAGTTCGGCTACCAGCGCTTCAAGGAATACGGCTGCATCGCTTGCCACCAGGGCGTGAACATTGGCGGCAACATGTTCCAGAAATTCGGCGTCATGGGTGACTACATTCAAGACCGGGGCAACCCCACCCGGGCCGATGAAGGACGCTTCAACGTCACGGGTGACGAAGCGGATCGCCAGGTCTTCAAGGTGCCCAGCCTGCGTAACGTGGCCATCACCGCGCCGTATTTCCATAGCGGGTCGGCACCGACCCTGGAACGCGCGGTGGAAGTGATGTTCAAGTACCAGTTGGGACGCGAACCGGCCGGCAAGGATACGGAGCTGATCGTTGAATTCCTCAAGACCCTGACCGGCGAATGGGAGGGCAAGCCTCTATGACCACTCTGAGACGCTTCGGCCTGGCGTTCATCGGTCTGTTACTGGCTTCGATCCTACTGTTCATGTACGTCGAGACGGGCGCCCAGCAAGCCGCTTCCTATATCGAAGCCCGGGACCTGGTCCGCCTGCTCAAGCAGCAGGATGCGATCTGGGACAATGAAGTGCTCAAGGCCCGTGTAGCCTTGAGCCACAACTATGACCCCCTGGTCTCGCCCCTGCATGAGATGAATGGCCTGTGGCAACGCCTCGACGCCATCGAGTCGGTCCCGGGCCGCCATGCCGCCACACTCTGGGAAAGCCTGCGCAGCGATTACTTGCAGGCAGTCAAGGAAAAAACCCGGCTGGTGGAGCAGTTCAAGTCCCATAACGCGTTATTGCGCAATTCCCTGGCTTTCCTGCCCACCGCCGAAGACGACATCCAGGGCGAGTTCTCACGGCTGTCGGATGCGGACAGGTTGCAACTGCAGAACGTCGCGATCGACACCTATGACTTGCTGCTCAGCAGCATGGAGTTCGCCCAGGTCACCACCCCCGAGATTGCCGCTGAGGTCTTGCTTGGCCTGAACAAGCTGGAAATCAACAAGGAACGCTTGCCCGGCGAGCTCCAGGGCTCCGTCGACATCCTTCGCCGGCACATTGCGCTGATCCTGCGCGAACAACCTCGGGTCAACGAACTGTTGCAGAACATCCAGGCCGTGTCCGTGGCGAGCCGCCTGGACACCATCACCAGCCTGTTGGAGAAGGATCAGGAAACAGCCGCCGCCAAGCATCAGCGTAACCACGTCTACCTGCTGGTGTTCGCCACGTTCCTGGTACTCATCCTGATCTGGCTGGCGATCCGACTGGTGCGCAGCTTTGCCGAAATCAAGCGGGTCAACAACGCCCTGCAAACGGCCAACGACGAACTGGAGCAACGGGTCGAGGAGCGCACCCGCCAGCTCAAGGACACCCAAAGCGAACTGATGGACACCGCCCGCCAGGCCGGCATGGCGGAAATCGCCACCAACGTGCTGCACAACGTCGGCAATGTGCTCAACAGCGTGAATATTTCCGCCGACCTGGTCAGCCGCAAACTGCGCAGCAGCAAGGCCCTTGGCCTGGCCAAGGCGATGCAACTGATCAATGAACACGCCGATGACCTGGGGCACTTCCTCACCGAGGACGCGAAAGGCAAGCTGCTGCCGGGTTATCTCAACCAACTGGTCGAGGCTATCGCGCTGGAGCAGCAAGGCCTGACCGAGGAACTGGCCCAGTTGAGCAAGAGCGTGGACCACATCAAGGACATCGTCTCCACGCAGCAATCCTATGCCGGCGCCAACAGCCTGCTGGAACCGCTGGTGGTGAGCGAACTGCTCGAAGACGCCCTGCGCATGAACTCCGGCGCCCTGACCCGCCATCATGTTACGGTGATCAAGGAATACGGCGAGGTGCCCAGGATCATGGGCGACAAGCACCGCTTGCTGCTGATCCTGATCAACCTGATCAGCAACGCCAAATACGCCATGGCGGGGGTTTCCAACCATGCGCGGAATATTACGTTGAGGGCCTCGGTCGTCGACGGCGAGACCTTACAGATCAGCGTCAGGGACGAAGGCGAAGGCATTCCCGAGGAAAACATGACGCGTATCTTCGCCCATGGTTTCACCACGCGTAAGGAAGGCCACGGTTTTGGCCTGCACAGCTGCGCATTGGCAGCGATTGAAATGAACGGCCACCTCACCGCTCACAGTGAGGGGCCAGGCACAGGAGCGACGTTCGAGTTGCAACTGCCCCTGAAACTCGCAGAAGGTGAGCCATGAATAGCATGAGTAACCGCCGTATTTTGCTGATCGATGATACACCCGCCATTCATGACGATTTTCGCAAGATCCTCACGCCAGAGGATGAAACCAATGCCGATTTGCAGGACATGGAAAGCGCATTGTTCGGCGATGCGCCGAAGCCTGCCGCCACGGTGTTCGAGCTCGATTCGGCCTATGGCGGCCAGGAAGGCCTGAAGAAACTGCTGGAAGCGGCGGCGAAAGAACGCCCTTATGCCCTGGCCTTCGTCGACATGCGCATGCCCGAAGGTTGGGATGGGGCCAAGACCATCGAAGAGCTCTGGAAGCACGACCCGCAGCTTCAGGTCGTGGTCTGTACCGCGTATTCGGATTATTCCTGGGACGAACTGCTGGATCGCCTGAACGGCCATGATCGCTTGTTGATCCTGAAGAAACCCTTCGACAACATCGAAGTCCAGCAGATGGCCAACACCCTGACCACCAAATGGGAAATGACCTCCCGGGCCCGCCTGAAGATGAACAAGCTCGAGGACCTGGTGGAGCAGCGCACCCAGGCGTTCAAGCAGGCCAGCGAGCTGCTGCAAATGGAAATCGACGAACGCAAGATGCTCGAAAGCCAGCTGGTGCAGTCGGAAAAACTCGCCTCGCTGGGCCAGTTGGCGGCCGGCGTGGCTCACGAAATCAACAACCCGATCGGCTTCATTTCTTCCAACCTGGGGGCGCTGGATGGCTACTTCGGCAAACTCCAGGAAATGCTCACGGCTTATGGCAGTGCCGAGCAAGACATTGCTTCGCAGGAACAGGTGATGCAGCTCAAAAAGCTGCGCGACCAGGTGGAACTGGATTTCCTGGTCGAAGACATTCCGGTGCTGATCAAGGAAACCAAGGACGGCATCGCCCGGGTCGGGCAAATCGTCAAGGACCTGAAGGACTTCTCCCGCGTCGATTCCAATCAGGAGTGGCAGCTGGCCAATCTGCAACAAGGCATCGATTCGACGCTGAACATCGTCGCCAATGAAATCAAATACAAGGCCGACGTGATCAAGCAATACAGTCCATTGCCGGAAGTCGAATGCCTGCCGTCGCAGATCAACCAGGTGATCATGAACCTGATCGTCAACGCTGCCCAGGCCATCGGCCCGGAGCGCGGCACCATCACCTTGCGTAACGGCGTGATGGACGAAAGCGTGTGGATCGAAGTCACCGACAACGGCTCGGGCATCCCGCCGGAAACCCTGCAGAAAATCTTCGACCCATTCTTCACCACCAAGCCCGTCGGCCAGGGCACGGGGCTTGGGCTGTCGCTGTCCTACGGAATCGTGAAAAAACACCACGGCGACATCACCGTGCGCAGCGAAGTCGGTGTCGGAACCACCTTTCGCGTGGAACTGCCGATGCGGCAGATGAAACAGGCGGGCTGAAGAGCCTGGAACATCGATCGTTCAGAGCCAGACACACCCGTGGCGAGGGAGCTTGCTCCCGCTGGATGCGCCAGCATCCCTCTCTCTCAAACGCCACGCGTTCAATCTGATCCACCGCGTCGCCGGGTTTCGGGGCCGCTGCGCGCCCCAGCGGGAGCAAGCTCCCTCACCACGGGGTTGGGTTTCATCATGTCCACCACAAGGCTCGTGTTCCTGAGTACCATACCCCCCACCAAGCGCCCAATCCCAAGGAAACCGCATGAGCCTGTCGCTGCTGAGTCGTTACGCCTTCTTTGCCGGCTGTGTGATCTTCACCCTCATCAGCCTGCCGTTCCTGCAGCATGACTGGCTCTGGCCAATCGCCCTGGTGACCGGGCTGCTGAGCCTGCTGGGGCTGTTCGACCTGCTGCAAAGCCGCCACGCGGTACGGCGCAACTATCCGATCCTGGGCAACATCCGCTACCTGGTCGAAGGCATCCGCCCGGAGATCCGCCAGTACCTGCTCGAATCCGACAGCGAGGCCCTGCCCTTTTCCCGGGCCCAACGCTCGCTGGTGTATTCCCGGGCCAAGAACGAAAGCGCCGACAAACCCTTCGGCACCTTGATCGACGTCTACCAGACTGGGTTCGAGTTCATCGGCCACTCCATGCGCCCCGCCCCACTGAGCGACCCCAGCGGTTTTCGCGTCACGGTCGGCGGCCCGCAATGCACCCAGCCGTACTCGGCGTCAGTGTTCAACATCTCCGCCATGAGCTTTGGCTCCCTGAGCGCCAACGCCATCCGCGCCTTGAACCAAGGCGCCAAGCTGGGCAACTTCGCCCACGACACCGGTGAAGGCAGCATCAGCCCTTACCACCGCGAACACGGCGGCGACCTGACTTGGGAGCTGGGCAGCGGCTACTTCGGCTGCCGTACCAGCGACGGGCACTTCGACCCCGAACGCTTCGCCGTCCAGGCACAGAACCCGCAGGTGCGGATGATCGAAATCAAGATGAGCCAGGGCGCCAAACCCGGCCACGGCGGGATCCTGCCCAAGCACAAGGTCACCCGGGAAATCGCCGAGACCCGCGGCATTCTCATGGGCGAGGACTGTGTTTCACCGGCCTGCCACAGCGCGTTCTCCACACCGATCGAGCTGATGCAGTTCGTCCAGCAATTGCGCGAACTGTCCGGCGGCAAACCGGTGGGCTTCAAGTTCTGCCTGGGCCACCCCTGGGAATTCATGGGCATCGCCAAGGCCATGCTGGAAACCGGCATCCTGCCCGATTTCATCGTGGTCGACGGCAAGGAAGGCGGCACCGGCGCCGCGCCTGTGGAGTTCACCGACCACATCGGCGTACCGCTGCGCGAGGGCTTGCTGTTCGTGCACAACACCTTGGTGGGCCTGAACCTGCGGGACAAGATCAAGCTCGGCGCCAGCGGCAAGATCGTCAGCGCCTTCGACATCGCCAGCGTCCTGGCCATCGGCGCTGACTGGGCCAACGCCGCCCGCGGCTTCATGTTCGCCATCGGCTGCATCCAGTCTCAAAGCTGCCACACCAACAAATGCCCCACCGGCGTCGCCACCCAGGACACCCTGCGCCAACGCGCCCTGGTCGTCCCGGACAAGGCCCAGCGGGTCTACAACTTCCACCGCAACACCCTCAAGGCCCTGGCCGAAATGCTCGCCGCCGCCGGGCTTGAGCATCCGTCGCAATTGCAGCCCAAGCATTTGGTGCGGCGCATGTCGGCGACCGAGATCAAATTGTTTTCCCAGTTGCATGTGTTTTTGAAGCCGGGGGAGTTGCTGACGGGTGAGGTCAACGGGGCGTTTTACTCGCGGATGTGGCAGATGGCGCAGGCGGATAGTTTTGAGCCGCGGGAGGTGGTGGCTGCATAACTATCGCCACCATCCCCTGATGTACCCTTCGGAACCCGTTAAATCTTTCATGACAATAAAATCACCTGAATCAGTGACATAAAATGAATAGAACTTCCTGTCTACCACCCGCCTATACGTCTTGCCCTCAGCCGTCGCCGCATCAAAAGCGGCGCGCCTCTCTGAAACCACATTATTAATACCGTACTGAGGTAAAGTATTTGGGCGGAGCACCATACTGGAGCTGCTCAAAAGGTATCGCAACGCCGGCATATAACTTATGGCACCCTGCGCTTTGGGCAACCATTTTCCATCAGCAGGGGGTTCAACATAATAAAGCACAGGGGAGTTGAAAAATTCTTCTGTTGCAACAATGTCATAAGCTACAAACATTGCCACGGCCGTCTCAAGCTCTTTTTTTGCGACAAGAACTTGCCCATAGCCGTAGCCAAATGAGTACATTGCCAAAACGGGTATCACCAAAAGCATTCGCAACCTATACCCAACACGCCCCAGAACCTCATGATTCATCAGCAGCAACAAAAACAACACTACAGAAAATCCCAGATAGTCCCGAGCTTCCAAAACAGGGTCCAGCACGAATAACATCGGACCAGGGATACAAACAATCAGCACCGGCGGTACGCATAAACAGGCCCCCAGCACTAAAATTTTTTCGCCCCTACCGCCGGCCATTGCTAAAACGTTCTTGATGACCAGAACATATCCCACACCGGCTACGACCACCATTAAAATAGAAAAAAATCCATTTCCGGCGTTAATCAACTCGAACACTTTTTCCATAGAGAACTTAAATTTCCTGACGACCTCCTCAAGCCAGTGCGAATCGAATTCCGCCAGCGAGCCGCGCCTGTCGCTCGTCAGTTTGAAAGCGGTAAAATAATAAAGAAACCCTCCGAAGGAGAGCTGTAAACCGCGCTGCCCAATTTCTCTCAACACTTCCCGCGCCGGCTTGCCGTTCCTGACATTCCACAAACACTCCATACAGCACAACCCAATAAAAATTGTGATGACCAGTTGATAGATGCTCAGCAGCACTGTTATTAAAATAGCCGACACGCACCCTCGCAGGCAACTATTGCGGACACGACAGGTGATAGAAAAAACAGCAGCCACAACCGCCAACATCATACCCGGCCCATCATATTGGAAACTGATGTTACCTAAAAAAAAAGGATTACAGAGCAGCGGGAGCACCACGAGACACGCCGTCCACTCGGGTCGAGGAAAATACCTTAACGTCAGTCTCGTCATCGCATAGGCAAGTGCAAAAGTAGCAATCAATAATGGAAGCGGGAAAATATTAATGGTTGCGTTGTTAAACGCCATAAGCTTCGCAAGCATTTCAGCCAGCACTCTGCCGTGAATTCTCCACCAGTCATCGATCGCCAGTAATTCTCGCCAACTATCGTCTACATAGGCGTAATCGGCATGGATAATAGGGTATACGTATAAAAAAGAAGCTATCGTAAAAAACAATAGCACCTCTTTTTCGCTAAGTACTTTTGTTATTCGCATAGGTTACTCGTGCAATCGCCATCAGTACGGATAGATCTTTCATCTTGGCGCCTTGCCATTCCTCTGCTGGCGAGCTTTCAAGCTAGGCTGCGGTCCGATGCAGGTCTACTGTCAGAACTTACAGGTCAGGTACAGTCTTCGACGGACGGTCAATCACAGTTCAATAAAAAAGCCCCAGTCACTGACTGGGGCTCTCTTTTTACATCGCGGTTAATTTACGACACTGACCGCACCGAGCTTCGGGTTTCGCCGGTTGGCTGCAACTTGAAGATATAGAACAGTGCAGTCAGCAATACGAGGAACGCCGGGCCGACATACAACGCCACGCGCGTATCGGGGAAGTACGCCATCAGGCCCACCACCAGCACCAAAAATGCCAGCGCCAGGTACGAGCTGACCGGGTACAGCCACATGCGATATTTCAGCGCCGCCCGTTCCGAAGCGCTCAGGCTTTTGCGGAATTTGAGTTGGGCCAGCAGGATCATGACCCAGGTCCAGATCGCGCCGAAGGTGGCGATGGAGGTCACCCAGACGAAGACTTTCTCCGGCACCAGGTAGTTGAGCAGTACGCCCAACAGCAGGGCGGCGATGGACAGCAGCAAGGCGCGGCGCGGGACGCCGTTGGTTGAGGTCTTGGCGAAGCCGGCTGGGGCCTGGCCGTTCTGCGCCAGGCTGTAGAGCATCCGTCCGGTGCTGAAGATGCCACCGTTGCAGGATGACAGCGCAGCGGTGATCACCACGAAGTTGATGATGCCGGCGGCGGTCTTGATGCCCAGGCGCTCGAAAGTCATCACGAACGGGCTGCCTTGGGTGCCGATCTCGTTCCATGGGTAGATCGACAGGATCACGAACAGCGCGCCGACGTAGAACAGCAGGATCCGCCAGAACACCGAGCCGATGGCATTGGGGATGGTTTTCTGAGGGTTCTTCGCCTCGCCGGCGGTGAGGCCGATCATTTCCACGCCCAGGTAGGCGAACATGACCATTTGCAGGGACATCAACACGCCCTGTACGCCGTTGGGCATGAAGCCACCGTGGGTCCAGAGGTTGGAAATGCCCAGGGCCACGCCGTCGTTGCCGAACCCGAAGGCGATGATGCCGACGCCGCCGATGACCATGGCGATGATGGTCACGATCTTGATCAGGGCGAACCAGAATTCGAATTCACCGAAGGCCTTGACTGCGATCAGGTTGATCGAGCCCATGCTGACCAGTGCGGCCAGCGCCCAGATCCAGCGGGGGACGTCGGGGAACCAGATGCCCATGTACACCGCCACCGCCGTGATTTCCGCCACGCACGTTACCAGCCACAGGAACCAGTAGTTCCAGCCGGTCAGGAAGCCGGCCAGCGGGCCGAGGTAGTCCTGGGCGTAACGGCTGAACGAACCGGCCACGGGGTTGTGCACGGCCATTTCACCGAGGGCGCGCATGATCACCAGGATGGCCAGGCCGCCAATGATGTAGGACAGCATGATCGCCGGGCCGGCCATTTCGATGGCCTTGGCCGAACCGAGGAACAGCCCGACACCGATGCAGGCGCCGAGGGCCATCAGGCGGATATGCCGCTCGCCGAGTTCACGTTTGAGCGGACCACCCTGAGCGGTCTCGCCATGGCGCAGATGATTGCCGACAGGCATAGGGATACAACCTCGTCTTGTTATTGGATTGACCACCGGGTCTCCAAAGCCGCAGGCCGGTAAGCCTGCCACCTTGCCGAAACCGGACCTGTCTCGTGGACAGGCCGTCCTTTGGAACAACAGCCTAAGGATCAGCGGGACGTGCAGTATAAAAAGCCAGGGATAGAGAGATTCACTATAAAAGCGGGGAAATTCAGGGATAGCTTCAACAGTAACTGGGGTTCTGAAGATGCATTACCTTGGATTCAGCCTCTTTGTATTACGGCGCCGAGTATTGCACAGCGAGGGTGCAGCGTCATGCCTGGGGAGGGATGGATGGCTCTAGCACGGGCCTCACAGACACAACTGCCCTTGTGGCGAGGGAGCTTGCTCCCGCTCGGCTGCACAGCAGCCGCAAAAATGGCAGCCCTCAATTTTCAACGGATGGAAAAGCAGGGGCGGCTTCGCCGCCCAGCGGGAGCAAGCTCCCTCGCCACGGGTACTACAGTGTTTTCGGAAAAGTCGCTCAGTCATCAGCGCATCGGATTGTCATGGACGAAGCTACCGTAAATGGACACCCCAACCACAGGAAGCCAAGGAATGCGTCCGCTACGTCCAAACTCTCATCGGCTGCGTCGTGGACGCTCTTCGGAGCGTGGGCGAGGTTACCTCGTCACTACGATCGTTCATCAACGCGTGCCTATTTTCGAAGACCTGCGACTGGGTCGCTTGTTGATTGCAGAAATGCGTCTGGCTCATGAGCAAGGTCTGGTCAACTCGCTCGCCTGGGTTGTGATGCCCGACCATCTACATTGGCTGGTGCAACTGGAACGAGCCCAGCTCTCTCAGGTCATGCAGATCATCAAATCTCGCAGCACGCTTGCAATCAATCGAGCCATGAACAGAAACGGTGCCTTCTGGCAAAGCGGCTTCCACGATTGCGCCATCCGCGATAACCAATCCCTTCGCCCCGCTGCCGACTACATCACCGACAATCCTGTTCGCGCTGGGCTGGTGGAACATATTGGCGATTACCCCCACTGGGATACTGCATGGACCTAATCGCTATTTGAAACCACCGCCCCCGCTTTCCCACCCACAACAAACGCTTCAGCCATGCACCGGTTGCGTCTGCTGCGCAGCCGAGCGGGAGCAAGCTCCCTCGCCACAAAAGCCAGTCAGTCAGTTAATCATTCAGCCATTCAGCTAATCAGTCAGCCAGACCGGCAATGACATCCGCCCACAATTTCCCCTCCCCCACGCCAACCACCGTCTAAGCTTCAAGCAAGTCCGATCAATCTGCTTAATGGATCAGTCGACTATGGGCGCTTTGTGGCAAACCGATTCGAATAAACCTGTGGTCCCGACTGAACGTATGGAAGAAGCGCCTTTACCTAAAAAAACTCGCCGCGCTCGGCATGGCTGGCGGGCGTTCTGGTTGTTGTTGCTGATCATCGCGGTGGTGGTCGGCCTGGCGGTGGCCAAGGAAATGCGCACGTCGCGGTTCCAGGCCCGGGAGATCAGCAAGTACGCCGCGTCACTGAGCTATTCGGTGCAGCCAGGGCCCAGCGATGCCATCGTCTACCCGGGTGCTGGCCCGTTCGATCGGCGGTTGGGCTACAGCTCGCTGGGGGAGTTTTTGCCGCGTTTGCTCAAACGCGACTACGTCATCCAGGCCCAGGCCCGTTTCTCACCGGCCCTGATGGATTACGTCAAGAAAGGCCTGTTCGTGCCCTACGCCGAAAAGATCCAGGCGGGGTTGACCATCACTGACTGCCGCGCCGCACCGGTGTATCAGTTCAAGTACCCGCAGCAGCTGTACGCCAATTTCGACGCGATCCCGCCGGTGGTGGTGCAAAGCCTGTTGTTCATCGAGAACCGCTTCCTGCTCGACCCCAAGCAACCCTTGGCAAACCCCGCGGTGGACTGGCCGCGCTTCGGCATGGCGGCGTGGTCGCAGGTGGCCAAGTTGCTGAGTTTGCCGGGGCAATCCGCCGGTGGCAGTACCTTGGCGACACAACTGGAAAAATACCGTCACTCCCCCGAAGGCCTCACCGTGTCGGGCGCGGAGAAAATCCGCCAGATGATCTCCGCCAGCGTGCGCGCTTATCAGGCCGGCCCGCAGACCCTCGAGGCACGGCAACGGGTCATCCGCGACTACCTCAACAGCGTGCCGCTCTCCGCCGTGCCCGGGCATGGTGAAGTGCATGGCATGGCGGAAGGCTTGCGGGTCTGGTACGGCGCTGATTTCAACCGGGCCAACGAACAACTGTCCAGCACCGCGACTGATCCCAAGAGCCTTGCGGACAAAGGCCTGGCCCTGCGCGAGATGCTCTCGTTGATGATCGCCCAGCGCCGCCCGTCCCATTACCTGTCCAAGGGCCGCGACGAACTGGCGCGCCTGACCGACAGCCACGTCCGCCTATTGGCGCAAAACGGCGTCATCGATGCCGCCCTGGCCGAAGCGACCCTGGCGAGTAAAGTCAGTTACCGCGACTGGGTGCAGCAACCCACCATCCAACCCATCGAAACCAACAAAGGCATCAGCGCCGCCCGCAGCCGCCTCGCCACGCTGCTCAACCGGCCGCTGTACGACCTCGATCGCCTGGACCTCTCCGCCACCAGCACCTTGCAAAGCGACTTGCAGGCCCAGGCCACCGAGTACCTCAAGCGTTTGGCCGACCCGGCGTTCGCCGCCGAGATCGGCCTGATGGGGGAACGCCTGCTGACGCCCACCAGCACCACCCAGGTGCGCTACAGCTTCACCCTGCTGGAGCTGACCCCCGACGGCTCCCGCGTGCGAGTACAAACCGACAGCACCGACCAACCCTTCGATATCAATGAAGGCAGCAAACTGGAATTGGGTTCCACCGCCAAGTTGCGGGTACTGACCACGTACCTGCAGATCATCGCCGAGCTTCACGATCGTTACGGCCAGCAGACCCCGGCGCAACTGAAGAAAGCCGAGATCGCCGAACAGGACCGCCTCTCTCGCTGGGCCGTCGACTACCTGATCCAGAACACCGACCGCAGCCTGCCGAAAATGCTCGAAGCCGCACTGGACCGTACCTATTCCGCCAGCCCCGGCGAGGCGTTTTTTACCGGTGGCGGGCTGCACACTTTCCACAACTTCCGCAGCGAGGACAACGGCCGCAACCCAACCCTGCGCGACGCCCTGCGCGAGTCGATCAACCTGCCGTTCATCCGCCTGATGCGCGACCTGGTGCGCTACGCCACCTACGCCGGCCCCAGCAACAGCGCCGAGTTGCTCAAGGACGACAAGGACCCGCGCCGCCAGGAATACCTGGCCCAATTCGCCGACCGCGAAGGCACCTCGTTCCTGCTCAAGTTCTGGAAGAAATACCAGAAAAAAGACACCGGCCAACGCCTCGAAACCTTCCTCGACAGCATGCACCCCACGGCAATCCGCCTGGCCGCCGTGCACCGCTATTTCTTTCCCAACGACAGCCAGGAAAGTTTCAACCGCTTCGTGCGCTCGCACCTGAAATCGGCCAAGAGCGCCGAAAAACTTACCGATGAACGCCTGGAACGGCTCTACCAGAGCTACGGTCCCGGCGCCTATGACCTGCCCGACCAAGGCTTCATCGCCAAGGTCCACCCGCTGGATTTGTGGTTGATGGGTTACCTGCTGAACCACCCCGACGCCAAGTTCAGCCAGATCGTCAAGGCCAGCGAGTTCGAGCGTCAGGAGGTCTACAGCTGGCTGTTCAAGAGCCGGCACAAGAGCGCCCGCGACAGTCGCATCCGTACCATGCTGGAAATCGAAGCGTTCCTCGATATCCATCAGCGCTGGCAGAAAGTCGGCTACCCGTTCGACCACCTGGTGCCGTCACTGGCCACCGCCATCGGCAGCTCCGGCGACCGTCCGGCGGCGCTTGCAGAATTGGTGGGCACCATTCTCAACGACGGCATCCGCCAACCGGCGCTGCGCGTCGACAGCCTGGACTTTGCCGTCGATACGCCCTACGAAACGCGACTGGTCAGCAACCCGGACAACGGCAAGCGCGTGATGCCGGTGGAAGTGGCCCAGGCCCTGCGCGGGGCGCTGTCCCAAGTGGTGGATGCCGGCACCGCGAAACGCGTGGCCGGCAGTTTCAAACTGGCCGACGGCACACCGCTGGCCATGGGCGGCAAGACCGGCACCGGCGACAACCGCATCGAAGCCATCGGCGCGGGTGGCCGCATCCTCAGCTCCAAATCGATCAACCGCACCGCCACCTTTGTGTTCTACATCGGAGACAGTCATTTCGGCACCCTGACCGCCTATGTCCCAGGGGTGTCGGCGCAGAACTTCAAATTCACCTCGGCCCTGCCGGTGCAAGTGCTCAAGGGCATGGCGCCGTTTCTGTCGCCCTACTTGCAACCGGATAGCCATACACAGTGCAAGCCGTTGGTGGCTCGGCAATGAATTACAGCAGTGAGAGGGGCAGACACATGTGGCGAGGGAGCTTGCTCCCGCTGGGGCGCGCAGCGGCCCTAAAACCTGGCGACGCGGTGGTTCAGGATGATTGAGTGGCCCTCGAGGGGGCTGCTTTGCAGCCCAGCGGGAGCAAGCTCCCTCGCCACACAAAGTCAGAGGGTTACACGGGGTACCGCATCGAAGATGACGGTGAAGTTCCCGGTGTACAGGCCAGGCGTGCGAGGGATGGGCCAATGACTCGCATGGATAAACATCTCCACCTGGGTTCCTGGGGTGGATGTGGCGTCATCCACTACTTCTTGAGGCACCTCGCTCAACAATACGTCGTTGAACAAGACACGCAGCGGTATGAGCACGCTACCGTTAGACAAAACAGAACGTCCATCAAGATAGGCATGAACCGAGCCATCGGTATTCTTCACATCAAAGGTCTGGCGTATGCTGCTCAAGTCATAGGTTACGGTGTTGTAATACATGTACTCATCTTTACCAAAATCCGGATTGCGTGGTTGCACGTGGAACTGCTTGTTCGGAATGTTCGCCGTGATATGGATGGAGGCGAGCGCATCGTCAGCCGCCCACACAAACGAAGGGCTCAGGGCTGCAACGGCCAAGGCTGTTACGGACATTATTTTTTTAAACATGCTGAATTCTTCTTTTAGTAATAAAACGAAGTGGAGACTCCCCGTGGCACGGTGAGTTACAGGCTAACCCGAGGGACCGCATCGAAGACCACGGTGAAATTCCCGGTGTACAAACCGGACAGGCTGGGAGTAATCGGGAACGGCGCGAAGATATGCATCTCAGCTGTCGTACCGGGCGTGGACGTGGCGTCATCCACCACCTCCTGCGGTAACTGATGTAGCAAGACGTTGTTGAACACGACTACAACGGGAATCGAATATTTGCCATGCAGCCAGGAGTTTCCTTCAACGTAAGCATGAACCGAACCGTCAGTATTCTTCACATCGAAAATTTGGCGCACCGGGGACAACTTTTTGGTCACAGGGTTGTAATGCATAAACTCGTTCTTACCAAACTCCGGATCCCGTGGCATCACATGAAACTGCTTATTCGGAATATTCGCCGTGATATGGATGGCTGCGCGTGCATCATCAGCTGCCAACACCCACGAAGGGTTCAGGATCGCAACAACCAGAGCAGTTGCAGACACTATTTTATTAAACATGCTCGATCTTCTTATAAGTAATAAAACGAAGTGGATATTCCCCCGTGGCACTACGCGCTACAGGGCTGATACCCGTGGAACGGCATCGTAAATCACGGTGAATTGGCTGGTGTACACGCCCCCATAGCGATTGACCGGCATGGCCGTCGGGCGAATGACCATCTCGACCTGAGTGCCAGGCGTGGACGTGGCGTCGTCCACTACCTCTTGAGGCATTCCATTGAGGTAGACGCCGTTGAACAGCACAGCCAATGGAATATCAATCCGGCCATTGTTCAGATAAGCGCTGCCCTCCTGAATGTAAGCATGGACCGAGCCGTCGGTATTCTTTACATCGAAGATCTGGCGCACGTAACTCAGCGTATTGTTCACCGGATCGTAATGCATGTATTCGTCCCTGCCGAAATCCGGATTGCGGGGCTGCACATGGAACTGCTTGTTTGGAATGTTCGCGGTGATGTGGATGGATGTTCGTGCATCATCGGTCGCTAATGCCCATGAAGGACTTAGGACTGCAACAACCAAGGCTGTTACGGGCACCACTTTTTTTAACATCGCTTGACACCTCTTCTGAGTAATAAAACGAAATGCAAACTCCCCCGTGGCGAGGGAGCTTGCTCCCGCTGGGTGGCGAAGCCGCCCCCGCTTTTCCAACCAGATGGAAACTTCTGACTTGCCATCTTTGCGTCTGCTGCGCAGCCGAGCGGGAGCAAGCTCCCTCGCCACAAAAGCCGGTCAGTCAGTCAACTAATCCGCCAGCCCATGACACCAGTTCTTGTGAATTAAGTAGCTCCCCCTCCAACCCGCTCATCAATGCGGGGGATTACCCACTCTGAAAGCTACCGGGCTCTTGTGGAGACTCACGGCGCTAGGGCGTCGAACACCATGTGCACCGTGCCGTAGTAATCACCCGACCTGTACCCGTCGTCGGGCTTGATCGCGGCGATTTCCAGGGGCACATGGCGGCCGGGCCTGGCTTCGAGGGCCGTCACGACCTGGGTCGAGTCCAGGTTCAGTTCGACGTTGTTGAACTTCACCTTCAAGTCGATCCGCTCACGGCCGTTGGATAAATAAGCCTCCTCGGCCAAGCGCGCGCCGATGGCACCGGTGGTGTTTTTCACCTCGTAGGTCGCCCGCAGCGGGCTGAGCTCGCTGGTAATGGAACTGAACGGCAAGCGTTGCTCGCGCTGGACCAGTTGCGGGTCGAGGGGCAGCACATAAAAATCCACCGTCGGGATGGTCACGTGGAGTTCGAACGTTTCCCGCTCGACCGCTGCCCAGGCCGAGACCCAGGGCAGCATCAGGGCGGTCAACGC
Organism: Pseudomonas sp. Q12-87; assembly: GCF_001269755.1. Lineage (NCBI taxonomy): Bacteria > Pseudomonadati > Pseudomonadota > Gammaproteobacteria > Pseudomonadales > Pseudomonadaceae > Pseudomonas > Pseudomonas sp. Q12-87. The sequence goes on along the minus strand of NZ_LHVI01000010.1, from coordinate 17,518 downwards.
GAGGGGGTGTAGCAATGGCTTGGACATTTTGATTACCTGTGGCGTCTGCGACGGTTCGGCGGCGGCAGCCGTCAACCCTTGATCTCGACGGCTTTGCTCTTGCCGCCCTCGATCAGCGTGAAGCGGTATTCGCGGCCCGACTCCTTGTCGAAGGAAAACGTGCGACCGGCCATGACGTGGTGCTTGGTGGTCGGGCGGCAATCGGTTTCTTTCTTCGCCTCGCAGTCCTTGAACTCATCGATCACCACGACGCTGTTGCCGTTGTTGCGCATCACGTAGCGATTGGCGCTGTCATCGATCACAGTGTCGAAACGGGTGTCCTTGGGCCGCACGAAAAACACCGTGCCGTAGCCGGCCAGGACCTTGACCCCCGCTGCCACGCGTTCTTTCTTGTACGCTTCACGCTCCTCGGCACTGACGGCAAATTCGTCTTCGGCTTCCGGCACCACCGGCACGAAACGCACTCGGAAATAACGCTCCTTGTCGCGGTTGCCCATGAACAGCAACCGGGTGCCCTGCATGCCGTTGGCCGGCACGATCAGGCGCGCCGGGCTGGCCATCAGGCCATCCTTGGAGGTGGCCCCGGCCTGGTTCTCCAGGGGCAATTCCTGGTAGCTGCCGTCCTCGTTGTAAACGATTTCGAGGATGTTGACCTTGACGAACGCCGTGGAGGTTCCGCCGTTGAATACCCGCTTCATGTAGGTGCTTTTGTCGCCGTCCAGATAGTCGTAGACCACCCCGACACCAATCTGCGGCCCGGCGAGGGCCATGCTGCCGAACAGAAGAAAACCAACCCATGCCACTAGATGCTTCATCACTTCTCTTAACCTCATGTATTAAACGCAACTCACTGAAGACTGCCCCACGGCACGCCACTTAAACTTCTGAATCCCAGATCACCGTGACAGCGCCGGTATAGGTGTCGGGCGCGCGATCGAGCATCGCCGCGACACTGCTGCTGCGGATCTGGAAATGCAGGGTTGCGGGCTTGCGATCGATGTACCTGAGCGGGAGAAATCGAACAGGATTGGAAAAGCCCGCGACAGGCACCGTTCGGCGGTTGACCGGTGTCCCATTGGGATTGGTCAAGCCGTCGGGCAGCGTCACATAGACATCCACCGGGTAATAGATAGCCGAACCCGGCGCGGTTACACCGCACTCGGTGCCGGCCATGTATCGACACTCAAGTCTCATCGTGAAAGGCGAAGACGTCGAGATATGGAACTGATGATCGCGAAACAGCACCGTCGGTTTGCTGCCGTTGCTCAACCAGGCTTGCCAGCCCTCGCGAGGTTCCAACTCCACCCGGTTTCCTCCCGGTGGAATTTCAACCTTGAGGACATGTTCGACATCCAGGGTGAAGTTGAGCGTGAGCGCCGAATCATTGGGGAGCACGACGTCACCGAAGTCAAAATCCTGGCCCGGCCCGATGCCGAACGTCAGCGAGCCTCGGTACTGGCCGCCGGCCATTTTCAAAGGATTGGGCGTGCGCAGCTCATAGGCAAAGCTCAAGCCCTGATACTCGAATCGCGGAATCAGATACCGGGCTGGTTTAGCGCATGCGTCTTCTACCGGCGTCTTCCAGAAGAACCACGCGTGGGAAAGGGTGGCCCCCTGCCTCACACAGGGCGCCGGGGCCTGCCACCAAGTCGAGCCGAAGATCATGTTATAGGCGGTTTCATTACTCACGCCGCCACCGACTATGTCAGCCGGGCCGGGCGTCAGCCCGATCGCCCCGCCTAACCCGACTACGCGCAGCTCAAGCGTTTCGGTATGGCCGGTACCTGAATGGATCACCTGTACCGGACGCCAATTGGCCGGTACCTTGAGCATCGCACCTTGCCGGACATCTTCATGATTGGCCTGGATCGGCCCCCCTGAAGCACCGACGCCCATAAACAGGCTGAACATCCCCGCCGACTGGCACAACACGACAAATTGCTCGCAATAACCGCTGTTTCGAGTGGTATTGACGAACTTATTCTCTTGGGGCTTTGCGCTGTCCGCTCTGAACTGCGCAGTGATGTCCAGGCTAGCGGCGCTGGCGGCCGGCAAGCCGGCCAGACAAACAGCCGCAGCCATGCCCCTTGCCAATTTTCTCGAAAGTTCCATCTATGCAATCTCCTGCAAGAGCGCGAATCGTGGCGACGAAAACATCCGTTGAAGATTTCAAACTTCCGAATCCCAGATCACCGTGACGTTGCCGCTATAGTCCTTGGCCCCACTGTCCAGCATCGCTTCGACCTGGCTGCGGCCAACTTCGAAGTGCAGCATTCCCGGCCGGCGATCGACATAGAAGCCCGGCTGGAACAGTTCGGTGCCACTGCCGTCACGCAACAGGCGGCGACGGTTGACCGGTTGTCCGGCGGCGTCAGTCAGGCCATCGGGCAGGCTGACGCTGACGTCCACTGGCACTGAATGACCGGTGCCTGTTTCGGTGATCGCGCAGGTATTGCCGCTGACGTATTGGCATTCGAGCCCCATCTTGAAACGTGAGGAAGCGGAGATATGGAAGCGCTGGTCGCGGAACAGCTGGGTCGGTTTTTGGCCCTGGTTCAACCAGGCTTGCCAGCCACCTTGGGGGACCAATTCGACGCGATTGCCGCCGGGGGGGATTTCGATTTTGAGGGTGTGTTCGACGTCAAGCTTGAAGTTGAGCGTGATAGCCGAATCGGTGGGGATCATCACGTCGCCCATGTCAACGTCCTGCCCCGGACCAACGCTATAGGTCAGCGACCCGGTGTATTGGCCGGACGACATCTTCAATGGGTTGGGTGTGCGCAGCTCGTAAGCGAAGTCCAGATAGATGTATCTCATGCTTCCCTGAGGGATCAGATAATTGGCCCTTTTCGCACATACGCCCTCCGTCGGCGTTTTCCAGAAAAAAGAGTAGGTCCTATCGGTATAGCGTGCGATTCCGGTGTTTTGACACGGCGCAGGCGCATACAACCAATCACGACCGGTCCATAACATCTGGTGGGCTCTGTAACTACTCACATCTCCACCGACCAATTGGACCACATCACTCTCGGGGAAAAATTGTTGCCATCCCACACCGGCCCAGCGCACTTCAACAACCTCTGTTTCGCCCGTACCCACATGAGTAACTTGTACCGGGCGCCAATTGGCAGGCACTTTAAACATCGCACCTTGCCGAGGGTCTTCATGACCCGCCTGGATAGGGCCGATCGCATTGGCAGAGACATGCAATAGAATGCTGAAAATTCCTGCGGCCCTGCACTCCGACGGCTTAGATGCGCAAAACCCGCTAACTGGCGTGGTATTGGTGAACTTGTTCTCCATAGGTTTCGAAGGATCAGGCCGAAAAATCGCACTGATATCCTGCGTCAACGCATGAGCCACTGGCGAACCAGCAACGAGCGAGGCAAACAACAGCACCGAAACCACGCTGCGCACGGCCACCGATAAAGGTTTCATCTATACAACCTCATACATCAAAGCGAATCCCTGCAAATTGGAGAAAGAACCTTCACGTGGGGCGCGCACCTTGCTCCCCACGACACATCAGGAATCAGGAGCGCTGCTGGTCCTTGCCGGCCTCGCCCAATGAGTTATCCGCCAACGTGTCCGGCGTGCACCGCAAATCACCGATCATCAACACATCGCCTTCGCGATCGGCGTTGTCCGGGTCGAGGCGGAACCGGCAGAACAATTCACTGCCGTAACGCACTTCCAGGGTGGGCGAGCCGGCGTTCATTTCCATGGAGAAGAACCCGTCCGCCTCGCTGACGCCGCGACTGGCGTGGTTGATCACGTGATGGCCCCGAAGCGGCTCGCCGTGTTCGTCCACCAGGCGTCCAAGCACGGTCACGGTTTTCATCACCTGGATCTTGCGGTAGTCCACGCCACCCTTGTTCAGGTGATAACGGGTCCGTGCCGGCTCGATATTCGCCGCTGGCGGATGCACGCCGTCGAAGTCGAAGGTCACCATGCTGTTCTTGTAGGCGGTGATGGGGATGAAGTTGCGGCCCGGGCGCAATGCCGTGCTGCCACCGGTCAAGTCGTCGGCACGCAGGGCGACATCGTCCAGGTCGGTTTCCACGTCGACGATCAGGCCCGCGCCGCGCCCTTGGGGCTGGCCGGTGAAGGCGGTTTTCTGCCCGCCGACGGCCACGGTGCTGCTCAGGTTCAAGCCGCCGGTAAGGTTGTCGTTATAAGAGGAGCGCTGGACGAAACCGTCGCCGTACAGCGAGTCGGTCATGAAACTGGCGAGGCTGGACAGGCCCACGCCATAGGTGTCGGCCAGTGCCGTGGCGGAGACACTCTGCAAGACGTGGTCCTGCAGGTCTCGGCGATAGGTCACAGAGGCATTGTGGTCGCGGTCGCCGTCCCGTGATGTGCGACTGCCGATGCTGCCCGACCAGTACTCGCCCGGTCCGCCCAACGCGACACTGACGCTCAGGTCGACGCCGCGGTTGCGTCGGTCGTCGGTACTCGAAGTCCCGGGGCGGTCGAACAGCGACAGCCGCCAGTTGGCATCGCTGCCGCGCAGCTTGCCGCGCTGGGTCCAGCCCAGGTCGAGCCCGGTGCCCTGGACATTGCCTTCGCTGTAGGCCAGCCGTCCATTGATGGAAGTCTTGTTGCTCAAGCGATGGTTGATCGACAACGAGGAGTTGCTGGTTTGGCCGACGAACACGTTGCGCTGGCGAATGCGCGTGCCGTCCGGTCGGGTTTCATAGGTGTTGCGGGTGTCCAGCCAGCTACGGTTGTGGCTCGCCACGACGCTGCCATGGCCATAGCTGTAAAGGCCTTGCACGTCCATGCCGGTGCCGTACTGCTGGGTCTGATAGACGTTGGCGTACAGGCTGGTGTTGCTGGCGAGCGTCCAGTCCACCGAGGTGCCCACTTGCACTTTGTCCTGCACCTGGCGCGTGGAAGCGCCCAGGATCACCCGGGGATGCAGCAAATAATTGAGGCCCACACCCGCCGTGGTGAAACCCGAAGGCTGGTCTTCCCAGTTGCTCCAGAGCCTGGTTTCGCGCCCGGCGAACAGGTTGTAGCGCCAGCGGTCCTCCGAGTTGCTCCAGTTATTGGGTTTGTAGACCAGCTCCTGGCTGGTGGCGGTGGTCTGCCCGTCCTCGATCAACCGCACTTCCACTTCATAAATGCCACCGGGCAAGGGTCGCGTGTCCAGGCTCTGCAAGCCGGCGCTGACTGCCTGGCTGTTGATCAGCAGGCCGTTGCGATAAATCTCCACCGAAGCCTGGCGGTTGGCGGTGACATAAATGGGGTAGACGCTGGGCTTGGGATTGTCCAGCACCAGACTGTCGGAGCTGCCGTACATCACCCCGAGGGCGGTGTCCGGGTTGGCGCCGAACGAACGGATCTGACGGTTCAAGCCATCGGAGCTGGGGGTGAAATAACCCAGGCGGAAAAAACTGCCTTCCATCTCTCGTTGGGTGTAAAGCTCATGGACGGCGTGGTACAGCTTGTCGTCCGGGCCGCCAAGACGCGAAAGCTGGAGGTCCAGTGACTGGCTCCAGTTGCCGACGCTGGACATGGCGTTGAGGCCATAACGCCCGCCCGTGTCCTGTTCCTGGCCACCATTGATATTCAGTTGGTTGTTGAAGATCAGGCCGAGGCTGCCGCCTTCCGGCTGATCGTGGTAACGCTTGGTTTCGTAGGCTCGCTCCACGTCCCTGGTCAGGATCGACACCAATGAATTTTCCAGACTGTAGTGCACCGCCAGCAGCCCGGACGGGCAGTTGCTTTCGCAGGCGCCCAGCCTTTGTCCTTGCTTGAGATGCTGTTCCCATTGCTCGCGATCGACAGCTTTTATCGCGCTGTCCTGGGTGTCGGTGAATTCGAGCAGGGTAATACGATCATCCCGCGTCAAGACCACCATGGCTTCACCGAGATACTGTTGATTGAGTTCAACACGAACCGCCAAAGGCACATCGAAAAAGTGCGATTCAAACTCAGCCGGCAACCCCTTGGCCTGGGCAAGCAGGCTCCTGGGCGTGGTACCGGGGGCAGTCGGCGCAGCCAATGCACTCGCGCACAAACATAGCGCGAGGGCACCCGCGATGGGTGTCATCGGAAACATCAACGGATTCTCATAATCAACGAACGATCAGGGCGTTTCAGGTGCGGACCGCCCGGCGGGGGAGCGCCGGACGGCCTGCGGCAATGCCCAGGCAATGAGGTGAAACTCACCGGGCATCGAGCGGCATCAAGGGCGCGGCACGGCGTCGAAGATCACGGTCATGTCGGCGGTGTACAGGCCGTTCTGGGTATCCAGGGGCTTGTCCGCAACGATGGTCATGTCAGCCTGGGTACCTGGCGTGGAGGTTGCGTCATCCACCACTTCCTGAGGGGATGCAGTCAGGGTGATGCCGTTGAACTTGGTGGTCAGGGCGATGGCGTCACGGCCGTTGTACAGCGCTGCCGGGCCACCCTCGATGTAGGCATGGACCGAGCCGTTGGTGTTTTTCACGTCGAAGGTCTGGCGCAGGGAAGTCAATGTGCCCGCGACCAGGTTGTAGCTCATGACTTCATCCTTACCGAAGTTCGGGTCACGCGGCTGTACATGGAACTGCAGCGTCGGGATGTTCGCGGTGATGTGGATCGAGGACCGAGCATCGTCGACGGCGAACGCCGCCGAAGAAGCCAGGGCAGCAGCAACCAGAGCAGTACCGGATACGAGTTGTTTGAGCATGTTGTTAACACCTGTTCTTAGCATAAAGAGAAGGGTTGAAGTTGCAGCCCAACAACCACTTGGCCTGCCCCTTCAACGCCGGGGCATGATCGGCTCTCTTCAACTAAAAAAAAGCAGGCAGATTCCCACAGGCGCGTAGTAAAACCAGCACGCGAGTTGAGGAAAATTCTTCGCAATTTTATTAAAAATTAGTTTGGATGTAAGAAAAAACCCACATAGCCAGGCCCGCCGCGGCCTTGATCAAAGTCAAGAGAAAAAGGCGAAAATCCCATCATCCGCATGCATGTAACATTCAGGTAAGGTCTTACTTAATTACAAATAGTGCGACGCAACGCTCGATATATCTTAGTTGCAGATTTAATCGAGCGCCAAAGACATATCGCCAAATAAAAAGATACATCTAAGTGCTAGCTTATGCCGAACGGAGAACAGCCTATGAGAGCCCCTTACTTGCATGCCAAACACGATCAGGATGGTTTTGAACAACGCCCGGCTGGCCGTGAGCGTGGCAGCCGCGGACCACGTGTCTTCGCCTCCGGCGATTTGAAATTGCTGTTGTTGGCATTGATTGCCGAACAGCCTTGCCACGGCTATGACCTGATCCGCCGGATCGAGGGCATGTTCGACGGCGCCTACAGCCCCAGCCCCGGGGTGATTTATCCGACCCTGAGCTTTCTGGAAATGACGGCAATGATCAGCGGTAGCACGGAAAGTGGTAAAAAGTCCTACAGCGTGACCGACGCCGGACGTCTATTCCTTGAAGCACAAGCCGCCGCACTGGATGAGATGTGGGTGCGCATCGAGGCCAGCAAGCGCATGTTGCAGGGCCATGACCGTCCACCGCAGATCCACGAAGCGGTGTATAACCTGCGGCATGCGTTGCAACAGCACCCGGGTTGCTGGAGCCCGGAAGAAGTCCTGAGGGTCTGCGACCTGCTCAACGACACCGCCAAAGCCATCATCGACGGGGCCGATCGCCCTTCTGTTTCGGAGTCAAGCCAATGACTGATGTCGATCCAAATACCATTCACCGCGTCAACCACGAGATCAAGCGTCGCCGCCTGCAAGTGCTGCGGGTGCAAGACCTGACCCCGCGCATGCGCCGCATCACCGTCGGCGGGTCGGAACTGGCCGGGTTCGTCAGCCTGGGCACGGATGATCACGTGAAGCTGCTGTTCCCGCAGAGCGCCGAGGAACACGCCGCCCTGGAAAATTTCAACCCCAGCGCCGGCAAGGCCCAGGGTCCGATGCCGGAAATGCGCGACTACACCCCGCGCAGCTATGACCTGGACAGCCTGGAGCTGGTCATCGATTTCGTGCTCCACGGCGATGGCCCTGCCTCGACCTGGGCAGCCCAGGCGGCGCCCGGGCAATACCTGTATATCGCCGGGCCACGGGGCTCGATGGTCGTGCCGGACATTTTCGACAGTTACCTGCTGATCGGCGACGAAACCGCCCTGCCCGCCATCGCCCGCCGCCTCGAAGGCCTGGCGCCGAACCGGCGTGCCCTGGTGGTGGTGAAAGTGGAAAACGGCGCCGAGCAGCAGGTCCTCAAGAGCCCGGCGCAGTTGCAAGTGATCTGGGTGTTGCGCGAAGGCCGCCAGAACAACCTGCTGACCACCGTGCAACAGTTGGATATCCCCGACGGCAAGCTGTACGCCTGGGTTGCGACCGAAAGCAAGGTGTCGCGGCAGATTCGCAAGGTGTTGCTGGAGGAGAAAGGCTTGGATCAGGATTTCGTGAAGGCTGTGGGGTATTGGAAGGCGGAGGGTAGCGAGGAGGATTGACGGACGGTGTTCTGGCCCCTATTGGCTGAACACAAGCCCCGTGGCGAGGGAGCTTGCTCCCGCTGGGCTGCGCAGCAGCCCCCTCTCAAAGCCACTCAATCAACCTGATCCACCGAGTTGCCTGGATTTGGGGCCGCTTCGCGGCCCAGCGGGAGCAAGCTCCCTCGCCACGGGGGCTATCGTTGCCCTTGAGAGTTTTACCCGACACCCCACCAGAGATCCCCACCCCATGCTCTTCCTGATCGCCTACATCAGCAGCGTCGTGCTGATCAACTTCGCGTTTTCCGCCGCACCGCACCTGGACATCATCTGGTCGGCGTGGGGTGGGCTGGTGTTTATCCTGCGGGACATGGTGCAGACCCGCTTCGGCCATGGCGCCATCGCGGCGATGCTGGCGGCGCTGGTGTTGTCCTACGCCACGTCGGACCCGACCATTGCCTTGGCCAGCGCCACCGCGTTCGCCGTGTCGGAGTGCATCGACTGGCTGGTGTTCACCATCACCAAACGCCCGTTGCATGACCGGCTGTGGATCAGCTCGGCCTTGAGCATTCCCCTGGATACGTTCATTTTCTTCGGCCTGATCGACGCCCTGACGCCGGCCGTGGTGATCACCGCCCTGGCCTCGAAATTCGCCGGGGTCACGGCTGTCTGGCTGATCATGGCCTGGCGTTTACGCAAGCAAACCGTCGCCAGCTGAAGCCAAACCCCGCGGTTCATGTAAAATGCCGCGCTTTCTCCCATGGGAAGCTCGCCCGGCGCGCGCCCCTCGATGATCCGCTCCTGTTTGAGGACCTTCAGATGACCCGTATCGGAACTCCATTGTCGCCCACCGCGACCCGCGTTTTGTTGTGTGGCAGCGGTGAGCTGGGCAAGGAAGTGGTGATCGAACTGCAACGCCTGGGCGTTGAAGTGATTGCCGTGGATCGCTACGCCAACGCGCCGGCCATGCAAGTGGCCCACCGCAGCCATGTGATCAACATGCTCGACGGCGCCGCCCTGCGTGCCGTGATCGAGGCCGAGAAGCCGCACTTCATCGTGCCGGAAATCGAAGCCATCGCCACCGCGACCCTGGTGGAACTGGAGGCCGAAGGCTTCACCGTGATCCCCACCGCCCGCGCCGCGCAGCTGACCATGAACCGTGAAGGCATCCGTCGCCTGGCCGCTGAAGAGCTGGGTCTGCCGACTTCGCCATATTTCTTCGCCGACACCGTCGAAGACTACCGCACGGCCGTCGAGACCCTGGGTTTCCCGTGCGTGGTCAAGCCGGTGATGAGTTCATCGGGCAAGGGCCAGAGCCTGCTGCGCAGCGTCGATGACGTGCAGAAAGCCTGGGATTACGCCCAGGAAGGCGGCCGGGCCGGCAAGGGCCGGGTGATCATCGAAGGTTTTATCGATTTCGATTATGAAATCACCTTGCTCACCGTGCGTCATATTGGCGGCACCACCTTCTGCGCGCCGGTCGGCCACCGTCAGGAGAAAGGCGACTATCAGGAATCCTGGCAGCCCCAGGCCATGAGCCCGGTAGCCCTGGCTGAATCCGAGCGCGTCGCCAAAGCGGTGACCGAGGCCCTGGGTGGTCGTGGCCTGTTTGGCGTCGAGCTGTTCATCAAGGGTGACCAGGTGTGGTTCAGCGAAGTTTCGCCACGCCCCCACGACACTGGCCTGGTGACGCTGATTTCCCAGGACCTGTCGCAGTTCGCCCTGCACGCCCGCGCGATTCTCGGCCTGCCGATCCCGTTGATACGTCAGTTCGGGCCTTCGGCTTCGGCGGTGATCCTGGTGGAAGGCCAGTCGACCCAGACCGCTTTCGCCAACCTCGGCGCCGCCCTGAGCGAACCGGACACTGCCCTGCGCCTGTTCGGCAAACCGGAAGTCAACGGCCAGCGTCGCCTGGGCGTGGCCCTGGCCCGCGACGAATCCATCGAAACCGCCCGCGCCAAGGCAACCCGGGCTTCGCAGGCGGTGAAGATCGAGTTGTAAGGCTGGCACACCCCCCGTGGCGAGGGAGCTTGCTCCCGCTGGGGCGCGCAGCGGCCTCAAATATTCCCAGGCGACTCTGTGTGTCTGGAAAATCCAGGGGGCTGCTGCGCAGCCCAGCGGGAGCAAGCTCCCTCGCCACGAAAGCAGAGCAAGCTCCCTCGCCACGCTATGTGAAATTGAAGCCATAAAAAAGGCGACACCCGCAAAGGTGTCGCCTTTTTTATGGGTGCCGGTCGGGCTTAATCCGGCAGTTTGTAGGCGATCACATAGTCACCCTGCTTGGTGCCCAGGGAACCGTGGCCGCCGGCGACGACCAGCACATATTGCTTGCCGTCCTTGCCGGTGTAGGTCATCGGCGTGGTCTGGGCGCCGGCTGGCAGGCGGCCTTCCCACAGTTGCTTGCCGTTTTTCACATCATAGGCGCGCAGGTACTGGTCAAGCGTACCGCTGAGGAACGCCAGGCCGCCGGCCGTGGTGAACGTACCACCGAGGCTCGGCACGCCCATGCTCAGCGGGATCGGTACCGGCGAACTGTCACGCACGGTGCCGTTCTTGTGCTTCCACAGGGTCTTGTTGTTGGTCAGGTCCACCGCCGCCACGTAACCCCAGGCCGGCGCCTGGCAAGGCAGGCCCATGGGCGAGAGCAACGCTTCGAGGATCACGCCATAGGGCGCGCCCTTGTTTGGCTGCACGCCTTCGGTTTCGCTCTTGCGACCCGGGCCACCGGCCACTTCTGTCGCCGGCACGAGCTTGGACTTGAACGCCATGTAGCTCGGGTTGACGAAGGCAATCTGGCGCACGGGGTCAACCGAGATGCCACCCCAATCGAACACACCGAAGTTGCCCGGGTAGACAATCGAGCCTTGCAGCGACGGCGGCGTGAACATGCCGTCATAGCGCAGCGACTTGAAGTCGATCCGGCACAGCATCTGGTCGAACGGGGTCACGCCCCACATGTCGCGTTCCTTGAGGACCGGCGGCACGAAGTTCAGGTCGGACATCGGTTGGGTCGGCGAGGTGTGATCGCCTTCCACCGCGCCTTGCGGCACCGGGATTTCCTTGATCGGGATGATCGGCTGGCCATTGCTGCGGTCCAGCACGTAGATGCTGCCCTGCTTGGTCGATGCCAGTACTGCCGGTTTGACGCCGTCGGCGGTCTTCATGTCCATCAGGGTCGGTTGACCGCCCACGTCCATGTCCCACAGGTCGTGGTGAGTGAACTGGAAGTACCAGCGCACCTTGCCGGTGGCGATGTCCAGGGCAGTCAGGCCGGCGGAATATTTTTCCGACTCCGGAGTGCGCAGGCCGCCGAACTGGTCAGGGGTCTGGTTGCCCATCGGCAGGTAGAGCATGCCGAGTTTTTCATCGACGCTGAACATGGACCACATGTTCGGCGAGTTGCGGGTGTAGGTCTGGCCTTCGGCAATCGGCGTGGTGTCGTCCGGGTTGCCGCTGTCCCAATTCCATACCAGCTTGCCGGTGTGCACGTCGTAGGCGCGGATCACACCGCTTGGCTCGTCGGTGGAGACGTTATCGGTGACGTGGCCGCCGATGACTACCAGATTCTGGGTCACCGCCGGTGGCGAGGTGGAGTAGTAGCCACCGGCCGTGAAGCCGCCGATGTTGGCGCTCAGGTCGATCTGGCCTTTGTCGCCGAAGTCTTCGCACATCTTGCCAGTGTCGGCATTGAGGGCGATCAGGCGCGTGTCGGCGGTCGGCAGGAAGATCCGCCGAGGGCATACGGTGCTGGCCGGCGTGGTGCTGGCGGTGCCGGTCGGGCTCTGTTCGGCCGAGGCGTACACGGCGTCATCGTGATAGCTCACGCCACGGCAGGTCATGTGGGCCCAACCCTTGAAGTTTTCCGCTTTTTGCGTGGAAAGTTTCGGATCGAAACGCCAGATTTCCTTGCCGGTTTCCGGCTCCAGGGCAATTACCTGGCTGTGGGGCGTGCATACGTAAAGCATGCCGTTGACCTTCAGCGGGGTGTTTTCCGCCGTGGTCTCGCCCGGGTCGTTCGGCCCTGGCAGATCGCCGGTGCGGAACGTCCAGGCTTCTTTCAGCTTGCTGACGTTTTGCGGGGTGATCTGCGCCAGCGGCGAGTAACGGTCGCCGTGGGCGCTGCGGCCATAGGAATTCCAGTCACCGTCCTGCATGGCCGGTGCGGTGTTGGTCATGCCTGGCACGGCGTCGCGGTCCAGTTGGCCTTTGATTTCACCCGGGTTGGTGAATTGGCTGGCCAGTGCGGCGATACCGGCAATCACCACGGCGGCGCCCAGGGCACGGGTGCCCATGGGCGAGGCATCGGTGGTCAGCAGCGGACGGCGGAACCACGGCAACAACAGGACGATGCCGAGGGCAAACAACATTGCCAGGCGCGGCACCAGTTGCCACCAGTCCAGGCCCACTTCCCATAAGGCCCACACGGTGCTGGCGAACAGCACCAGCGCGTACAGGCCCAGGGCCGCGCGACGGGCCATGATCAGCAGCACGCCAGTCAGCGCCAGGCCGATACCGGCCAGCAGGTAATACCACGAACCGCCAAGCGTGCTCAGCTTGACACCCCCGGCCAGCAGGGCCAGGCCCATCAATAGAAGCAGAATGCCGAGCAAGCTCGGTAGCAGACGGCTTCGACTCAAAGCACCCTCAGCGCTCATAGTGTGTTCTCCGTGATGTTTAAAGAGTCCCCGCAGGTAGTCACTTTAGATGACGATCCTGCGCGGGCATGGTTCAGTTGAAAAAAGCAAATTCGGTTGGCAGCGTCCCTGTGGGAGCGGGCTTGCTCGCGAATGCGTCGGATCAGTCAACCAAGGGCTGAATGGAAAAACCGCTTTCGCGAGCAAGCCCGCTCCCACAGGACAGCGCTGTCTTGCCTGGAAATTGAAGTGCTGTAAAACAGCTCTAGCCCGGCCAAAGAAACGTTTCAGCAAGCGGCGCAAGGATAAAGTTCTGTTTCCAATAGAGAAAGCGTTTTTACTGACATGGATCATCTCGGATTCGGTAACAGTGCGCCCCCACAGGGCAACGGTCTGCGAGGCGACGGCGAAGGCTATGCTTCCACCACAACGGCACCTCGGCTAAGGTGCGCGGCTTTACCCCCTTTTCGCCCGAAGGCCTCCCATGACCGAACCGAACAACAACCCGCTGCACGGCGTGACGCTGGAGCAGATCCTCAACACGCTGGTGCAGCATTACGAGTGGTCGGGCCTGGCCGAACGCATCGATATTCGTTGCTTCAAGAGCGACCCGAGCATCAAGTCGAGCCTGACCTTCCTGCGCAAGACGCCGTGGGCACGGGAGAAGGTCGAGCGCCTGTACATCAAATTGATGCGCACTAAACGGCCGGTTTGAGCCATGGACACGGGCGTCGCTCGTCGCCTCACGCTGCGCCAGCGTTTCGTGTCGGTCGCGGCGCTGCTGGGTTGGGCGGGCTTGAGCATTCAGCTGTACCTGATCCTGATCGGCCGCTGGACGTTGGGTGCCAGCCTACTGGGCGGGCTGGTGAACTTTTTCAGCTTCTTCACTGTGCTGACCAATACGCTGGTGGCGGTGGTGCTGACGTGGGAGCTGACCCCACGCGAATCCAGCGCCCGCCGCTGGTTCCTGCTGCCCAGTGTTCGCAGCGGCATCGCCGTCAGCATCGCCCTGGTCAGCCTCGCCTATAACCTGCTGTTGCGACACCTGTGGCAACCCGGAGGCTGGCAGTTCGTGGCCGACGAGTTGCTGCACGACGTGGTGCCGCTGCTGTACCTCATCTATTGGTGGCTGTGGGTGCCCAAAGGCACTTTGCGCCTGGGCCACATCGGGCTTTGGGTGATCTATCCCTTGGTGTATTTCGGCTATGTGTTGCTACGGGGGGATTTACTGGCGGCTTACCCCTACCCTTTCATCGACGTGGCGAACCTGGGTTATCCACAGGTGTTCATCAATGCCGGGGGGATTTGGTTGGGGTTTGTCGGGATTGCGCTGGCGGTGGTGGGGTTGGATCGGTGGTTGGGGCGGCGGCCATCTAAAGCCGTGTGAAATATCTTTGTGGCGAGGGAGCTTGCTCCCGCTGGGCTGCGCAGCAGCCCCCCTCGGATCTGCCAGCCGCACCGAGTTGCCAGAGTGTTATTGGGGCTGCTTCGCAGCCCAGCGGGAGCAAGCTCCCTCGCCACAGGGGGTGTGTACACAAATAGATATCAAGGCCGTGCAGGCAACATCCACACCAACCCACTGGCCTTGGCCCGTTCATGACACAACGCCAAGACGCCGCGCCGCTCGTCATTGTCCATCCGGCTCCAGCGGGTGATTTCCGTCACGGTGCGCTGGCAGCCGGTGCAGATGTCGTCCTCGTCCAGCGCGCAGACATTCACGCAGGGCGAGCGAACCGGGCGTTCGGGCGTGCTCATTGTTCCTGCTCGGCCAGATCGCGCGCATAGCGTTGGGCGTTATGAACGTAGTGGGCCGCGCTGGCCTCGAGCATTTTCTTCTGGGCTTCGGTCAATTCCCGCACCACCTTGCCGGGCGAGCCCATCACCAGGGACCCGTCGGGGATCTCCTTGCCTTCGCCGATCAGCGAGTTGGCGCCAATGATGCAGTTCTTGCCGATTTTCGCGCCGTTGAGAATCACCGCGTTGATGCCGATGAGACTGTAGTCGCCCACCGTGCAGCCATGGAGCATGGCGTTGTGGCCGATGGTCACGCCGGTGCCGATGGTCAACGGGAAGCCCATGTCGGTGTGCATCACTGTGCCGTCCTGCACATTGCTGTGCTTGCCGATCAGGATCAGTTCGTTGTCGCCGCGCAGCACGGCGTTGAACCACACGCTGGCGCCCTCTTCGAGGCGGACCTTGCCCACCAGCGTGGCGTTGGGCGCGACCCAGCTTTGTGGGTGGGTTTCGACACGGGCATCGCCCAAGCGGTATTTCATGAGGATCCTCTGGGCATCAGGTATTGATGAAGCTCTTGGGCGGTTTGTGCAGGTCGATACCCGCGTCGAACAACAGGTTGACCAGCTCGACGATCATGATCGCCGTCAGGCCCCAGATCTTGTATTCACCAAAGCGGTAGCTGGGCACGTACCAACTGCAGCCCTGGTAATCGATACGGTGCGTGTGCTCGCGGGGATCCTTGCGGAAAAACTCCAGCGGCACGCTGAACACCGCGGCGATCTCGGCATCGTTGGCCTGATATTCGACGTAGTCCGGAATCACCCCGACATAAGGCGTGACCTTGATCCCATGCAGGGAGATCAACGGGCTGAGCGGGCCGATCACTTCCACCAGGCCGGGGGGCAGGCCGATTTCTTCCTCGGCTTCGCGCAGGGCGGTGAAAATCAGGTCCGGGTCTTCCGGGTCGCGGCGCCCGCCGGGGAACGCCACCTCGCCGCCATGGGTCGAGAGCCCACTGGCGCGCAGGGTCAGGACCAGCTCCGGTTCGTCACTGCGGGTGATCGGCACCAGCACGGCAGCTTCAGGGAAACGTCGGTCGGCCTGCAGGTCACGTGGGGTATGGTTGCTTACTCGATGCAGTAGCTCGTCCAGCATGAGACTTCTCGATTTATTCGCTACCTTGCATCATGCACCAATCATTCAAGCGGCCCAACCCCCGCACCGCGTTGTGTCGCGAAACGACAACTTGCCGCACCGGCCCACGCACGCCAAGATAGGCGCAGCATTCAGGAATCCAAGCATGAAATTCTGCAGCCAGTGCGGTAACCCGGTGACCCAGCGCATACCCGAAGGCGACTCGCGCCTGCGCTTTGTTTGCGACACCTGCGACACCATCCATTACCAGAACCCCAACATTGTGGCCGGTTGCGTACCCACCTGGGGCAGCAAGGTCTTGTTGTGCCGGCGCGCCATCGAGCCGCGGCGCGGTTACTGGACGCTGCCGGCGGGCTTCATGGAAAACGGCGAGACGGTCGAACAGGCCGCCGTGCGCGAAACCGCTGAAGAAGCCTGCGCGCGGGTGCGAAATTTAAGCATCTATACGCTGATTGACGTACCGCACATCAGCCAAGTGCATGTATTCTTCCGCGCCGAGCTGGTGGACGAAGATTTCGCCGCTGGGCCCGAAAGCCTGGAAGTGAAACTGTTCGAAGAAGCGGACATTCCCTGGGATGAACTGGCGTTCCGCACGGTGGGCCACACCCTGGAATATTTCTATGCGGACCGCCAAGCCGAGGATTACCCGGTGCGATCCGAATCGATTCCGCCACTGGCCCAGCCTGCCAATACCTGACAAAACCCATATAGCCGCGACACCTTTAGGGATATCGTTTCAATGCGTTGGTTGCTTGTCCTGTTCTGCTTGTCGTTTACCGCCGTGTCCCAGGCCTCTGCCGTAGGCACTTATAACGGCAAGCCCATCGAAAAAGTGCTGGTGCTCAAGTCCGCCCATCAATTGCAATTGATCAACGACGGCAAGCCGCTCAAGACCTATCGTATTTCCCTGGGCAAAGGCGCCAAGAAAGGGCCCAAGCTGATCGAAGGCGACAAACGCACCCCCGAGGGTTTCTACTGGATCGACTGGCGCAAGACCAGCGATCGCTTTTACCTGTCGATGCACATCTCCTACCCCAACATCGCCGACGCCGCCCGCGCCCGCCGCGAAGGCGTGGAGCCGGGGGGCATGATCATGATCCACGGCACGCCGGACTCAGAAGAAAACCCTGAACAATTGTTCCACACCTTGGACTGGACCGATGGCTGTATTGCCATGCGCAACGTGGATATGCGCGAAGTCTGGAACCTGGTGCCGGATGGCACCATGATCGAGATTCGTCCGTAGCCCCTCGCCACAAAGGCTTTCTGGCCCGGCAGCAAATCTTCGTTGCCTGACCTGGCCTCATCGCACCCCTGCCCGGAACGCTACCCGGGCGGATCTGACAGGCCACTGCCTATGTGGCGAGGGAGCTTGCTCCCGCTGGGCTGCGCAGCAGACCCAAGGCAGTCGAACTCAACTTGCCTGACACACTGGGTTGTCAGGTTTTAGGGCCGCTTCGCGCCCCAGCGGGAGCAAGCTCCCTCGCCACAAAGGCTTTCTGGCCCGGCAGCAAATCTTCGTTGCCTGACCTGGCCTCATCGCCCCC
>NZ_LHVI01000001.1:0-27013 GCF_001269755.1 Pseudomonas sp. Q12-87 | reverse complement strand
GTGGTGGGGAAATTCCTTGTGGCAATGAAATCCATCGTGGCGAGGGAGCTTGCTCCCGCTGGGCTGCGCAGCAGCCCCCAAAAGGCTGAATGCGATCTACATGGCACAACGCGGTGGCTGCGTTCAGGACGAGGGAGCTCCTGCCCCCAATCTCTCTGTGGGAGCGAACCTGCTCGCGATGAAATCGACTCGGTTCCAGACCAAAACAAGTCACCCGCATCGCCGGCAAACCCTACTCCTACAGACCCTGGCTACACACCTCCACCAACCCACGCATCCTTGCGCCTTTGCCTACAACTACGCCAGAATCCGCCCGCTTGTGCGCCTTGTCCCTGGGCTCTATTGTCTTCCTGCCACTGCCCATCAGTGGTCGGGTTTAGTAGCCCGGACGACATCCCGGTTGCACGAGCCTCATCAGTAAGGCATTTGCCTGCACTTGATGGTGGCTGTGCGCTTGGCGCCTTCGGGCGCGCCGGTTTGGGTGTGTCACCGGTCTACTAACCTGCGCACAGCCGCCACCCCTTCGTTTAGTAGCGAGATGGTTGCGGCCCTACTAGAGGGAAGACATACCCATGTTCAAACCTACACCGAATCCGCCAGAGGCAGATTCCTCCGCACAATCCGCAAAATCCAAAGCCAAGCAGCAAGACGAAACCACCAAACGCGTACTCGATCACTACCTGCTGCCGAAATCTGAAAAATCTAAAGATGAACCAAAACCGGGCCAGCTATTCACCGTCGTGAAAGGCCTCGACAACGAATGCTTGCTCGCTAATCTCAGTGAGACGCTGGCTTCGGCTGATGCGATGGTGAGTGACCTCGCGTTCGAACTGGATGGATCGAGGCGTCATGTGGCGCTGGGGATTCAGCAATTGATTGAGCTAGGTTCGTTGTTGGCGAATCGGGTGTTGGATAACGTCGACCTACGTTAACCGCAACACCATCAAGCTATGTGGCGAGGAGATATTTCCCCCTCGCCACACATTGCAGGCCCTCATTCCTGGCGACGCATGAATTCTGCGAAAAGAGGAACTGTAAAGTTCAGATATCCGTGATCTGTGCTGTAGATCATTCCCTTGGAAATGATGTTGGCCCGAGTCGGACCAAGCGATGATTGAGGACGCCCCATCACCTTCGCAACATCAGCGATGGCATAGGGGCCATCGCCAAGGGTGGACATGGCTTTTACAAACTGAACCTCCGAAGGTGTAAGCCGATCGATACGGACCCTGAAGAAGCCCGCATCGAGAGAGGCCAATGTCTCCGAGTAAGAATGCTCGACATCGTCAACAGTAATTTCGGGCCCCTCGGCGTTGTTCCATGCCGTGGATGCCCACTCTTGAAGAAAGAACGGATAGCCCTGCGTCCGATCAACAATGCTGTCCAGAGCTGCGGTGTCGATAGAGGCTTCCTCCTCTAGGATCGGCTTTTGAACGGCTTGAGTCGCAGACGGTTGATCAAGCGCCCCCACCTCCGGGTAAAGAAAAAGCCGCTCGGCATATGACTTCGCCTCACCCGCCAGCCGAGCAACTTGTGGAAGACCTGCACCGACCAGCAGCACCGGAAGCCCTTCTTGCGACATGCGATGGATGGAGACAATCAGTGCCGATAGATCTGCTTCGGTGAGGTATTGGACTTCATCAATGAGAAGAATCCAGCCTTTACCGGCGGCCTGCGCGGCTTCACCTATTACCGTAAAAAGATCTGGAAGGTCATATTGAAGATTTCCGCTATCCGCGAGTCCAGGCTCAGGCTCAACACCAATCTCGATACCGCCAATATCAATCTTGAAGATTGATGCAAAGCTGCGAAGTCCTTTTAGCCCACGATTAGCAATTTGCTTGGCGACCTCAACGCTGGAAAGCGCGCGCATGACCTTTCGCATTTCAGGATAAAGAAGACGTGCAAGACTTTCACGTTCTGGCGCCTCCACTTTGGAGACGAAAAGACCTTCCTCCTTTGCAATTTTTCCTATCTCATTCAACAGGACCGTCTTACCCGTGCCTCTTAAGCCAAGGAGCATGATGGAACGAGCACTTCGCCCATTGACGGCTCGTCCACAGGCAATTCTTGCCGCCTCAAGAATCTGGTCGCGCCCCGCCAGTTCAGGGGGCCTGCTGCCCGCCCCGGGCGCAAACGGATTACGATAGGGATCCATGTCGACCTCACGAAATAGCAAAATCTATAGAAAGATAGCTAAAGCTAGCTGAAATACCTAGTTTTTTCTATGCATTGCTAGCATTCAATAGAAGCGGATTTATTTCTGATCTTTTCTATGAGTGCTGTGCCTATGGTCCGCGGCGCTCAGGGGCCGGACTTTCGAGGCACGGGGCCGTGGACACGCCTATCAGACAGAAAGAGCCAAGCTGTGAACATATCGACCTGCGGAACGGCGTTTCTTGGCCGAACTCTACCGATCATGAATGGTATCTAATAGCCGCTCTCTGCCGGTGACGACAGTCGAGAAAAACGACGAAAAAGGGACGAAAAAGGGGTCGCCACGGGCCGTTTGCTTTAAGGCCACAAGGCTCCTACGGCGCTCGCGTCAGTCTCGAAAGTTGCACCTTCAACATGGAAAACCTTCGGTTCCTTCGAGAAATATTCCTCCAGCCTCATCATGAACAACCGATGGTCTTCACTCGCTTCGAAGCGCGGGGTGTGATCTTCCAGTGATTGCCACCGCACGATCAGGTTGAACTGCTCGGGGGTTTCGATCCCTTGCGCTAACAGGTGGCCGCCGTAACCCTTGGCCCGTGTGAGCAATGGAGCGACTTCGGCAAATGCGCGTCGGAACGTTTCAATGCGTTCTTTGTGAACAGGGAGCACAGCGATTTCATACACCATGACGCACCTCTGATTGGCTAAAAGTCCACGTTTACGGGATGAGCGATGGCTCGACGGCAATCGCGATTTTTCCTCGAAGACCGTTGTTGGGGCTTTCCAATCGGGCATGGGCCAGGGGGATGTCGGCCAGCGAATAGACGGCGCCGACGTGTGGGCGCAGTTGACCGCGGGCTATCAATGCGCTCAGCTCATCAAGCTTGCCGCGGTTTTGTCGGGTGAATACGAAGTGATAGCTCGCATTCTTGCCCCAGGCCTGGACAAGGTTTTGTGGCTGGGCGATGTCCACGATCGAGACGACGCGGCCCAGTTGGGCGAGTACATCGGGGCTGCGTGACAGTGTGTTGCCGCCGATGGTGTCGAACACCACATCCACGCCGTGGCCAGCGGTTTCCCGAAGGACGGCGTCGACATAATCTTCTTTCTCGTAGTCGATGATCACGTCGGCACCCAAGTTGCGGGCAAACTCAGCGTTCGCATCGCGCACAGTGGTGAACACCCGGGCGCCCATGGCTTTCGCCACTTGGATCGCGACATGCCCGACGCCTCCAGCGCCGCCGTGGACAAGAATGCTCTCGCCGACCCTGAGCGCCGCGCGCACCACCAGAGCTTCCCACACCGTCCCGCCCACCAGGGTCAGGCTTGCGGCTTCAAGATGGCTCAGTTCGGGCGGCTTTTTCCCGACAATGCTTTCGGCCGCGACGTGGTACTCGGCATAGCTGCCCGCCCCTTCAAATATTTGCGGGGTGTACCAGACTTCGTCGCCAGGCGCGAAGGTCGTCACACCGGGCCCTACGGCTTCGACCACGCCGGATACGTCGTGGCCGGTGATGGCCGGCAGTGGCACGAGGTCGGGATAGTCGCCGCGTCGAACCTGGTAATCCAGCGGATTGATGGAGGTGGCATGCACCCGGACCAAGACTTGTCCCGCTTGCGGCACGGGTTTGGGCACGTCGCTAAGCTCGAACGATTCAGGACCGCCGAATGATTTAAGCGTCATCGCTTTCATAGTAAATCCTCGCATCTAGAAAAAGGGATATCGAGATATCTCGATATACCTCGATAAAAAAATGCTACAAGTCTTTCCCAATGATCTCGGCGAGAGCACTGATGGTTGCTTCATTGCGCTTGTAGTAGGTCCACTGGCCGATGCGCCTGACTTCCACCAGGCCCACCCGTTGCAACGTGGCCAGATAACCGGACACCGTTGACTGCGACAGGCCGATCCCTTCCTGGATACTGCTGACGCAGACGCCGACCGTGTCAACGTCACCCTCATCCTGCGGGGGGAAGTTTTTTGCCGGATCTTTCAAACCTTTCAGGATTTGGAGACGTGTCGGGTTTGAGAGGGCTTTGAATATTTCGAGTAGGTCCATGTGGCGATGATATCGAGATTTCCAGATATGTCAATACGTGAATTGGGATAACTCATAGGCTGGTATTCTGAGGCTGCTGCGCAGCCTAGCGGTGGAATAAGGGGACTGGAGTAAGGGAACAGATATATTTCCAGCACTTTTCATTTGCAGATAAAACTGGGTGTCCCCTTTTCATGGCCTTCTCGCACAATTGAGGCAAGCAACAGATGACGGAACAGCTTTGCGTTGTATTCATTCCGGCGCTTTCGGTAGCTTTGCAAAGCGCCGAAACGAACAAAGGCTCACCTGCTCATTGCTGCCGAAATGAGAGGCAGCTATTGACCCGAAAGCAGACATCTATCAAGAAAAATCTCTGCTAGTCCCGATATATCAGACAGATCGTGTTGGCTGTTTGGGGCTGCCGCGCAGCCCAGCGGGGCGGTTCGACGTTTCGATGAATCTCCCCGGTACGGGGGGTTGTGTGTTGGCCGGCATTCGGGGCACGGAGGGCTTTTTTGTGAGTGCTTCGCACTCAAGCGGGAGCAAGCTCCCTCGCCACGGGACCTTTGTCGGTTTTGGGGGCGGTGCCAGGGATCGTCAGCCATCAACCACCAGTTCCATTACCTTTCCAAAACCAAGTCCGAAGGATCCCACCCTTCCGGGCGCTTCTGACCGAAAGCGTCGCGTAGCTCGACATCGACATTCTCCAGTAGGAGCATCTGCCCGTTGGCGAGCTGCCAATCATAGAAGTCTGAAAAGTCCGCTTTCGCCAAGGCCCGGATCGTCTTTGCAACGAAGCCGTGGGCGACCAACAAAACGTGTTTCGACGGGTAGCGCTTTTGCAGCTCGAGCAGCCCCTCTCGAACACGCTGGACCACGTCGCGAACCGCCTCTCCATCCGTTGGCCCGACCGCCCAGCACCGCGTGATGTTTTGAGACCAAAGCTCTGGGTAACGCTCGCTTGCATCAGCCTGGGTCAGCCCTTCAAAAACTCCCACGCTGCGTTCGCGAAAAGCATTCAGGGTTGAGCTTGGTAGGTTCAATGTGCGGTTCAGGATGACGGCGGTTTCTTGGGCTCTACGCAGAGGGGATACGATCATCGCGTCCAGGTTGGACGGCAAGTGCTTGGCTAGGGCGAGGGCCTGCTCTCTGCCTCGTTGATTTAGCCCGGGATCGATGGATCCGACGTAGCGCTTTTCAGCATTCAGCTTGGTTTCCCCATGCCGGACTACACATAGATTCACGAGATCCATCTCCATCGCTCAGGGCTGGAAACTATAACAGCGCCATAAAAATGCAACTCGCGTAGGCGTCCGTTCTGTTGGATATATGTCGTCTGGTAGGGCGCTATCGCGAGCAAGCTCGCTCCCACAGGGGTTTGGTGTTGGGCTGGGTTTTAGTACCACCGCGCCTCGCCCGGTGGACGTTTCTTGAAGCGTTTCATGCTCCACATGTATTGGCTTGGGTAGGCGCGCACGTAGCGTTCGACCACTTGGCTCATGGCGGCGCAGGCGGTTTCGGTGTCGGTGCTGTACATGGCGTCTGGGGCGGCTTCGAGGATAACTTTGTAGCCGGAGCCGTCCGGCAGGCGCAGGGCGTGGAGGAAGACGCCGACGGCTTTGCCGCCGGCGAGCATGTTCGGCACGAACTTGCTGGTCAGGGCTTGGGTGGCGAAGAAGGGCACGAAGATGCCGGCGGATTCGGCCGGTTCCGGGTCGGCGGGGATGCCCACTTGGCCGCCCTTGCGCACTTCCTTGATGACGCTGAGGATGCCTTCCTTGGTGGACGCGGCGACTTTGTTGCCCAGTTGTACGCGTTGTTTGCGCAGCAATTCGTCCACGGCCTTGAGCTTGGGTGGGCGGTAGAAAATGATCGGTTTGCACTGGCTGCAATAGAAGTGGTTGAGCACTTCCCAGTTGCCCAAGTGGCTGGTGATGCCGACCACGCCTTTGCCCGACGCCAGCGCGTCTTTTAATACGTCCAGGCCTTCGACTTCGCGCACCAGGTCGATGGAGCGCTGGGCCGGCCAGATCCAGGCGCAGGCGCTTTCGGTCAGGGATTTGCCGATGTCCTTGAGGCTTTGGCCCACCAGGCGCTCGCGCTCGGCCGGGTCCATCTCGGGGAAGCACTTGGCGAGGTTGATCCGCACCACATCGCGGGAGCGGTTGGGCAGCTTCCACATGAGCCAGCCGATGGCCGAACCCACCGCTTGCACCGCGCGCCAGGGCAGCAGCGCAAACAACCGCAGAGCGCCGACCAGCAAGGCGCCTTTCAACTTATCCACAGGTCACTCCTGAATTCTTGGGCGTGTTACGAGCCGGCTATTCTAACCAGCGTTTACCAACTCGGCGTAGCGGTCGCAGTCTTGGGTGTGGTCCATGACCATGCCCGAGGCCTGCATCAAGGCGTAGCAAATGGTCGGCCCGACGAAGGTGAACCCGGCCTTTTTCAAGCCTTTGCTCATCGCCAGCGCCTCGGGCGTGATGGCCGGCACTTCGGTGCGGTCCTTGAAGTGGTTGATGATGGGTTTGTCGCCGACGAACGACCAGAGGAACGCCACCGGGTCTTCCAGCGCCAGCCAGGCTTGGGCATTGCGGCGGGCGGCCTTGAGCTTGAGACGGTTGCGGATGATGCCGGGGTCGAGCATCAGGTCGTCGATTTCGGCGTCGCTCATTTGCGCCACGCGCTGCACGTCAAAACCGTACAGCACCTGCCGGTAGCGCTCGCGTTTGCGCAAAACGGTGATCCAGGACAGCCCGGCCTGGAACCCTTCGAGCAAAAGCAACTCGAACAAACCCTGCGCATCGCGCAGCGGCGTGCCCCACTCCTGATCGTGATAAGCCATGTACAAAGGATCGTCAGAACACCAAAAGCAGCGTGGCATAAGGCTCCAGGGGGCGTGCGCACGAACGAATCGGGTATACTCCCGCTCTTTAAATCGCAGCCCAAGAAACAGGTGAATTTCGTGAGCCAGCCTACGCCAGCCGTGCGTACCTTCCAAGACTTGATCCTCGCCCTCCAGCAATACTGGGCCGAGCAAGGTTGCGTGGTACTTCAGCCCTACGATATGGAAGTAGGCGCCGGCACTTTCCACACTGCCACGTTTCTGCGTGCCATCGGCCCGGAAACCTGGAACGCCGCTTATGTGCAGCCCAGCCGCCGCCCGACTGACGGCCGCTACGGCGAAAACCCGAACCGCCTGCAGCATTACTACCAGTTCCAGGTGGTACTGAAGCCGAACCCGGAAAACTTCCAGGAACTGTACCTGGGCTCCCTCAAGCACGTGGGCCTCGACCCGCTGGTGCACGACATTCGTTTCGTCGAAGACAACTGGGAATCGCCGACACTGGGCGCCTGGGGCCTGGGCTGGGAAGTCTGGCTCAACGGCATGGAAGTGACTCAGTTCACCTACTTCCAGCAGGCGGGCGGCATCGAGTGCTACCCGGTGACCGGCGAGATTACCTACGGTCTGGAACGCCTGGCCATGTACCTGCAAGGCGTGGATTCGGTCTACGACCTGGTGTGGGCTGACGGCCCGTTCGGCAAAGTGACCTACGGCGACGTGTTCCACCAGAACGAAGTGGAGCAGTCGACCTACAACTTCGAACACGCCAACGTCGAGAAGCTGTTCGAGCTGTTCGATTTCTATGAAAGCGAAGCCAAGCGCCTGATCGAACTGGATCAGCCGCTGCCGTTGCCAAGCTACGAAATGGTGTTGAAGGCCTCCCATACCTTCAACCTGCTGGACGCACGCCGGGCGATTTCCGTGACCGCGCGCCAGCAATACATCCTGCGTGTACGCACCTTGGCGCGTTCCGTTGCGCAAGCCTACCTGCTGGCCCGTGCCAAGCTGGGCTTCCCGATGGCGACCCCGGACCTGCGTGATGAAGTGTTGGCTAAGCTGGAGGCTGCACAATGAGTGCGCAAGATTTCCTGGTTGAACTGGGCACCGAAGAACTGCCACCCAAAGCCCTGAATACCCTGGCCGACGCGTTCCTGGCTGGCATCGACAAAGGCCTGCAAGCCGCTGGCCTGAGCTACGAAGCCAAGCAAGTTTACGCCGCGCCGCGCCGCCTGGCCGTGCTGATCACCGCCCTGGCGACCCAGCAGCCGGACCGCAGCATCAACCTTGATGGCCCGCCACGTCAGGCCGCGTTCGATGCCGATGGCAACCCGACCCAGGCCGCCCTGGGCTTCGCCAAGAAGTGCGGCGTGGACCTGAGCGAAATCGACCAGAGCGGCCCGAAGCTGCGCTACAGCCAAAGCATCAAAGGCAAGCCGACCGCCAGCCTGTTGCCGACCATCGTCGAAGACTCCCTCAATGACTTGCCGATTCCCAAGCGCATGCGCTGGGCCGCGCGCAAGGAAGAGTTCGTGCGTCCGACCCAATGGCTGGTGATGCTGCTCGGTGACCAGGTCATCGACTGCACGATCCTGGCCCAGAAGGCCGGTCGCGATTCCCGCGGCCACCGTTTCCATCATCCGCAAAGCGTGCGCATCACCTCGCCGGCCAACTACCTGGCCGACCTGCGTGCCGCCTACGTGCTGGCCGATGCCAACGAGCGCCGCGAGCTGATCAGCAAGCGCACCGAAGAGCTGGCGACCCTGCAGGAAGGCACCGCGATCGTGCCGCCAAGCCTGCTCGACGAAGTGACCGCGCTGGTGGAATGGCCGGTGCCGCTGGTGTGCTCGTTCGAGGAACGTTTCCTTGAAGTGCCACAGGAAGCGCTGATCACCACCATGCAGGACAACCAGAAGTACTTCTGCCTGCTGGACGCCGAAGGCAAGTTGCTGCCGCGCTTCATTACAGTCGCCAACATCGAAAGCAAGGACCCGCAGCAGATCATCGCCGGTAACGAGAAAGTCGTTCGCCCGCGCCTGACCGATGCCGAGTTCTTCTTCAAGCAAGACAAGAAGCAGCCGCTGGAAAGCTTCAACGAGCGCCTGCAGAACGTGGTATTCCAGGAAAAACTCGGCAGCGTCTACGACAAGGCCGAGCGCGTGTCGAAACTGGCGGCGTTCATCGCCCCGCGCATCGGCGGCGATGCCCAGCGCGCGGCCCGTGCCGGCATCCTGTCCAAGTGCGACTTGTCCACCGAGATGGTCGGTGAGTTCCCGGAGATGCAAGGCGTCGCCGGTTACTACTACGCCCTCAACGATGGCGAGCCGCAGGACGTGGCCCTGGCGCTGAACGAACAGTACATGCCGCGCGGTGCCGGCGCTGAACTGCCGACCACCCTGACCGGTGCGGCCGTGGCGATTGCCGACAAGCTCGATACTCTGGTCGGCATCTTCGGCATTGGCATGCTGCCTACCGGTAGCAAAGACCCGTATGCCTTGCGTCGCGCGGCGCTGGGTGTGTTGCGGATCCTGATCGACAAGCAGCTGGACCTGGACCTGAACGACGCCGTGGCGTTTGCCGTCAACGCGTTCGGCAGCAAGGTCAAGGCTGCCGGCTTGGCCGATGCCGTGCTGGAATTCATCTTCGACCGCCTGCGTGCGCGTTATGAAGATGAAGGCGTCGATGTCGCGACCTACCTGTCGGTGCGTGCCCTGAAGCCGGGCTCGGCCCTGGACTTCGACCAGCGCGTACAAGCGGTGCAGGCGTTCCGCAAACTGCCGGAAGCGGCTGCATTGGCGGCGGTGAACAAGCGGGTGTCGAACCTGCTCAGCAAGGCTGAGCCGTCCACCAACACCGCTGAAGCGCGTTATTTCGATAACGCGGCAGAGTTCTCGCTCAACTCGGCAATTCAACAGGCAAGTACGTCGGTGCAACCGCTCATGGAAAAACGCGAGTACGCCGAAGCGCTGGCGCGCCTGGCGGCCCTGCGCGAGCCGGTCGATGCGTTCTTTGAGGCCGTGATGGTGAATGCGGACGACGAGAACGTGCGTCGAAACCGCTACGCACTGCTGACGCGTCTGCGCGGGTTGTTCCTCAACATCGCTGATATTTCCATGCTGGGTTGAGGAGCTGCTGTTGAAACTGCTGATTCTCGATCGGGACGGGGTGATCAATCACGACTCCGACGCTTACATCAAATCGGTGGAGGAGTGGTTGCCGCTCCCCGGTTCGATCGAAGCCATCGCGCAGTTGAGCAAGGCCGGCTGGACGGTGGCGGTCGCCACCAACCAGTCGGGCATCGCCCGCGGTTACTACGACCTTGCCGTGCTCGAGGCCATGCATGAGCGCTTGCGCGAACTGGTGGCCGAGCGGGGCGGGGAAGTCGGGTTGATCGTCTATTGTCCACATGGACCGGATGAAGGCTGTGATTGCCGCAAGCCCAAGCCGGGCATGTTGAAAGCCATTGCCGCCCATTACGACGTGGGGCTGGCGGGCGTGTGGTTTGTCGGCGACAGTTCAGGTGACCTGGAGGCGGCCAAGGCCGTCGATTGTCAGCCAGTTTTGGTAAAGACCGGCAAAGGCGAAAAGACTCTGGGCAAGACCCTACCGGTGGGCACCTTGATTTTTGACGACCTGGCGGCGGTTGCCGCTGAACTTATCCACAATTAGAGCTCCCAAGACATCCTGATCAAGGATTGTTCGGGAAGCGCTTTAACAGGCGGGCATTGCCCGCAACGGTAAACGCCGCTATGTCGATATTGCAGGCCATCAGAACCTTCCTCTTTTACCTGCTGTTGGGCACCAGTTCCTTGCTGTGGTGTTCCTTGAGTTTTTTTATCGCGCCTTTTTTGCCGTTCAAGGCGCGCTACCGTTTCATCAACGTCTATTGGTGCCGCTGCGCGCTGTGGCTGAGCAAAGTGTTCCTGGGCATCAGCTACGAAGTGAAGGGCGCCGAGAACGTACCGGACCGCCCCTGCGTGATCCAGTCCAACCACCAGAGCACCTGGGAGACGTTCTTCCTCTCGGCCTATTTCGAGCCGTTGAGCCAAGTCCTCAAGCGTGAACTGTTGTTCGTGCCGTTCTTTGGCTGGGCCATGGCGATGCTACGGCCGATTGCCATCGATCGTGACAATCCCAAATTGGCTCTCAAGCAAGTGGCGAAGAAGGGTGACGAGCTGCTCAAGGACAACACTTGGGTGCTGATCTTCCCCGAGGGCACCCGCGTTCCTTACGGGACTGTTGGCAAGTTCTCCCGCAGCGGTTCCGCATTGGCGGTGAACGCTGAGCTGCCGGTACTGCCGATTGCACACAATGCCGGTAAATTCTGGCCAAAGGCTGGCTGGGTCAGGAAGCCAGGCGTCATCACCGTGGTGATTGGCGAACCCATGTATGCCGAAGGCAGCGGGCCTCGCGCCATCGCCGCGCTCAATGATCGCGTACAGGCTTGGAATGAGCAGACACAACGGGAAATGGGTTCACTTCCACCGGGCCCTGCGCCAGTGGCCGCAACAGATGAGATCGCTGTCTGAGATCTGTGGATAACCTGTGTACCGTTCTTGCGATTTTTGCCGTTTTTACATTTTAACCACTTGATTTATATACATATTTCTTAAAAACATAAAACACCCAAAAGGGTGCATAAGTTTTTATAGGCGCAAAAAATCGCCGCGTTGGCAGCCAACGCGGCGATTTTTTTTCAGGTATCCAGCAGCGCCAGGCGCAGGCTGAATGTCGTGCCTTCGCCTACGACGCTGCGGCACTCGATTTGCCCGTCATGATGTTCCACAACAGCCTTGACCATCGACAGCCCCAAACCAATGCCATCGACACCATGGGCTGAGGAAAACCGTCTGTACTGGCTGAACAGATCCGGTAGTTCGTGGGCACCGATGCCTTTGCCCTGATCGATCACATCGCAGGTCAGCCATCCATCCGCGCATCGCACCTTCAGATAAATATGCGTGCCCGGCGCGCTGTACTTGATGGCGTTTTCCAGCAGATTGAATAGCGCGCGGGTCAGCAAGGACTGGTCCGCCTGTATGGTCGCTTCTTCATTGTCCATTTCATGGATCAGTTGGATGCGTTTTGCCTGGGCAATGGGTAATGCCTGGTCGACCACGTCCAACAGCAGCATGGCGAACAACGTTGGTTGGAACTGGTAGGTCTCGGATTCAGCCCTGGCCAATTGCACGAAGCCATCGGTCAGGTCCAGGGCGCGACGCACCTGGCGTTCTATCTGGTCGAATATGGGGTTGTCTGCGCCGCTCTGGTGCCGCTGCACATCGAGCAGGGCGAGGATCGCTGAGTGAGGGGCGCGCAGGTCATGGGACAGGAAACGCAGCATAAGGCTTCGCTGCTCTTGGGCTTCACGCTCGGCGCTCAGGTCGGTCAGGCTCAGCAACCAGCCAATGGGCGCGCTGCCATCCACTGGCAGTAGCGCGGCTCGCTCCAGGCGCAGGCTGCGCTCGTGACCGTCGCGAAACTCCACCAGGGGCAATGTGGATAAACGATGCCGCGCACTTTGCTCCAGCCCTGGGTAACCCAACTGTGCGAGGTGCTCCAACACATCGCCGCCCGCCAGGCCATGGCCAAACAGATCCCGGGCCTTGCGGTTACCCAGCAGCACCTTGCCCTGGGGATCGCTGATCATTGTCGCCACCGGCAGGTATTCCAGGCCGTCGGCAATGAAGCGGCGCGTGTCCCGGGTTCGACTCATGGCTTGTTCCAGGGCCATGATCTGGCCCTGCAAACGGTCACTGCCGGTATAGGGCGCACGGCGGCGTTCCGGGAACACCTTCGGCTCGGCGTCCAGGCGCGCCAGCTCCCAGCCGAAATAAGCCAGCACCACGCTCAGGCGTCGCCAGTTCCAGATCAGGTAGCCAAAGAGCATGCCCAATACGCTCGCCATCGGTGACCACCACCAACCACGAGCCGCCAGTACGGCACTGAGCAATAGCGCCAAGCTCATGCCGCCTACCGTCGTCCATAGCGCCAGGCGCGGGCGCAACAGCAGCAAGCCCAATACACACGCGACCATGCACACCGATAGTACGATTGAACTCGACCCGTTGCGTGTTGATTGGCTGCTCATCGAGAGTAGGGCGGTCAGCGGCAACAGCAGCAAACTTATCCACAGCCACTCGCGCACCAACTGTCGAAACAGTCGCTGGACCTGGGTGGGTTCACGACTTTCCTGGCGGCGCTGATTGCTCATGGGCACCGGGACCGGACACAAGGACTGGTAATGTTTGTCATGGGCAGGGCTCAGGCCAACAGGCGGAAAAATCCAAGACTATAGCGGAGTCGATGGGTGGCGCGCTGCTACCTTTCCCTCTGCGCCGCGAGCCGGTATTGTCACAGCCAGCGACGGGGCCACTGCTGCGCATGCCACCTGAGATGTCCGTTACTTCCGAGATAAGGAAATCGCGTCCCATGCGTGTCGCCATACTGGATGACGAACCGGCCGAGCTGCGCCGGGTAGAACAGACACTTCAACAGATTCCCGGCAGGGGCGAGCAGGCCTGGACCCTGCACAGTTTCGAACGCGGCGAAGACCTGTTGCGGCAATTGCGCCGGGAAACCTTCGACTTGCTGATTCTCGACTGGCAGTTGCCCGATATCAGTGGCTTGTCCCTGTTGCGCTGGACCCGTGAGCACATGGACTCGCCACCGGCCGCGATCATGCTCACCAGCCGCGACGGCGAGCACGATATCGTCCAGGCCCTCAACGCTGGGGCCGACGATTACGTGAGCAAGCCGTTTCGGCCCAACGAACTCAAGGCCCGGGTCGCCGCCGTGCTGCGCCGCCACAACCTGCAACGCGCCCCGGCCAATGATGTGCTGGTGTTCAATGACCTGACGTTCGACGACGCCGAACTGACCATCACCCGCGCGGGTATCCCCATCAGCCTGACCGAACGGGAGTACCGCTTGGCCCGCTGCCTGTTTGCTAACCTGGGCCGGCCACTATCGCGGGAATATTTCTACGAGCGCTTCTGGAGCCATGAGGAAATGACTTCATCCCGTCCGCTCGATACCCATATCTATCGGCTGCGCAACAAGCTGGGGCTGACGGCTGATCGGGGATGGCAGTTGCTGACGATTTATGGCTATGGCTATCGATTGGAGAGCGTGGCGGCGGGGAGTGAGGCGTCGGTGGCCAGTTAGGAAAGACTGGTTGCCTCTGTGGTGAGGAAGCTTGCTCCCTCACCACAGTGGATATTACCCGAGGGTCTGTACCAAGCCTCCGGTTTTTTTGATCCGACGACGCTGGATCAGCATTCCGGAGGCGACCACCAGCATGCTGAGCAAACCGGTCGCCAGGATCTCTACGCGATGGGCTTCCTGGAACAACATGATGGTCAGGGCACCGACGATGAAGACGATCACGGCGTAAGTCAGGCCCGGAAACAGCCACATGCTGAAAGCGATTTTTTCACCACGGGCCATGCGCTGCTTGCGCATGCGCAGTTGTGAAAAAGCGATGACCAAGTAGACCAGCAAGGCGATAGCGCCAGAACTCGCCAGCAGGAATTCGAACACCGCAGCCGGGGCCACGTAGTTGGCAAACACCGCAAGGAAAGCGGCTGCGGTGGACAACATCACCGCCCAGTAAGGCGTACCGCTCTTGTTGGTGCGCTGGGAAACAACGGGCGCATCACCGCGCTTGCCCAGCGAGAACATCATGCGCGAAGCCGTATAAAGCGCTGAGTTCAGGCAGCTCGTCACAGCAACCAGGACCACGATATCGACGATCAGCTTGGCGTTGGGGATGCCCATGCGCTCAAGCACCGTCTGATAGGAACCCACACTGGCCAGCAGCGGGTCGTTCCATGGCACCAGGGCTACGACGATGAAGATGGAAACGAGATAGAACAGGCCGATCCGCCAGATGACCGAGTTGGTCGCCTTGGAAATCTGCTGGCCGGGGTTCTTCGATTCGGCCGCTGCGATGGTCACGATCTCGGTGCCCATGAACGAGAACATGGTGGTCAGGATCGCACCCAATACCGCACCCATACCGTTGGGCAAGAAGCCTTGGGTGTCGAACAGATGCGAAACCCCGCTGACCTGGCTGGTTGGCAACAGGCCAAGGATCGCCAGGATGCCAAGACCCACGAAGCCGACAATCGCAATGACTTTGACCAGGGCGAACCAGAACTCGAACTCGCCATAGTTTTTCACGCTGAACAGGTTGGTGACCGTCAGCAGCAGGGTGATAACCAAGGTGAAGGCCCAGATCGCCACGTTGGGAAACCAGGCGTGCAGGATGGTTGCGGCCGCGTTGGCCTCCAACGGGATAACCAGGACCCAGAACCACCAGTAGAGCCAGCCGATGGTGAAGCCTGCCCAATGACCAATCGCGCGATCGGCATAGGTCGAGAAGGAGCCGGTGTCCGGCGAAGCCACCGCCATTTCGCCCAGCATTCGCATCACCAATACCACCAGTGCACCTGCCGCAGCGTAAGCCAATAGCACCGCCGGACCGGCCGCGGCGATAGCGTGGCCGGAGCCGACGAATAAACCGGCGCCGATCACGCCGGCGATGGAGAGCATCGTCACATGCCGAGGCTTGAGTCCTTGCTCCAGTGTGTTGGAAGTTTGCGTACCGCTCATTGAGACTACCCTTGGTGTTGGATTTATTCGTACCACCTCGTACCCATCGTCTCTGTCAATTTAAAGAAACGATGTGTAAGTTATTAAACACGCAAGTTTTACGCCAGGAAACCTTACACCCCCGGTATCCGGGGGCTTCGTGAAATCGCTAACCTATTGAGCGTGAAGGCTTTACGCCAGTGTGTTACCCAGTTACTCGGCTCTTGACCGCTGTGTCTTAGAAGGCTGGTACTTTCAAAGCGTAAAAAAAAGCCAACGCATGAGCGTTGGCTTTTTTTGAGCGGGGGCGAAGCGCAAGGATCAGAAATCCAGGTTAGACACCGCCAACGCGTTGCTTTCGATGAAATCACGGCGAGGTTCGACCGCATCACCCATCAGGGTGTTGAAGATCTGGTCCGCACCAATGGCGTCTTCGATGGTGACTTTCAGCATCCGGCGCGAGCTTGGGTCCATGGTGGTTTCCCACAGCTGATCCGGGTTCATTTCGCCCAGACCTTTGTATCGCTGGATGGTGTGGCGCTTGGTGCTTTCGGCCATCAGCCATTCAAGGGCTTCCTTGAACTCGGTCACGGCTTTCTTGCGTTCGCCACGCTGGATGTACGCACCGTCGTCCAGCAGCGTGCTCAATTGCGCGCCAAGGGATACAACGGTCTTGTAGTCGTTGCTGCCGAAGAAGTCGCGGTTGAAGGTAACGTAGTTCGACAAGCCATGGGAGATCAGTTCAACCTCCGGCAACCAGACGTTACGTTCACGGTCTTCGCGCAGGCTGGCTTTGTACACCAGGCCCGATTTCTCGACGGTACGCAGGCGCACTTCGTACTGGGCCAGCCAATCCTGCATCGCCGCGTGATCGGACAGTTGCTCCAGGCTGACAGCCGGCAGGTAGATGAAGTGCTCGGTCAGTTCCTGTGGGTACAGGCGCGACAAACGCTTGAGCGTCTTCATCACCAAACGGAAATCGTTGACCAGGCGCTCAAGGGCTTCACCGGAAATTCCCGGGGCATCTTCGTTCAGGTGCAGGCTCGCATCTTCCAAGGCCGACTGTGTCATGTACTCTTCCATGGCGTCGTCGTCTTTGATGTATTGCTCTTGCTTGCCTTTCTTGACCTTGTACAGCGGCGGCTGGGCGATGTAGATGTAGCCACGCTCGATCAGCTCCGGCAACTGACGGAAGAAGAACGTCAGCAGCAGGGTACGGATGTGCGAACCGTCGACGTCAGCATCGGTCATGATGATGATGTTGTGATAGCGCAGCTTGTCGATGTTGTACTCTTCGCGGCCGATGCCGCAGCCCAGCGCAGTGATCAAGGTGCCGACTTCCTGGGAGGAAATCATCTTGTCGAAGCGCGCCTTCTCAACGTTGAGGATCTTGCCCTTGAGTGGCAGGATGGCCTGGGTGCGACGGTTGCGTCCCTGCTTGGCGGAGCCGCCAGCAGAGTCACCTTCCACGAGGTACAGTTCGGACAGGGCAGGGTCCTTTTCCTGGCAGTCAGCCAGTTTTCCTGGCAGGCCGGCGATGTCCAGCGCGCCTTTGCGGCGAGTCATCTCACGGGCCTTGCGCGCCGCTTCACGGGCACGGGCGGCGTCGATCATCTTGCCGACCACCAGCTTGGCTTCGTTCGGGTTTTCCAACAGGAAGTCGGAGAAGTATTTGCCCATTTCCTGTTCGACCGCGGTCTTCACTTCGGAAGAGACCAGCTTATCCTTGGTCTGGGAACTGAACTTCGGATCCGGCACTTTTACCGAAATGATCGCTGTCAGGCCTTCACGGGCATCGTCACCAGTGGTGGCGACTTTATGCTTCTTCGCCAGGCCTTCCTGCTCGATGTAGTTGTTCAGGTTACGCGTCAGCGCCGAACGGAAACCCACCAGGTGAGTGCCGCCGTCGCGCTGTGGAATGTTGTTGGTGAAGCACAACAGGTTCTCATTGAAGCTGTCATTCCACTGCAGGGCGATTTCCACGCCGATGCCGTCTTCACGCTGGATGTTGAAGTGGAACACCTGATTGACCGCAGTCTTGTTGGTGTTCAGGTATTCAACGAACGCTCGCAGACCGCCTTCGTACTTGAACAGCTCTTCCTTGCCGCTGCGCTCGTCCTTGAGGACGATGCCCACACCGGAGTTCAGGAAGGACAGCTCGCGGATCCGCTTGGCCAGGATGTCCCAGCTGAAATGGATGTTCTTGAAGGTTTCGCTGGAAGCCTTGAAGTGAATCTGGGTGCCGGTGGTCTCGCTGTCGCCAACGATCGCCATCGGTGCCTGAGGCACGCCGTGGATGTAGGTCTGTTCCCAGATCTTGCCGCTGCGGCGTACGGTCAGTACGAGTTGTTCAGACAGCGCGTTCACTACCGACACACCTACGCCGTGCAGGCCGCCGGATACCTTGTAGGAGTTGTCGTCGAACTTACCGCCAGCGTGCAGCACGGTCATGATGACCTCGGCGGCGGAAACGCCTTCCTCTTTGTGCACGTCTACCGGGATGCCACGGCCGTTATCGCGAACGGTGATGGACTCATCCGGGTGGATGATGATGCTGATGTCGTCGCAATAACCGGCGAGGGCTTCGTCGATGGAGTTGTCGACCACCTCGAACACCATGTGGTGCAGACCGCTGCCATCGTCGGTGTCACCAATGTACATACCGGGACGTTTGCGTACGGCATCCAGGCCTTTCAGCACTTTAATGCTCGTTGAGTCGTACGTATTTTCTTCGCTCAATGCCTTCACTCCCGATGGTCGTGGGTCTGGGTGATACGGCCCTGTTCCACGTGGAACAGGGCGACTGGCGTTTCCGTCTGCCAGCCTTCCCTCAATAATTCGTGATCTACACAGGTGATGAACACCTGGCAGCGTAAGTCTTCCAACAAGCGGCACAGCGCACGACGGTGGGCTTCGTCCAGTTCGGACGGCAGGTCATCCACCAGATAAATACACTGCCCGCGACGGGCCTGGCTCACCAGGTGCCCTTGGGCAATACGCAAGGCGCAAACCACCAACTTCTGCTGACCGCGGGACAAGATGTCCGCAGCGTTGTGGGCGCCCAATCTAAGACGCAAATCAGCACGTTGGGGTCCGGCCTGGGTATGGCCCATCTGCTGGTCCCGCTGCAGCGAGCCAGCCAGCACGGCACTCAGTTCCCGGTCCTTGTCCCAGCCTCGGTAATAGCTGAGCGTCAGGCCCTCAAGCTCAACCAGTTCGCTCAAGGTCTGCTCGAAGACCGGTTTCAAGGCTTTGATGTAAGCGCGGCGGTATTCATCTATTTCAGCGCTGGCCTGGCACAGTTCCCTGTCCCAAACCGCTTGCGAAACGGCGTCAAGTGTACCATGTCGCAGCCAAGAGTTTCTCTGGCGCAGCGCCTTCTGCAAGCGCTGCCACGTCGACATGAAGCGCGGTTCCACGTGGAACACACCCCAGTCGAGAAACTGCCGGCGAATCTTCGGCGCCCCCTCCAACAAGCGGAAACTGTCCGGGTTGATCAGCTGCAACGGCAGGATCTCCGCCAGTTGGGCGGCGCTGCGAGCGTTTTGTCCATCAATCCGAATCTGGAACTCACCCTGCCGGTCCCGGGAAATACCCAAGGCACTATGACCACCTTCCGCCAGCTCTACCTGACCGAATACCGTGCATGCCAGTTGATCGTACTGGATGACCGGCAACAGACGGCTGCTACGAAACGAACGGGCAAGGCCAAGCAGGTGCACGGCTTCCAGGACGCTGGTTTTGCCGCTGCCGTTGGCGCCGTAAAGGATATTGATGCGGGGGGAAGGGGAGAAGGTCACCGGGTGCAGATTGCGCACCGCGGTGACCGAGACGCGACTTAAGGACATCTAGCTTCTGCTGGGCATGATTACAGACGCATCGGCATGACAACGTAAGCCGAATCGTCGTTGTCGGACTCTTGCACCAGCGCACTGCTGTTGGAGTCAGACAGGATCAAACGTACCTGCTCAGTGGTCATCACGCCCAACACGTCGAGCAGATAGCTGACGTTGAAGCCGATTTCCAGGGAGCCACCGTTATAGTCAACGCCCACTTCTTCTTCCGCTTCTTCCTGCTCCGGGTTGTTCGCCTGGATTTTTAGCTGACCGTTGGCCAGTTGCAGACGAATGCCACGGTACTTCTCGTTGGACAGAATCGCGGTACGGCTGAAGGCTTCACGCAGGGCCTGACGGTCGCCCAATACCAGTTTGTCGCCACCTTTAGGCAGCACGCGCTCGTAGTCAGGGAATTTACCGTCCACCAATTTCGAGGTGAAGGTGAACTCGCCGGTGGTGGCGCGAATGTGGTGCTGGCCCAACACGATGCTGACGTTGCCATCCGGTTCAGTCAGCAGGCGGGCCAATTCCAGGATGCCTTTGCGCGGCACGATCACCTGATGGCGATCCGGTTGTCCGATATCGGCCTGCATCGAGCACATGGCCAGGCGGTGCCCGTCGGTGGCAACGGCGCGGATCACGCCAGCGGACACTTCCAGCAGCATACCGTTGAGGTAGTAGCGAACGTCCTGCTGGGCCATGGCGAAGCTGGTGCGCTCGATCAAGCGCCGCAGTTTGCTCTGGTCAAGGCTGCAGGTCAGCGAACCCGGGCCTTCTTCAACGGTCGGGAAATCGTTGGCTGGCAGCGTCGACAGGGTGAAGCGGCTGCGACCGGCCTTGACCACGAGCTTCTGCTCATCGACCTTGATGTCGATCAGCGCGTCGTTGGGCAGGCTTTTACAGATGTCCATCAGCTTGCGCGCCGGCACGGTGATGGAACCTGGATCAGCAGGCTCTTCAAGTTGTACTCGACCGACCAGCTCGACTTCCAGGTCGGTACCGGTCAGCGACAGTTGCTGGCCTTCGACAACCAACAGCACGTTGGAAAGTACCGGCAAGGTCTGGCGGCGTTCGACGACGCCTGCGACCAGTTGCAGGGGTTTCAACAGGGCTTCGCGTTGAATGGTGAAATGCATGGTCTAGTCCCTTGCCTTAATAAGCTGCGCTGGTGGTCATCAAGTGGTCAGTGTACGCAGCAGGTTCTTGTAGTCCTCGCGGATGTCCGCGTCGGATTCCTTAAGTTCGTTGATCTTGCGGCAGGCGTGCAGCACCGTAGTATGGTCGCGCCCGCCAAACACATCGCCAATTTCCGGCAGGCTGTGGTTGGTCAGTTCCTTGGACAGGGCCATGGCTACCTGGCGCGGACGAGCGACCGAACGCGAACGGCGTTTGGACAGCAAGTCGGAAATCTTGATTTTGTAGTATTCAGCCACGGTACGCTGAATGTTATCCACAGAAACCAGCTTGTCCTGCAATGCCAGCAGATCCTTCAATGACTCGCGAATCAACTCGATGGTGATATCGCGGCCCATGAAGTGCGAGTGAGCGATCACCCGCTTGAGCGCACCTTCGAGCTCACGCACGTTCGAGCGAATACGCTGAGCAATGAAGAACGCGGCGTCGTGAGGCAACTCGACCTTGGCCTGGTCGGCTTTCT
Organism: Pseudomonas sp. Q12-87; assembly: GCF_001269755.1. Taxonomy (NCBI): domain Bacteria; kingdom Pseudomonadati; phylum Pseudomonadota; class Gammaproteobacteria; order Pseudomonadales; family Pseudomonadaceae; genus Pseudomonas; species Pseudomonas sp. Q12-87. Next base: position 5,887 of record NZ_LHVI01000001.1, on the reverse strand, counting down.
TCATCAGGATCGCGACGCGGGTTTCCAGCTCGGGCGGCTCGACGGCCACCGTCAGGCCCCAGCCGAAACGCGACTTGAGGCGTTCTTCGAGGCCTTCGATTTCTTTCGGGTAACGGTCACTGGTGAGAATGACCTGCTGCCCGCCCTCAAGCAGTGCGTTGAAGGTGTGGAAAAACTCTTCCTGGGAACGTTCCTTGCGGGCGAAGAACTGGATGTCGTCGATCAGCAAGGCGTCTACCGAGCGGTAGAAACGCTTGAACTCGTTGATTGCGTTCAACTGCAGTGCCTTGACCATGTCAGCCACGAAACGCTCGGAATGCAAGTACACAACCTTGGCATTCGGGTTCTTCTTTAATAGGTGGTTACCTACCGCGTGCATCAAGTGGGTTTTACCCAGGCCGACACCGCCATAAAGGAAGAGCGGGTTGTAGCCATGCTTGGGGTTGTCCGCGACCTGCCAGGCGGCCGCGCGGGCCAGCTGGTTGGACTTACCCTCGACGAAATTCTCGAAGGTAAAGGTCCGGTTCAGGTAGCTGGTGTGCTTGAGCGCGCCCTCGACCTGGACAGTGCGTTGTTCGGCACGTACCGGTGCCTGCTGCGAGCTGGCACCGGCCATCGGGTCGAAGCTGTCGCGCGAAGGCTCTTCGCTGACCTCGGCGGCCTTTTGTGTATTGCGCTTGCTCGGCGCAGGTGCAGGCGCGGCGTGGTTGTTAACCGGCGCCGCGGCGGCCTGGGCCTGGGACGCTGCGGCGGCCAGCGGTGCATTGGGCGCCGCGCGCGGTGCCGAACTGCGTTTGCTGCCTATTAATAAGGACAACGCAGGCGCCATGCCATTGCCGTGCTCGTCGAGCAGCTCCATGACCCGGCCCAGGTACTTTTCGTTGACCCAGTCGAGAACGAAGCGGTTCGGTGCATAGACACGCAACTCGTCGCCTTCGGCTTCGACCTGTAGTGGACGGATCCAAGTGTTGAATTGTTGGGCAGGCAGCTCATCGCGCAAAAGCTCCACGCACTGCTGCCAAAGTTCCACTGACACGGATATCCCCTAAGTTGAAAGCCGGTGAGGCAAAAACAAGCGGCCATTGTAGCGAGCAGGCGCCCACTTATCCACATGCAGGTTGCTGTTCGCCCATGATTTATCAATGTCTTAACAGAAAGAAAGCCGACCGGCGGTCGGTGGATAAGCTCTGTGGATAACCCCCCATGAGCTCGTTGTACAAGTGGGGGTTGAAGTCGGTGGATAACCCGACTGTGGATAACTACCCTTTCCACACACAGCTTATCCGACAGCGCGGCACAGGCTTGCCACCGCTTTCCCCCGTAGTTGTCATTCTCTGTACACAGCGTGATACCTGGGCCCAAGGCAGTTATCCACAGAAGGATGGCGGCCTTGCTTTTATAAGCTTTACAGAAAAGCTTTAAATAATTCCCTTCTTTATTTCTATATCTAGCGTTGCGTGACGAAGGCAACCAGGGGAGCGGATATCTATTTAAAGGAAACGCTGGTTGGAAATTGACCTAGAGGCTTGCTTTCTCTAGAATCCCCGGTCTCTTAAAACGGGGGCCATTCCGGCCCGTTGTGGACGAACCAGGTAACACGACATGAAACGTACTTTCCAACCAAGCACTATCAAACGCGCTCGTACCCACGGTTTCCGTGCTCGCATGGCTACCAAGAACGGTCGTGCCGTCCTGTCGCGTCGTCGCGCCAAAGGTCGTGCGCGTCTGGCAGTTTGATAATCCGGCACTGGAGGTGAGTCAGGACTTCAGTCGGGAAAAGCGTCTGCTTACACCCCGGCATTTCAAGGCAGTCTTTGACTCCCCTACCGGCAAGGTTCCGGGGAAAAATCTCCTGCTCCTTGCGCGCAACAACGATCTCGATCACCCCCGACTAGGGCTGGTTATCGGGAAAAAGAGCGTCAAGCTCTCCGTTGAGCGCAATCGCCTCAAACGTCTGATGCGCGAATCGTTTCGCCTGAACCAGGATTCACTGGTCGGATGGGACATCGTTATCGTCGCGCGCAAAGGTTTGGGTGATGTAGAAAACCCCGAATTGATTCAGCATTTCGGCAAGCTCTGGAAGCGTCTGGCACGCAGCAAGCCAGTACCAGCAGTCAACACCGAAACTGTAGGGGTAGACAGTCCCGATGCGTAAACTGGCACTCGTTCCGATCCAGTTTTATCGCTATGCCATTAGTCCTTTGATGGCCAGTCACTGTCGTTTCTACCCCAGCTGTTCCTGCTACGCGTACGAAGCCATAGAAAATCATGGCCTTCTGCGCGGTGGCTGGCTGACCTTTCGTCGTTTAGGTCGCTGTCATCCGTGGAATCCCGGCGGTTATGACCCGGTTCCGCCTATCCCTACCTCCCGTTCTTCTTCGATGGCCGAGTAATCATGGATATCAAACGCACGATCCTGATCGTCGCCCTGGCAATCGTGTCCTATGTCATGGTCCTTAAATGGAACCAGGACTATGGCCAGGCTGCCTTGCCGACTCAGAATGTTGCAGCCAGCAATACCGCACCGAGCCTGCCGGATGTCCCAACTGCCAATAGCACCGCTGGCAATGACGATATCCCGCGCGCGGCAAGCGATACCAGCGCTCCTGCCGAAGCCCCAGTGGCTGCGAGCAAAGATCTTATCCAGATCAAGACGGACGTGCTCGAGCTGGCCATCGATCCACAAGGTGGTGACGTCGCCCAGCTGAAGCTGCCGCTGTATCCGCGCCGCCAGGATCATCCGGAAATCCCGTTCCAGTTGTTCGACAACGGTAACGAGCGCACGTATCTGGCCCAAAGTGGCCTGATCGGCACCAATGGTCCGGATGCAAGCCCGGCCGGTCGCCCTGTGTACTCCGCCGAGAAGAAGACTTATCAACTGGCTGACGGTCAGGACCAACTGGTCGTAGACCTGAAGTTCAGCCAGGACGGCGTCAACTACATCAAGCGTTTCACCTTGAAACGCGGCCTGTATGACGTCACCGTCTCGTACCTGATCGACAACCAGAGCGCCCAGCCATGGTCCGGCGCGATGTTTGCCCAACTCAAGCGTGACGCCAGCGACGATCCTTCTTCCAGCACTGCTACCGGCACCGCGACTTACCTGGGCGCTGCCCTGTGGACAAGTTCGGAGCCGTACAAGAAAGTGTCCATGAAGGACATGAACAAGGGACCGCTCAAGGAAACCGTCCAAGGTGGTTGGGTTGCCTGGCTGCAGCATTATTTCGTAACCGCCTGGATCCCGCAGAAGGGCGACAGCAACATCGTCCAGACGCGTAAAGACAGCAAAGGCAACTTCATCATCGGCTACACCGGCCCGACATTGACTGCCGCGCCAGGTGCAAAAGCCGAAACCAGCGCCATTCTGTATGCCGGCCCTAAAAGCCAGGCGGTGCTGAAAGAGTTGTCCCCAGGTCTGGAATTGACCGTCGACTACGGTTTCCTGTGGTTCATTGCCCAGCCAATCTTCTGGCTGCTGCAACATATCCACAGCATCGTCGGCAACTGGGGCTGGTCGATCATCTTCCTGACCATGCTGATCAAAGGGATCTTCTTCCCGCTGTCGGCTGCCAGCTATAAATCCATGGCGCGCATGCGCGCAGTGGCACCGAAACTGGCTGCGCTGAAAGAGCAACATGGCGATGACCGGCAGAAAATGTCCCAAGCCATGATGGAGTTGTACAAGAAAGAGAAGATCAACCCGTTGGGTGGATGCTTGCCGATTCTTGTGCAGATGCCGGTGTTCCTGTCGCTGTACTGGGTTCTGCTGGAAAGCGTGGAGATGCGTCAGGCACCGTTCATGCTGTGGATTACCGACCTGTCGATCAAGGATCCGTTCTTCATCCTGCCGATCATCATGGGCGCGACCATGTTCATCCAGCAGCAGCTGAACCCAACGCCTCCGGACCCAATGCAGGCGAAGGTCATGAAAATGATGCCAATCATCTTCACCTTCTTCTTCCTGTGGTTCCCAGCTGGCCTGGTGCTGTACTGGGTTGTGAACAACGTGTTGTCCATTACTCAGCAGTGGTACATCACGCGTAAGATCGAAGCGGCTACGAAAAAAGCCGAGGCGTAACTTGCTCTGTGGATAACCACACAAAACGCCCCCTAGTGGGGCGTTTTGCTATCTACCACTTTTGTCTGGATACCGGTTTATGAACGCACCGCGTGAAACCATTGCCGCCGTTGCCACCGCCCAAGGTCGCGGGGGCGTCGGCATTGTCCGTATTTCGGGGCCCTTGGCCGGTGTTGCGGCCAAGGCGATCAGCGGTCGTGAACTCAAGCCGCGGTTTGCTCACTACGGGCCGTTTTTCAGTGATGACCAGCAAGTGTTGGATGAAGGCCTGGCCTTGTATTTTCCGGGACCGAATTCTTTCACTGGCGAAGACGTGCTCGAACTGCAAGGGCACGGCGGACCGATCGTACTGGACATGCTGCTCAAGCGCTGCCTTGAACTCGGTTGTCGCCTGGCTCGGCCCGGGGAGTTCAGCGAGCGGGCGTTTCTTAACGACAAGCTCGACCTGGCCCAGGCTGAAGCCATCGCCGATTTGATCGAAGCCAGCTCTGCACAGGCCGCGCGCAACGCGCTGCGCTCCTTGCAGGGCGCCTTTTCGCAGCGTGTGCATAACCTCACCGAGCAATTGATCGGCCTGCGCATCTACGTCGAGGCCGCAATCGACTTTCCGGAAGAGGAAATCGACTTCCTCGCCGATGGCCATGTGTTGAGCATGCTCGACAAGATCCGCGATGAGTTATCCACAGTGTTGCGTGAAGCAGGGCAAGGTGCATTGTTACGCGATGGCATGACCGTGGTAATCGCTGGACGACCAAACGCGGGCAAATCCAGCCTCCTGAATGCCTTGGCCGGCCGTGAGGCAGCCATCGTTACCGAAATTGCCGGCACTACCCGAGACATCTTGCGCGAACATATCCACATCGACGGGATGCCGCTCCATGTGGTGGACACCGCAGGCCTGCGGGACACTGACGATCAGGTGGAAAAGATTGGCGTCGAGCGGGCATTGAAGGCCATCGGTGAAGCCGACCGGGTGTTGCTGGTAGTGGATGCCACCTCGCCGGAAGCAGATGATCCCTTCGCCTTGTGGCCCGAATTCCTGGAAGTGCGCCCGGATCCGGCAAAGGTTACGTTGATTCGCAACAAGGCGGACCTGACCGGTGAAGCAATCGTCCTGGAAATCAGCGACGATGGCCACGTGACTATCAGCCTCAGCGCCAAATCGGCAGGTGAGGGTCTGGAACTGTTGCGCGAACACCTCAAGGCCTGCATGGGCTACGAGCAAACCTCGGAAAGCAGCTTCAGCGCCCGTCGGCGGCATCTAGAGGCTCTGCGTCACGCCAGCACAGCCCTGGAACACGGTCGTGCGCAGCTGACCTTGGCGGGGGCTGGTGAGCTGTTGGCCGAAGACCTTCGACTGGCGCAACAGTCCCTTGGTGAAATTACCGGCGCTTTCAGCTCTGATGATTTGCTGGGCCGAATCTTTTCAAGCTTTTGCATCGGTAAATAACACCACCTTTGCAACCGGGTTTGTTCTCGAAACTATCGAGCGCAACGCAAACCCGGTTCCTCCCCTTTCTTTTTTTAAACGATTGCCCTTGATGGCGGCGTGCCTATGGACGCTACGGTGTCCCCATTGGGCTGCTGCTTGTGGATTAAGACCTGTGAATAACTGGCCTTGAGGTCAGTAGATAAACCCCCTTCAAAACTGAAGATAATCGCCTCTGTGGATAACATCGTCATTCATCCACAGGCTTACACCGGTTATCCAAGCCACTCACTGCCACCTGAACACAGGGTTTTGAACCTCTGTACATACTGAAAATAAAGGGCTACAGCGCTTTATCCACAGAAAGGTGCCTCAGTAAG